>JAHIKV010000113.1 GCA_018897395.1 Planctomycetota bacterium | reverse complement strand
GAACCTTGTCTCCCTCTCGGTCTCGGTTCATCAATCCTCTTGGAGGTAATACCACTAACCGGAGAGCCGGATGCGGGAAATCCGCCAGTCCGGTTCGGAGGGAGGGGAGGCCGAACTCAATCGGCCTTCCCTACCCCTATCGACCTTTCACACCTGATCCCCAGTCGAAAATCGTGCGCAATCGAATACACCAACGCGGTTATTCGTATCGCAGGGCCTCGATCGGATCGAGCCGCGAGGCCTTCCAGGCGGGGTAGAAGCCGAAGACGACGCCCACGCCGACCGAAACGGCCACGGCGGCGGCGATCGCCGGCAGCGAGACCTCCGTCGGCCAGCGCATGATCGACCGGACCAGCACCGAGGCGCCGCGGCCGAGGAGGATGCCGACCGTGCCGCCCAACAGGCACAACACCACCGCCTCGACGAGGAACTGCCGGAGGATGTGGTGGCTGCGGGCGCCGACGGCCATCCGCAGTCCGATCTCGCGGGTCCGCTCGGTGACGGAGACCAGCATGATGTTCATGATGCCCACCCCGCCGACGACCAGTGAGATCAGCGCCACGATCAGCAGCAAGGCGCTCATCGTCTGCGAGGTGGAAGAGAGCATTTTCGTCATTTCGGCCATGTCGCGGATGTTGAAGTCGTCGGCTTCGCCCTCGCGGATACGATGCCGCTCGCGCAACAAGGCGGTGATTTGTGCGATCGCCTGCTGGACCTTGTCCGCGGAAACGGCCTTCACGTGGATGCGGTCCACGTTGGCGAAGCGGACCGGCTGGGGTGTGTTGGCCGTCTCGGTCGTCGTGCGGCCGAGGTACAGGTCGGTGGGGGCGGGGTAGAGATTGCTGATCGAGTTTACCGCGTCGCTGGTGGCCGCTGAAGTCGAACTGGCGCTTTGGTTGGTTTCCGTCAGGGAGACGCCGCTGACGCGGTACTTGATCGTCGACCAGGGGGCCAGGACGACGTCGTCCTGGTCCATGCCCATCATGTTCGCCCCTTTGCGCCCCAGTACGCCGACTACCCGAAAGGAAACGTTTTTTATGCGGATTTCCTTGCCGATGGGCGACTCATCCGAAAATAGTTCGCGTTTGATGGTCTCGCCGATTACACACACTTTGTTGCAGTTGCGGACGTCGCGGTCGGTGAACATCTGCCCCTCGGACATCTCTTGCCAGTCGCGCACGATCAAATATGACGGCGTTGTCCCCTCGATTCGATTGGGGACCCAATTGCGGTTGCCGTGGACGATCTGCGAACGGGTGTTTACGTTCGGGGCGACGGCGCTTACGGCCGGACAGCGATCGGCAATCGCCTCGGCGTCATCCGGCGTGAGCGTCAGCACGCTGCCGTGACCGAAGCTGACGCCGCCGCTGGCGGCCGCTCCCGACATGACCATCAAGGTGTTGGCGCCCATGCCGGCAATGCTTTTCTGCAAGGTTACTTTCGAGCCTTGGCCGATCTCCGTCATGGCGATCACGGCGGCGACGGCGATGATCACCCCCAGGGCCGAAAGCGCGGAGCGCATCTTGTTCCGCCACAGCGCGCCCAGGGCGGTGCGCCAAGTGGCGGGCAGTAGCGACGGCGCGGTTTTCAGATGCGGTTTTCCCGCGGCCGTTTTTACCCCGCTTGTGGTTTCGCACGGGGCGCGTCCGACGGTCGCGGCTTCATGTTGGACGCGAACCCCGCTTGCGGTTTCGCACTGGGTGCGACCGACGGTCGCGGCTTGTTGATCCGCGTGGGAGCGACCGACGGTCGCGGCTTTGCGTTGCGCACGAACCCCGCTTGCGGTTTCGCACGGGGCGCGACCGACGGTCGCGGCTTTATGGGGAGGCGGCAACCAAGCCGCGCCCCACTTGCCGACCACCGCCGTGTTGATCTCGTCCCCTTCGACCAGTCCGTCGGTGATGCGGATCGCGCGGTGGGCGAAGTCGGCCACATTGGGATCGTGCGTAACCAACAGCACGGTGATTCCCTCAGTGTTGAGTTGTTGGAACATCCGCAAGATTTCCACGCTGGTGTGCGAGTCGAGGTTGCCGGTCGGCTCGTCGGCCAGTACAAGCGCGGGGCGGTTGATCAGTGCGCGGGCAATCGCCACCCGCTGCTGTTGGCCGCCGGACATCTGCGACGGCTCGTGCTTGATCCGATCCGTCAGGCCGACGCGATCCAACAAGGTCCAAGCCAGTTGCGGCGACTCCGCCGCCTGATGTCGATGCACGGCGTAGTCCAGCGGCATGGTGACGTTGTGCAGGGCCGAGGTACGGGAAAGGAGGTTGAAGTTCTGAAAGACGAAGCCGATTTTTTCGCTCCGCACCAAGGCCCGCTGGTTCGGACTAAGGCCGCTCATCTCCCGGCCGTCGAACCAGTATTTGCCCGAGGTCGGGTGGTCCAGACAGCCGAGTATGTTCATCAACGTGGTCTTGCCGGACCCCGACACGCCCATCAGCGCCACCATCTCGCCGCGATTGATGGTGAACGAGATGCCGCACAAGGCGGGCACGTCAACTTCGCCCAAGAAATAGGTCTTATGGATGTCTTCGAGCCGAATCAATTCCATGGGCGCAACTCCCGAACGTTAGCCTGGCGGCGGAGGAGGTCTGCGGCCCTTGGGAATCTTCGGCAGGAACGGATTGGACGTTTCGTCCGAGCCATCCTCTTCCTCTCCCTTTTCCGCTTGCCTTTCTCCGATCACTACCCTCATTCCTTCATTAACGTCGTCTCCGCTGATCTCGGTATTTATGTCGTCGGTGATGCCGACGACGACGTCCAGCGGCCGTACAAAGTCGCCGTCGGCCAGCCAAATGCGTTGAGTACTCGCATTCGCTTCGCCGTCTGACGACACCGGCGGCAAAACGTCCTCGGATACTTGCTCCCCTGCCGATGATTCGACTGCGCCGTCCTTGCGAGAAGAATCCGAGGGGGCCTCTTTATGCACGGCGGCGGCGATCTGCGACTTTTTCGGCTCCCATTGCAACGCCGCGTTCGGCGCCATGAAAACGTCGCGGCGCTGCTCGACCTCGAATAACACGTTCGCCGTCATGTATGGATACAGCTTAAGGTCGGGGTTGTCGGTCGTCACGACGACCGTGTAGGTGACGACGTTTTGCGTCATCGTGGCGTTCATGCGTATCTGGGTGACAGTACCGCGGAAGGTGTCGTTCGGAAAAGCGTCCACGGTGAAGCGGACGGGCATGTCGAGCCGAATGCGTCCGATGTCGGCCTCGTTGACCGACACCCAGACCTGCATCCGCCGCAGGTCCTTGGCGATCAGGAACATGCTGGGGGTGTTCAGGCTGGCGGCCACGGTCTGGCCGACGTTCACCCGTCGGGCAATGACGACGCCGTCGACGGGCGATTTGATGACCGTGTAATCGAGATTGATCTTGGCCATCGCCAACGCGGCCTTGGCCTGCTGGACGGAGGCCTCGCCCACCGCGATGTTCGCCTGGGCCACCAGGAAATCCGCCACGGCGGCGTCGAAATCGGTACCGGCAATGGCCTTCATCGGCTGGAGTTCCTTGGCCCGCTCCCATTCGTTTTTCGCTTGCTCGCAGATTGCCTTCAACTGTTTCAGTTCGGCCTCGGCCTTCATCAACGCCGCTTTGGCCTGATCCACCTGGGCCTGATAATAGGTCGGATCGATATTGGCCAGCAGCATGTCCTTGCGTACATCCGAACAGAAATCGACCGTCTTGCCGGGATGATCGAGGTCAGGGCCGAAATTCAGGATTTTGCCGGTGATCTGAGACCCCACGTCGATCAGGTCTTCCGGCTCCAGGGTGCCCGTGGCGCCGATCGTGGGCGTTAGGTCTCCGCGTTGGATCGGCGCCGTCCGGAAGCACTTCTTCTTGACGTGGTTGTTATATTGGATGTAGTACGCCGCGCCGCCCGCGGCAATGCCCGCCGCCACTAGAAACACGAATGCCGTTCTCATATCAGCACCTTGGAAGTATCGGAATGGACTTTTCGCTCTTTGGGATTTCCGTCCCGGCCGGCTACTTCTCCGGCCGCCTTGACCAGCGACTCGAGAGCGGCCGTCGCCGCTTGTCGCTCGTCGGGGGCCAGACGTGTCAAAACCTCCGACATCCGCTGAATACGGTTCTCCTCGTGAAGCCGCATCATTTTCTCACCGCGGTCGGTCAACCGCAGACAGCGCACGCGACGGTCGTCTCCCCGAGGAACTCGCTTGATAAGCCCGGCCCGCTCCAGTCGGTCGGCGATCTGGGTGACAGCGCTCAGTGAGGTTCCCAGTTCCCGGCTGATGGCCGACATCGACCGCGGTTTGCCGCAAAGGGCGTTGCATAGCCGCAATTGGGCCAAAGGCAAATCCGTGACTGGATCATCGTGATCTCCACTCGTCAATCGACGGATGAGGGAGTGGAGCAGGTTTGCCAACGTCTCGGCCTCGTTCCGCGGAATCTTGTCGCGATTCATTATGTCGTTCTCCCCGCGTCAGTCGGCTGCCAAAAACGTGTATTGGAATTAAAATTTCCCAAATTTCCGTATTTAGCCCCGGGTGAATACACCCGGGGCAAGCGGTTTTTCCCGGTCAACCCGGCCCGCCGTGTATTCACGGCGGGCTAAATGAATGATTTCAAAACACGTTCTAAATTGGGGCGGCAGTTGTACTGCCGGCCCAACGAAGACCGCGCAACCAGTTCATCAACCTATAATATCAAGATACATAAACCATCTTGGAAAGTCAAAGTTCCGCCACGGAAACGAAAGAGTGGCACGTCCCTGAGCGCAGCGAAGGGCGTGTTTCCCCGGGCAGCCACGCCCTTCGTTCCTCAGGGCGTGCCACCCTTCCGGGGCATCGGTTGCGGTGCCGTCGGTAAGGGGGGATTCTTCATGGCGTCCGGCTTCGGCGTGGGGAGTTCCTCGGGCGCAATTTCGTCGATTTCCGGCAACTCGGCGGGCGTCATTCCCAGAGGCGCCCCGCCGTCAAGGCCGATTTCCCACCCGCCGCCGAGTGCCCGATAGATTTCGATCAGCCCTTGGGAAATCTGGCCTCGCGCCTGCGCCGCCGAATCCTGCTGAGTGACCAGGTTCTGCTCGATGGTGGCGTAGCGGTTGAAATCGACAGCGCCTTTCTCGTACTGGAGAATTACAATCTTGACGGCTTTTCGCGCGGCGACGACGCTTTCGTAGAGCAACTTTGATTGCTGTTGGGACCGCAGGAAGTTCACCAGCCCATTCTCGACCTCCTCGTTGGCCGAAAGCACGGTGTTTTGATAGGCAATCACGAGTTCTTGGAACCGCGCGTCTTGGTAACGGATGTTGCTCACTATCCGGCCGTAATTCAACAAATTCCACTGGAAGGACGGTCCGAAGTTTCCGTTGAAGGCCGTGCTGCGGAAGAGATCGGAAAATTTTCTGGCCGAGTAGCCGAAAGAACCGTTGATGTAAAAAGCCGGATAGAGGTCCGCCTCGGCGATGCCGATTTCCTCGGCCTGGGCGGCCGCCAGGCGTTCCGCTTTTCTCACGTCCGGCCGACGGCGGAGCAAATCGGCCGGGATGCCGACGGCCACCTCGGGTGGAGAAGTCGGGATCGGTCCGGTGCCGAGCAAATCCGTCAGATTGGCCGGAGGCATGCCCAGCAGGATGCAAAGTCGATTTTCGGCCTGTCGAAGAGTGATCTCCAACCGGGGAATTCCGGCCTCGGTCTGACGCAGATTGCTGAGTGCCTGATCCAAGTCCAACTCGGTGACCTTATAGCCGACCTTCAAGCGGTTTTCGATGTATTTCAGCACTCCCTGCTGCAATTCGACGTTGGCCTTCAACAATTCAATCCGTTTTTGTGTTGTGCGCACGGTGACGTAATTGCCGGCCACGTCGGCCAGCAGCGTAACGAGCACGTCGTCGTAGTCGGCCACCGAGGCATCCAGATCGGCGTCGGCCGCCGCTATTGCTCGACGGAAACGCCCCCAGAAGTCGAGTTCCCAATTCAGATTGAACCCGAAGTTCCACGAGTCGGTGAATCTCCCCACGGCCGTGCCGCTCGACGGATCGACCGCGGCGCCGTTGCGACTGTAACTGCCCGATGCGCTCTGCGATTGTGGAAAGATGTTTCCCACGACGTAATCGCGCAGGGCCCGCGCTTGAAGAATCCGGCAGCCCGCTTCTCGAAGCGTGAGATTTTGCCGATACGCGCATTCGACGAGCAAGTTCAGTCTCGGATCGTCGAATACCGTCCACCACTGCTCGACGGTCCCGGGGTCTTCCGCCTGTCGGATGTCGTCGGCGTCGATCCATTTTTGGGCGACCGGCGCATCGGGTGGGCAATAATTCGGCCCAACCTTTAAGCCGTTGCGGACATACTCATGGAAGCTCGTGCAGCCACTCAATGAGGCGGCAATCACGGCGGCCGTCATCATAGCGGACGCGGAACGAAGCGAGCGCGGCATCCTATTCCCCCCTGAATATCCGATTCTCTCCCGTAACCCTTAATCGGAAGAATCGTTACAATCGGACCAGTGAAATCCTTAATAATACTTAAGGAAATAGCCGTCCTTTCCCCCCTCCTTGGGTCCATCCCTCCAGAAAAGGAGTCCGCTCCATGCATGTTCTTCCATTGTTGCTCTGGGCCGTATTGGCGACTGGAACCACCCAGAACGAAGGTCGAGGGATTTGGTGCAGTGAAGGCACGGGACCATATCGGGGCGATTGGGACCGCTCGGCCAAGCTGCTGGCCGACAACGGATTCAACATGGTCATGCCGCTGATGCTCTGGGGCGGCGTGGCCCACTACGCCGGCGACGTGCTCCCGCGCAGCGCGATATTCCATAAGTACGGCGACCAACTCGAGCAGTGCTGCGCGGCGGCTCGGAAGCACGGCCTCGAGGTCCACGTCTGGAAAGTCAATTTCAAGCTGGACACCGCCCCGTGGAAGTTCATCGAAAGCATGCGCCGCGAGGGCCGCACTCAAGTCGACGTAAAAGGCAAGCCGTTCGACTGGCTCTGTCCCTCTCATCCCGAGAACCGGAAGCTGGAGTTGGAGGGGATGTTGGAGGTGGCCCGCAAGTACCCGATCGACGGCTTGCACCTCGACTACATCCGCTATCCCGGCCGGAGGCTCTGCTACTGCGAGGGCTGCCGGCGGCGGTTCGAGGCCGACAGCGGACGAAAGGTATCGAACTGGCCGGAAGAATGTTTCACCGGCGCGCGGAAGGAGGAGTACAACGACTGGCGTTGCCGGCAGATCACTTCCCTGGTCGGGGAGGTTAGCCGCGAGGCGCGGAAAATCCGGCCGGGGCTGAAAATCTCGGCGGCCGTATTCGGGGCATATCCCGACTGCCGCGAGTCGCGAGCCCAGGATTGGCCGAAGTGGATCGACGCCGGATACCTCGATTTCGTTTGTCCGATGAACTACACCGAAAACGACAAGGATTTCGCCCGATGGGTGCGGAACCAGGTGAAGATTATCAAGGGCCGAATTCCGCTTTATCCGGGCATCGGGGCCGCGTCGTCGCATAGCACGCTGACTACGGACCAGGTATGGGATCAAATCCGCCTTGCCCGATCGCTCGGCGCGAGCGGCTTCGTGATCTTCAATTTCAACGCCGCAACGGCGAAGTCGATCGTTCCCGGCGTGGGGCGGGGCCTCGGTCCCACACCCGTCGCCGAAGCGATCGAGCAGCTGGCGAAGTAAGGGCGAACGCCTTGTTCCCACGCTCCGCGTGGGAACACACTGCTCAGGACGCTCCGCGTCCGATGCGTCTGATAACGCGTGGAACTCGGAAGTTTCGCGGGAGGAGGCAGAGCGTCCAATAAGTGCGTTCCCACGCGGAGCGTGGGAACGAGCGCGTGCATAGCGCTCGCTTGTCACTCGTGAGGGAACTTGCGTTCCTTCCAGGTCCAATCCCTCGATTCGCTGCTTTTGACCAGCCGACGATAGACGAAGTCGGCGATCAGCCCCGCGATGTTGAACCGCGGATCGAGCAGTTTCGTGCCTTGCAGACTGGTATCCAGTCCTCCCAGAAAGAGGGTTTGCTTGTCGAGCTTGTCGTCGCCCGTCGGCTCGAGATGGAACCGCTCGAAGACGCCGTATATCCGTTTGGCCTCTCCCATTGCCTTGCCGTCCCGCTTTCCGGCCAGAATCAATATGGAGATGTCGGATTGCACGGCCCTGTTGGCCGTCGCGCGGCGCAGCGGCAGGCCGCGGAACGACCACTCGGGCGAGATCAGCACCAGGGCCTTGACGAAGCGGCCCAGCTTCAGCGGTCCGTAGTAAACGGCGCCGTAGTTGTATCCGATGGCGTCGTACCAGGCGAAGTCCAGGGCCACGGAAGCCCCCATGTCGGTGCCGACGATGCAGAGTTTGTCGATGTTCAATTCACCCGCGTTGTTCTTAGTCCAAAGGAAGTCCTTGACCGCCATCATGTCCTGCGCTACCATCCGGCCGAACTGGATGGGGGCCATCGTCGCGGCGTCGAGCCGTTCGTCCCGACGGGCGCCTTTTACGCGAGTGCTCTCGCCGTGGCCGCGCAAGTCGGGCGCGATCACCGCGTAGCCCAGCGCCTGCAGCGACGGGGCCAGGTCCTTGTAATCGTTCCGGCTCTGCTTCCAGCCGTGCAACAACACAATAGGAATCGCCTGCTTGCCCTTGAAACTGGGGTAGTACGTAATCGCCAATTGAAGACCGTCGCCGGTCTGAAGCCCGAGGTCCTCCGGCTTGGGGATTTTCGGCTCGTCTTTCCCGCCTTTGGCCTGGGGTTTATTGTCCTGGCAGTGGGCCGATGGGGCGAACCCCGACCAGATCAAGACCGCAACCGCCGCCAAAACTGCCGTCGTAAGTGCTTGAGCCAAACGATAAGACCGCGCCGTTGTCCGGGAAGATTGTCTGATTTGCATGGGCCGAACCCTCATGGGAAAGAGCGAATGGCGGAGTGACTTGGCCGAAACAGACCCCTCTAATGTGTATGGTACCCGCGCAACGGCCCGCGGTCAACATTGTGGCGGAAACCGACTGTTATACGTTGCACGGAAAGAAGCGGAACATTCTTTCCTGGTTCCCACGCTCCGCGTGGGAACCCACTCGTTCCGACGCTCCGCGTCGGTGGCGGGGAGCGATGCAGAGCGTCGCGGGCGGTGCGTTCCCACGGAGGACCGTGGGAACGAGAAAAACATTCTTCTCGGATGGAGAAGATAGGACCGCTATTTGTCCAGCGCCTTGGCGTCCAGGGCCAGGTCGGCGTGGGGATCGTGGGCGTAGAAGTGGCGGGCGATCTGATCGGCCAGCACGAGCACGAACTCGCGGCGGAATCCCGGCTCCGTCCGCTCCGAGGTGGGGATTGGCGCGTTCGGCGGGTAAACGCACTGTGGAAGCGGTTTCTCAAAGACCACCTTGCCGCCGTCTCGGCAGTCGAACACCCGAATCGTGGCATTGGCTTTTCCCTGATAAAGCGTCTGGCCCTGGAAGGTGCTGAAACCCTCGAGGTCGATGCCCACGACCATGTCTACCTTCATCGCCTTGCCGACCTCGACGTATTCTTCCCAGGTGTTCTCGTCGAGCCACTGGGCAACCTTCCGCTGGTCGACGGTCTCGATCTTGGGCACCTTTTCTTGGAGCAGGCGGGTGATTTGCGTAGCCAGGTCGCGGCCGACGTTCGCGTTGCGGTACTGGAGCGAGACCAGCGGCCGGCAGACCACGGCCACCTTCTTTCCCTTCAACTCCTTGAAGTCGGGATCGACGTCCGTTCCCTTGAGCAGATACATCGCGGTAAGCATGACGCCTTGACACCCGATGGCCGGCAAGGAGACAATCGCCAAGACCGCCAGCAAGACCATTCCATGCCGAATCGAAGGACGATCCATAACACCACCTCGTGTCTAATGCGCATAATGGGGGGTTGCCGAAAAGAGGCCGAAGGATAGCCGCTTCGGCCGAAGGCCGCAAGCCCGATTTCTCTCTATAAAGCCGCGACCGGCCCCCCGGGAATTACGGGCCATCCATATTTATCCGGGCTTTTTTCGCCTCGCGGAATGTTTCCAACGCGGCGGGAAACGGGGCCAATGCCCTCTCTAATATCCCAAACGTGTAAGCGATCGTTACGCCGTAGTTGCAGATCGGCACGTCGTCGCGGCGGCATCGGGCCATGCGGGTAAGCATCTCGCGGCGGTTCCACATACACGCACCGCAATGAATCACTAATTTGTATTCGCTCACGTCGTCGGGGAAATCGTGTCCCTGCACGGTGTCGAACCGCAGCTCGCCGCCGACGTATTCCTGGAGCCAGCGCGGTATCTTCACCCGGCCGATGTCGTCGATTACCGGATGATGCGTGCAGGCCTCGGCCACCAGCACGCGGTCGCCGACGCGGAGCCGGTCGATGGCCGGCGCCCCTTCGACGAACTGGCGGAGGTCTCCCTTCCGCCGGGCCATGAGGATCGAGAAGGAGGTCATTTTCACCTCCGGCGGCGTGTCGGCCGCGACCTCGCGGAACGCCTGCGAATCGGTGACGACCAATGCCGGCGGACGATTCAAGCGGCCCAGCGCGGCCCGCAATTCACGCTCCTTGACGACCATGCAGCAGGCGTCGCCGTCAAGCAGGTCGCGAATCGCTTGCACCTGCGGAAGGATCAGCCGGCCCTTGGGCGCTTCCAGGTCGATGGGCACAACCAGCACGGCCATCTCGCCCGGCGGAACGAGATCGGACAGCAACGGCGGCGGGCGAAGGAAATCCTCGGGCACGACCCCGATCAAGGCCTCGCGCATCTCCAACGCGCCGCGTCCGTCGCTGGCGACCGTCTCGACGAAGGGAATTTTCTCCTCCCGCAGCCGTTCCAGCAGCGCCGCTTGCGGTTTCGCGACATCCGACTTGTTCAGCGCTACTATGACCGGCACGTTCCGCTCGCGCAGCTCGTGAAGAATTCCTTCCTCGAAATCGTCCCAGCGGCCGGCGTCGACGACCAGAATGCCCACGTCGGTGCGATCGAGAATCCGCCGCGTTTTCTCCATTCGCCGTCGGCCCAACGCGCCGCTGTCGTCCAGCCCGGCGGTGTCGATCCACAGCACCGGCCCGAGGGGCAACAGTTCCATCGGCTTTTCGACCGGATCGGTGGTGGTGCCGGCGACCGGCGAGACGATCGAAACCTCCTGCCGGGTCATCGCGTTTAGCAGCGACGACTTGCCGGTGTTGCGGCGGCCGAAGATGCCGATGTGCAGGCGGAGGCCCTTGGGCGTGGTTTTCATAAGTTTCGTTTTGCGGCCGCGTCCACGCGGCGTTCGTAAATATCGTTTAGCCGCCGCGTCCACGCGGCGTAATTCACTCCCGGCGTGGACGCCGGGGCTAAACGTGGACGTTCACCATCATAAATACAAATCCCGCTCGTCCCCCTCGGCGATCCGTCGCAAGCGATCCATTAGCTGACGTTTTCGCTCTCCTTCCGGCAGATTCTGGACCGCGCGGAGAATGGCCTCCTCGCCGGCGGCGCGGGTCTCGGGCGAGGCGTAATCGACCAGGTACTCCATCAACGTGGTCAGCGCGTTCGGCGTGCAGAAGTTCCGAATAAAACCCGGTATGGCGAACTCCATGAAATGCTCGCCGGTCCGTCCCAGCCGGTAGCAGGCCGTGCAAAAACTCGGAATGTAGCCGTCGACCAGCAGTTCGCGCATCACCTCGTCCAACGAGCGGATGTCGCCGAGCGAGAACTGCTCGCGCTCCATCACTTGTGCGTCGCCGGCCTCGGTGTATCCGCCCAACTCGATGCGGCTGCCGGCGTCGATCTGCGAAACGCCGAATCCCAGGACCGCGCGGCGGACCTCGGCCGGCTCGCGGGCCGTAAGGATCATGCCCGTGTAAGGGACCGCCAACCGCAAAACGGCCACCAATCGCTTGAAATCCTCGTCGCCGACCAGGTGCGTTTCGTCCAGCTCCACTCCCTGCGCCGGCCGCAGCCGGGGAAAGCTGATCGTGTGCGGGCCGACGTTGTAATGTTTCTGCAAGTGCAGGGCGTGGCCGACCAGCCCCAAGACCTCGAACCGCCAGTCGTACAGCCCGAACAGCGCGCCGATGCCCACGTCGTCGCACTCGGCCTCCATCGCCCTGGAGACGCCGTCGAGCCGCCAGAGATAATTCCCCTTGCGCGTGTCGGCCGGATGTACGCGGCGGAAAGTCCCGTGGTGGTAAGTTTCCTGGAATATCTGGTACGTTCCGATGCCGGCCTCCTTGACGGTTAGATATCCGTCGTGGTCCAGCGGGGCGGCGTTGACGTTGATCCGCCGGATTTCGCCGTGGCCGATCGCCGTGGAGTAGACGTGGCGGACGCAGTCGGCGATGAACTCGGCGTCGTAGCGCGGATGCTCGCCGAAGACCAGAACCAGCCGCTTGTGCCCCTTCCGCTCCAGCGCCAACACCTGCTGGCGGATTTCTTCTCCGTCCAGGGTGCGGCGGACCGCTTCCCGATTCGAGCGGCGGAACGCGCAGTATCGGCAATCGTTGGTACATTCGTTGCCGACGTAGAGCGGGGCGAAAAGCACGATGCGCTTGCCGTAAACGTCGCGTTTCAACCGCCGCGCGGCGTCGAAGATTTTCTCGACCATCTCCGGCCGGTCGGCCGCCAGCAGGACGGCCGTCTCGTCGACCGAGAGCGGCTGCTTGGACAGGCTCTTGGCGATTACTTCGTCGAGTTGCCCCGGCTCGATGCGAAGGTCCAACAGCCCGTGCAACCGCTCTTCGTCGATGAAGTCGAACCCGCTGCGGCTGAGTTTGTTCTGGTCGATCTCGAACGACATTCTCCGTTCCTAACTTCCGGCCGACGTGCCGTCGGCCGCTAAACAATCATTTTCTCACGCTGGGGTGGCAGTTCAACTGCCACCCCAACCGGTGACGTGCCGTCGGCCGCTAAACGCTGGTGATAGCTCGGCGAGTCTCCCCTGCCGGCGCCGGGCCGCCGCCCCAGGGCCTTGATCCGAGCGATCAAACACCGATGGCACTCCCGGCCGGTCTCCGCAATGCAAGCCTTGTCGGGATAAATCTCGTAGAGTATACGGTATTTTGGCGGCGTGAGGTTTGGCATCACCACGTTGGCGCCGCGGACCAACCCCAATTCCCGTCCATAATCGGTGTTCAACGTGGCCAGCGCGGTGGTGGCCGGGATGTTCGTACGCGGGCAAACCAGCCGGGTCAATGCGATTACCTTATAGGTCATGGTCTCATCCGCCGGAACTTGCCGACCGGCCGGGGCATCGGGCCAGGCGCGACGATCGGCCAGCGGCGTGTCGGGATGGCGCAAATACGGCCCGACGCCGATCATGTCCAGATCGAGCCGGCCGAACAACTCGATGTCGTCGGCCAGGTCGTCGAAGGTTTGACCGGGAATGCCGATCATCACGCCGCTGCCGACCTCATAGCCCAATTCGCGCAGCGTGTGAAGGATGGCGAAGCGGCTGTGTGGCACGTCACCGGTTGGGGTGGCAGTTGAACTGCCACCCCAACGTGATCGTTTAGCGGCCGACGGCACGTCGGCCTTCGGCGGGTGGATCCTATCGTACAGCTCGCGGTTGGAAGTCTCGAACCGCAGCAGGTAGCGGTCCGCTCCGGCCCGGCGCCACTCGGCCAACTCGTCGTCGTCCCGTTCGCCGAGGCTGAGTGTGACGGCCAGCGGGGTCTCGGCCTTGATCCGCCGGATCAATCCGGTCATCCGTCGGCCGGTCAGTTGCGGGTCTTCGCCCGACTGGAGCACGACGGTCCCGTAGCCGAATTCGACGGCCTGATGGGCGCACCGAAGGACCTCGTCGTCCGACATGCGATAGCGCTGGAGTCCGGTGTTGGCAGCCCGCAGTCCGCAGTAGCCGCAGAGCCGGACGCAGTGGTTCGACAGCTCGACCAGCCCGCGCAGATGGACCTCGTCGCCGACGTTTTCCCGTCGCGTTCGATCGGCCGGCCGCCAGAGGTCTTCGAGCCGGCCGGGGTCGGTTTCTCGGAGCCAGTTGATGATTTCGCTGCGTTGCATGTTCTGTAATCACCCAATTATACGCAACACTGTCCGTCGGGGGGAGAGGTTGCGTGTGACTCTCTGAAAACTAATGTCGCAATAGCCGGGGGCTAACAGCCCCCGGAATGTGTGCGAATTACGGCAGTTTCC
Organism: Planctomycetota bacterium; assembly: GCA_018897395.1. GTDB lineage: Bacteria > Planctomycetota > Planctomycetia > Pirellulales > Thermoguttaceae > JAHIKV01. Next base: position 27,798 of record JAHIKV010000113.1, on the reverse strand, counting down.
CTCCGGGGGCTGTTAGCCCCCGGCTATTGCTCTCGACAATCCGGTCGTTGGGGTGGAGGCCCACTGACCTCCGTGGTAGTATGACGGATACAATCAGATTCACGTCATTTTCTCGATCCATTCCATGACCCTCTACTACGCCAACGGCTCGCCGCAAACCGACCTGATCGGCCAAGACCTACGCGCGGCGATGGTCGAAACGCTGCAACGTCTGGAGCCGCGGCGGAAGGTCCTCGCGCTGCCGCCCGACCATACCCGATCGAACAGCATGGCCGGGCCGCTCTGCCGTCTGGCCTACGAGTATTTCGGCGACCGGCTGACCGACGTCATGCCGACCCTGGGCACACACGCCCCGATGACGACCGAGCAATTGGACCGCATGTTTCCCGACGTGCCGAAGCGGTTGTTCCGCGTCCACGACTGGCGCCGCGACGTGGTCACGATCGGCACGGTCCCGGCCGAGTTCGTCGCGGACGCCACCGAAGGCGTTTATCGCAAACCGTGGCCCGCCCAACTCAACCGGCTGGTGTGGCAAGGCGGCCACGACCTGATCCTCTCGATCGGTCAGATCGTCCCGCACGAGGTCGTCGGCATGGCCGGTTACAATAAGAACCTTTTCGTCGGCGCCGGCGGTCAGGAGGGGATCAACGAGAGCCATTTCATCGGCGCGGCCTACGGCATGGAAAGAATGATGGGCCGGGCCGACACCCCCTTGCGGCGCATTCTGAACTACGCCCAGGAGCAATTCTGCGGCCATCTGCCGGTGGTCTTCGTGCTGACGGTCGTCGGCCCGCGCGAAGACGGCGAAGAAACGGGGACTGGCTCCGAGCCGCACTGCGTTGATTCCGCCGAGTCGGCGTCCCGCGAGGTGCCTGTCCCCATTTCTTCGACGCTTGCGGTCCGCGGGCTGTTCATCGGCGACGACGTGGAATGTTTCGAGCGCGCGGCCGCACTCTCCTTGCAGGTCAACTTCACGGTGCTCGACGAACCGCCCCGAAAAATCGTCGTCTACCTCGCCGCGGACGAGTTTCACGGCACTTGGCTGGGCAACAAGGCGATCTACCGCACGCGGATGGCGATTGCCGACGGCGGCGAGTTGGTGATCCTGGCGCCCGGCGTGGCCGCGTTCGGCGAGGACCGCGAAATCGACCGCCTGATCCGAAAGTACGGCTATCGGACGACGCCCGAGATCATGCGGTTTATCGAGCAATCGGAAGACCTTCCCCGAAATCTCTCCGCCGCGGCGCATCTGATTCACGGCTCTTCCGAGGGGCGATTCTCGATCACCTACTGTCCCGGAAAACTCACGCGGGAAGAAATCCAGTCGGTCGGCTACCGCTACGCCGATCTGGAGCCGATGCTGCGTCGTTACGACCCCAACGTCCTCCGCGAGGGCTGGAACGAGTTGTCCGACGGCGAGCGGATTTTCTTCATCGGCAATCCGGCCCTGGGACTCTGGGCCAGCCGCGAGCGGATGTTAGGGAGGGATTAGGGATTGGGGATTAGGGATTAGAAATTAGAAATCAGCAATCAGTTGTTACACGCAACGCCGTGCGGAGTTTTGAGATGCAATGATTTGTTTTGCCGCCGCGTCCATACGGCATAAACATAAATCTAATCCCTAATCCCCAATCCCTAATCCCTTCCTCTGCCGCAGAGCCTCGTAGAACAACACGGCGGCGGCGGCGGAGACGTTGAGACTGTCGGCCGCGCCGAGCATCGGTAGCCGCACGGCCCGAACGTCGTCGCCGGTCCAGAGCGATGAAAGCCCCTCGGCCTCGCTGCCGAGTACGATTGCCGTCGGGCCGCGATAATCTTCTTCGGTATAGTCCACGGCGCTATCGACCCGGGCGGCGAATATGCGAAAACCGTTCTTCCGCAACCAGGCGAGTGCGTCATCGCTTGTGGCTTCGCAGACCGGCATCGTGAAAATCGTCCCCAGGCTGGCCCGGATGGCGTTGGGGTTATACAGATCGGTGCGCGGATCGGCCGTGATGAGGGCAGAGACCCCGGCGGCGTCGGCGCTGCGGAGCACGGCCCCCACGTTGCCCGGCTTCTCCACGCCCTCCAACACCGCCACCAGTGGAAAGGTTGGGGCGGCAGTTGAACTGCCACCCCAGCGAAGTGAAAGCGAATCGAGCGTATTTCGAGGCGTTTCGGCCACGCCAAGCACTCCCTCGGTCCTCCGTCCGAAGGCCAGTTTCTCGAACACCGCCTCGCTGACTTCGAGCACTTCGCCGCCGCTTCGAGGCAACGCGGCCAACAACCGTTGCGAATCCTCGTTTTCGCGGAGCGGTCGGCAAACAAACGTTTCCAACAGTTTCACGCCCGCGTCGATCGCGCGGAGCAGCTCGCGCGAGCCGTCGATGAGGATGCGCCCTTGTTTTTCCCGGTGGCGTCGATCTCGCAGCCGAACGGCATTTTTTACTCGCGGGTTCTGGATACTTGTAATCGGCGACATTGTTCTTTCAGCGATTTTTCATTATCAAAACAGCCGGGGCTAAACTATCGTTCGTTCCAATCGCACGACGACCCCGGCGGGGAGTTTCCGTCCGTCGGCCGAGCGGATGGTTAATTTCCGCCCGACGATTTTACCGTCGCCGCCCACGGCTTCGAGCATCATCCGCCGCAATTTGTCCGCGTCGTAGCCGGGGGTGTGGCACGTAAGCAGCATGAACTCCGGCCGGCCGGAGGTCAACTCACCGCACATCCGAAGCAGTCGGGGCAGGTGCTCCGACAGCCGCCGGACCTCGCCCCGCGGACCGTGGCCGTAGCTGGGCGGGTCGAGGATCACGGCGTCGTAGCGGTTGCCTCGTTTCAGTTCCCGCTCGACGAATTTTACGGCGTCCTCGACGATCCAGTGGACGGGTGCGTCGGCCAACCCGGAGAGTTCCGCGTTGCGTCTTGCCCAGGCCACGACGTTTTTTGCCGCGTCGACGTGGACCACTTCCATTCCGGCGGCGGCCGCGGCCAACGTGCTTCCCCCGGTATAGGCGAAGAGATTTAGCACTTTCATCGTTCGTTTAGCGTTCGACGGCACGTCGGTCAAAACCCGTTTAGCGGCCGACGGCACGTCGGCCTCGGTCCCATCGCAAGCCGCCGTGCCGGCGGCTGCTAAACGACCGACGCCGGCGATCCGGTTCCAGTTCTCCGCCTGTTCGGGAAAAAGCCCCAAGTGGCCGAAGTCGGTCCGCTTCAGCTCGAATCGCAACGGACCGTAGGCAACCGTCCATCGCTTGGGCAACTCGCGCCGATATGTCCACTCGCCTTTTTCCTCGTTGCGTCCCTCGAAGCGGGCGTCGGCCCGTCGCCAGGCGTCGGGATCGGCCTGTTTGAAACCTTCCGCCGCCGGACAGGGCCGATCGAGCACAAGCCGGCCGAACCGTTCCAGCCGCCGGCCGCCGCCGAAGTCGAGAAGTTGGTAATCGTAGGAATTAGACATGGAAACGTCAGTGGTGTTTTCTTCGCTTCGCCGTCTTGCGATGCGGCCGGTATCCGGCGGCGGGTTTTTCTTGTTTCCGCTCCCGGCGCGGCGGTGGTTTTCGAGCGGCGGAAACCTTCGGCGGGCGAGACGGTATCAAACAATCCGGACCGTCGCCGATCAGGTCGGGCCGGCCGGCCTCTTCGAGTGCCTCGCGGACGTCGGGGTAATTCTCCCGCACGAAAAATTGCAGCAGCGCACGTTGCAGCCGCCGCTGGCGGGCGCCGCGCGGAACATAGACCTCCTCGCCACTGATCGGATCGATGCCCGTGTAGTACATGCACGTGGCAACGTCCATCGGAACGGGAAGAAAATCCTGCACCTTGTCGGGTTTCAATCGGCGCCGTTTGATGTACAGGGCCAGCGAAATCATGGCGTTCAGGTCGCAGCCCGGATGGCCGGCGATGAAATACGGCACGAGGAACTGCCGCTTGCCGGCCTCGGCCGACTGGCGGCGGAACTCTCGTCCAAAATCCTCAAACTGTTCGATCGGCGGCTTGTGCATCCGCCGCAAAACCTCCGGGTCGGAATGTTCGGGGGCGACCTTCAACAGGCCGCCGGTGTGATGGCGGGCGACGTGGCGGATGAAGGCCGGGCTGCGCAGCGCCAGGTCCATGCGGATGCCCGAGGCTACCAGCGCCCGCTTCACACCCGGACAGCGCCGCGCCGCCTTAAGCAGCCGAACCAGCGGCCCGTGATCGGTCGTCAGCCGCGGGCAAATCGCCGGCCACAGGCAACTCGTCCGCCGGCACTTTTCGCGTTCCTCGGGCCGCGAGCAGTTCATCCGGTACATGTTGGCGGTCGGTCCGCCCAGGTCGCTGATCGTGCCGGAAAAATCGGGTTGCCCGGCCATGCGGCCGATCTCGGCCAGGATCGACTCCTCGCCACGGCTCTGAACAACGCGGCCCTGGTGAAGCGTGATCGAACAGAACGAACAGCCGCCAAAACAGCCTCGCGCGATCTGGATCGAGTCCTTCACCACCTCGAAGGCCGGAACCCGGCTCCGGCCGTAGCTCGGGTGCGGCCGCCGCGTGAACGGCAGATTGTATACGCGGTCCATCTCTTCCTGCGCAAGCGGCCAGGCCGGCGGGTTCACCACCACCGCCTCGCGCCCGTGATACTGGATCAACGCTCGGGCGTTGTAGGGGTTCGTCTCCTCGTGAATCATCCGCGTCATGGCGACGAAGGCGGATTTGTCGGACGACACTTCTTCGTAGCTGGGGAGGAGGCGGGGGGCGGGGGAATGATGAATTATGAATGATGAATTATGAATGGTCGCAAGGCCGTCGGTTTCCGTCAGCGAACGATTGTATTCATCATTCATCATTCCACATTCATAATTCCTCTCCTTCGCTCCCAGCCGATATGCAACGCCGCGGATGTCGCGCAATTGGCGGATCGGCTCGCCGGCCGCCAGTCGCTTGACGATTTCGACCAACGGGCGCTCGCCCATGCCGTAGACGAGGAGATCGGTCTTGGCGTCGAGCAGAATGGAACGCCGTACCTTGTCGCTCCAGTAATCGTAATGGGCCAGGCGGCGGAGACTGGCCTCGACCCCGCCGGCGATGACCGGCACGCCCCGATACGCCTCGCGCGCCCGTTGGCAGTAGGCCGGCGTGGCCCGATCCGGCCGGCGGCCCGGCTCGCCGTCGGGGCTATAGGCGTCGTCGTTGCGGACCTTGCGGGCGGCCGTGTAATGGTTGAGCATCGAGTCCATGTTGCCCGCGCTGACGGCGAAACAGAGCCGCGGCCGGCCGAAGGTCCGCCAGGCGTCGCACGATCGCCAGTCGGGCTGGCTGAGGATCGCCACGCGAAATCCCTCGGACTCCAACACTCGCCCCAGCAGCGCCATGGCGAAGCTGGGATGATCGACGTATGCGTCGCCGGTGACGAAGACCACGTCCACCGAGTCCCAGCCGCGGGCGGCCGTCTCGGCCGGCGTCGTCGGCAGCGGCGTTACATCGGTTTTCAGCGAATGGACCATGAATGTATTCTATGCCGAGGCCGGCGGTCTGTCACTGCCGCGAATCGGGGCACTGGGGCAAGAGGCGAATAATGATATAATGCGGAAATAATGCCGCCACTACGGATTCTGATAGTGCGCCTCAGTGCGATCGGCGACGTGATCCAGACCATGCCGGTCGCCTGCGCGCTGCGGGAGCGGTTTCCCGACGCCATGCTGGCTTGGGCGGTCGAGCGGCGAGCCGGCACACTGCTGCAAGGGCACGAGGCGCTCGACGAATTGATTATGCTTCCACGCGGCTGGCTCAAGTCGCCCGGCGGCGTTTGGCGGTTGCGGCGCAAGCTGCGCGACCTTCGCTTCGACGTGACGGTGGACGTGCAGGGCCTGACGAAGTCGGCCGTGCTGGCGCGGCTCACCGGCGCGCGGCGGCGGGTCGGCTTCGGAAAACCCGGCGGGCGCGAGTTGAGCAAGTGGTTTAACAACGAGCGGGTCGATCCAAAGTCCACGCACGTGATCGACCGCTACCTGGAACTGCTCGGTCCGTTGGGCATCCGCTCGCCGACGATCCGCTTTCAAGTCCCCGAGCAAGAAGAGGCCCGCGAGTCGGCCGAGCGGACAATCGACCGCGAGGGGTTGGCGGGCGGGTTTGCAATCATAAATCCCGGGGCGGGCTGGCCGTCGAAACTCTGGCCGGCCGAGCGATACGCGGCGGTTGCCCGACATCTGGGCGACGCCCGGCGTCTTCCCACGCTGGTCGTCTGGGCCGGGGAAGCCGAGCGGGCGGCGGCCCAGCGGATCGCAGGCGAAGGCGGCGAGTCGGCCGTCCCGGCCCCGCCGACGACGCTGCCCGAGCTGGCCGCGCTGGCACGCCGGGCGAAACTGTTCATCGGCGCCGACACCGGGCCGTTGCACCTGGCCGCGGCGGTTGACACGCCGTGCGTAGGGCTTTACGGCCCCTGGCCAGCCGCCCGCCACGGGCCTTACGGACCGCGTCACGTCGCGTTGCAGAAGATGTTTTTCGAGGGGCCAACCCGCGCCCGACGCACGGCCCCAGCCATCTACATGGAGAGCATCACGACGGAGATGGTCTGCGACGCATGCGACGGGTTATTGGGAAAAAATGATGAAGTGCCGCTTGTTTAGCCCCGGCGTCCACGCCGGGAGCAAACGGTTATTTTTGCCGCCGCGCGGTGCTCCCGGCGTGGACGCCGGGGCTAAACAATCTTCTCCCCGTCGCGCAATTTCATTTGGTTCCGCGACTTGTCTAGCTGACGGTTTCGTGCCAGAATACCCGCCATGCCTGCCCCACCCCCCGATGCGGCGAACAAGCCCGCGCCACCGCCGCGCTATCATCCGCTGGTGATCGTTTTGGTTGCCGCGGCGGTGGGCATCATCGTCGATCGGCATTGGCCGCTCCGGCTGGGGACGTGGTGGGCGCTGGCCGTCGCCGGGCTTGCCGCCTGGATCGCAATTCGGTTGGGACGGCAACTTCGGTTGGGGCGGCAGTTGCACTGCCGACTCTTGCCTGCCGTTACGAGGGGCGGCAGTACAACTGCCGCCCCAACGCTGGACGTCCCAACGCCGAGTTTCGCCGTCTCTTTATTAAGCAACGCCGTGTTGCTTTTGGCCGTGGCGGCCGCGGCCGGGGCGTGGCGCCACTGCCGATGGAATCTGTTTGCGGCGGACGATCTTGGTCTTTTCGCCCGCCGCAAAGCCGAACCGGCGTGCGTCGAGGCCATCGCGGTCGAGCGGCCCCGCGAGCTGCCGCCCTCAGTCGAATCATGGTCGACCCTCAAGGGATCGCGCCTGCTGGTGGACCTGGTCGCAATTCGAGACCGGGCGGAATGGCGGCCGGTTTCAGGCCGAGCGACGTTGCTCATGCATGACGACAATCCCCGGATCGAGGCCGGCGACCGGCTGCGCTGTTTCGCCCAACTCTCGGCCCCTTCCGTTCCGCTGAATCCCGGCTCGTTCGATCGCGCCGCTCGGCTCCGCTCCGATCGAATTCTCAGCAGCCTGCGCGCGGAGGTTCCGCAATGCGTCTCAATGATCGCCCCAGGCAACTGGTGGGGCGTCGGGCGATTTCTCGACCGGGTGCGCGCACATAGTAATCGGGTATTGCGGCAATTCCTCGATCCAAAGCAATCAGAACTAGCCGCCGCCGTTTTGCTTGGCCTGCGCGAGGAACTTAACGCTGACCGGAAAGAGGCGTTCCTAACAACCGGCACCATCCATCTTCTGGCGATTTCCGGCCTGCACGTGGGCATCCTGGCCTTGATACTGTTCTTAATCATGCGGTACACGCCGGTTCCTCGCGGCTGGGCTTTGGCGGCCATTGCGATTCTTACATTGCTCTACGCCCTGATGGTAGACGCCCGACCATCGGTGGTTAGGGCGACTGTTCTGGTGCTAATCGCCTGTAGTGCGATGTATTTTTACCGCCAAGCTCTGAGCATGAACTCGCTCGCGGCCGCGGCACTGGTCGTACTGGCCTTGAATCCTTCCTGCCTGCTTCAGGTCGGTCCTCAATTGTCATTCTTGTGCGTCGCCGGGTTAATCTGGTTTGCCCCGCAACGGCCGCATTGGAACGACGAGGACGACAAGGAAAAAGAGAAGCGAACGCTCGAATGGCTGGTGATGAAGAACCAAGGCTGGTTGTCGTGGTTGATACAAAAGCTTAAACGTAGTGTGATCGGTTTAGTTTTAGCCGGAGGATTGCTTTGGTTTCTGACGTTGCCACTGGTAATGGCGCGGTTCCATATTTTCTCGCCCGTGGCTCTGGTCCTAAATGTGCTGCTTTGGCCGCTAATGTGCCTGAGTTTGTTTTGCGGTTTCAGCTTACTGTTGTTGGGATCGATATCTTCGTTTCTGGGAAACTTCTGTGGCAACTTGTGCAATCTGAGTTTCCGGTGGTTGGAAGAAAGCATCAAAGTGGCCCAGCATGTTCCATATCGTTGGGTCCCCGGCCCGGAGGATTGGTGGCTGTGGGGTTTTTACGGCGGATTGGGCCTGTTGGCGGCATTTCCGCGTCTGCGGCCGCCGCGGCGATGGTGCGCGGGACTGCTGGCGGCGTGGATCGCCGTCGGTTTTTCAGCGGCCGGAAAACTGGGTGAACAAAAATGTTTCGACCGGCTCGATTGCACGTTCCTCAGCGTGGGGCACGGTTGCGCGGCGCTGTTGGAACTACCCTCGGGCCAGACGATGCTCTACGACGCCGGACAGCTCGGCTCGCCGAAAGGCGGCGCCCGGACGATCTCCGAGTTCCTCTGGCATCAAGGACTCACGCACCTCGACGCCGTGGTGATCTCGCACCCCGACGCCGACCACTTCAACGCCTTGCCGGAATTGCTCGAGAGGTTTTCGGTCGGGGTGGTGTACGTTTCGCCGATCATGTTCGAGGAAGAGGGCGGCCTGCTGGCGGTGTTGCGCGACGCCCTCGACCGACACGGCGTAGCGGTGCGGGAACTCCGCGCCGGCGACCGCTTGCAAGGGGGCGGCGGCTGCTCGATCGAAGTGCTGCACCCGCCGGGGCAAGGCGTGCTCGGCTCGAACAACGCCAACAGTCTCGTGCTGGCGGTGGAGTGTTTCGGGCGGAGAGTGCTGTTGCCCGGCGATCTCGAATCGCCCGGACTGAACGATCTGCTGGCCGAGGAGCCGCTGCGTTACGACGTGCTTTTGGCCCCGCACCACGGCAGCCGGAAGAGCAACTCGCCCGAGCTGGCCGCGTGGTGCAGGCCGCGCTGGGTGGTACTCAGCGGCGGCGGACGATGGAACGCCCCGGACATCGAGGCGACCTATCGGGCGGTCGGCGGCCGGGTATTGCCGACTTCCGACCGCGGGGCGATTCGGGCAAGGATCACCGCCGAGGGAATTCAGATGTCCGGCTTCGTCGAACCGACGTCGTCCTCGCCGCCGCGGCGCAGCACGACCATCTCGCCGGGAGCGAGGAAGCGGGGATGGCGGAAGATCACCCGCAACCGGCCGGGAAACGCCTCCTCGATCTCGCGCTCCTGTCGGTCGGTGGTGATGACGTAAGAACGGCCGGGTTTGGCGAGAAAATCGGCCAGTTCTTTCAGCGCCTCTTCCCGATCGCCCTCGCAGCGGGTCACCGGCCGGCCCGAATAATAGACCGTGCTTTCGCGGAAGAAGCGATAGGTGGCCAAGGAAAAGGGGACAGTCCCCTTTTGCCGGAACGGCCCGAAGGGTGCTTCGCACAAATGGGGACTGTCCCCTTTTCCTTGGCCGCAGTCTTCGCGGATGGCGGCGATCATCGGCTCGGCGTTTTGATGGCGATCGACATACAGGGCGGCGAAGCCGAAAACGGCCGTCAAGAACAGCACCGACATGACGGCGAAAACGCCCATCGCCTGCCGGTTCCGGCCTCGTGAAGTCTCACGCCAACACCAGGCGCCGCCGACGAGCGGGATCAGCCCGACCAGCCCGATCAGCGCCTCGCCGGGCAGGTAGTAGGCGGCCACGATCGGGATGGCGACGATGATGCCCAGGCCGGTCAGGATCGTCGAAATCCATGCGTTCCGCGGCCAGCGTGGAGCAAAAGGGGACAGACCCCATTTGTGCGAAGCACCCTCCGGGCCGTTCCGGCAAATGGGGTCTGACCCCTTTTTCTCCTCGCCCAGCCAGCGGTCGATCCACCATGCGGTCAGCATTGCCAACGCCGGATAGGCCGGCAGCAGGTAGTGGGGCAGCTTGGTCTTGCAGACCGACCAAAACACGAGCCACACGCCGAACCAGCACACCGCGAACACGCATCCTAAAAACGGGGTTCCATTTAGCCCGCCGTGAATACACGGCGGGGAGTCAGTGTTTTTCGCGGCACACACTTTGCCCCGGGTGTATTCACCCGGGGCTAAATAGCGGCTTTCACTTCGACGGAGGCACTGGTAGGTGTGGATCAGGGTAGGCCCCAGGAAGACCGACCAGGGGAAGAAGCCGAACAGAATGGCAGGGACGTGATAGAAGTAGTAGAGGATCGAGACCGTCACGGCCCAGGCATGTTGCAATGAGCTTGCGTCGCCGTGGCCGAGGATCGGCTGGCGGAAGGGGCGAAGATTGAACTCGAAGAAGAACTTTCTCAGCCATTCGCCTTCGTTGTATTGACCGACCATCACGTACCACGGCGCGGCGACCGCCGCGATGACGACCATCGCCGTCAGTGGGCGCATCTCCCAAGCCGAGCGGAACACCCGCCGCGGGCCGCCTTCGATCAGCATGTACAATCCAATCGCGGCCGGCGGCAGGACCATTCCCACCGGCCCCTTGGCCAACACGGCCAGGCCGATGCAGGCGTACATCAGCGCGGCGTAGGGCCAGTGAAGGGTTCGGGGTTCGGGATTGGAACGTTCTCCGCCGCCACTGGGCGCTGAAGCGCCCAGCCCTCGATGTTCTGAATCCCGAACCCCGAACCCCGAACCCCGAATCCCGCCACCCAAACCTTTCGCCATCACGAACAGCAGCATGGCCGCGGTGGTGACGAAGGTCAGCGCGCAATCGACCGTTGCCGCTCGGGCGGATATGGTGAAGACGATCGTCGAGGCGGTGATCAGGCCGGTCCATAATCCTACCCGCACGTTGAAGAGCAGCCGGCCGAGATGAAAGGCGGCCAGCGCCGCGGCAACGCCCATCACCGCCGAAAAGAACCTGGCGCCTAGTTCGTTCACTCCGAACAGCTCGAAGCCGGCGATCATCGTCCAGAACATCAACGGCGGCTTTTCGGGAAACATCCGGCCGTTGAACCACGGCACGACCCAATCGCCGCGCTCGAACATCTCTCGGGCGCAGGAGGTATAGAGCGCCTCGTCCATGTCCCACAGTCCGGCGTCGCCGAGATTCCAGAAGAAAATCACGCTCGCCGCGGCGGCGATCCAGAGTTGATAGCGAATCTGTCGGCTCATGGGCCTGCCGGAGTGGTATTGACATGGCTGGGGGGAACGCTTATTGACACACACTGTAGACCATCCTTCGTTGCAGGCCAACATCAGTTTTCCGCCGTGCCACCAATGTCCAACGCTTGCCGAAGTTGCCGGAGATTCATTTTGCCCGTCGTGTTGGCGTTGGCCGGGGCGGCCGCGCTCGCCGTGGACGTACCCGTCGCCGGGGTCTTCCAGTCCAAACCCCTGCGAGATTATCGTACTTGCTTTAACACGTTCGAGACGTTCGGGCACGGCTTGGGGGTGATCCTGATCCTGCTGGCGCTGCATCAACTCGATCGCCGGCGGCGCTGGGCCATTCCGCGGGTGTTCGGCTGCGCGCTGGCCTCGGGCGGGGCGGCCGACCTGCTGAAATTGCTCGTCATCCGATTCCGACCGCGTAACCTGCCGTCTCCCGACTCGGTGTGGGCGACCTTCCATCACTGGTTGCCGATGTTCAGCGGCGACAGCGGACAACAGAGTTTCCCCTCGGCCCACACCGCCACGGCCGTCGGGCTGGCGGCCGCGTTGATCTGGCTTTACCCCCAAGGCCGCTTCCTGTTCGCCCTGCTGGCAGTGCTGGTCGGATGCCAGCGGATCGTTTCGGGAGCGCATTACCCCAGCGACGTGCTGGTCGGAGCGGCCGTCGGCTGCGCAATATCGACGTTGTTTCTGCACGTCGGCCTGCTGCCGGGATGTTTCGACCGTTGGGAACAGCGGTGGCGATTGACGTGACGCGTCTCACTTGGGCGCGACCGACGTACAAAGCGGCTTCGTGATCCGATACAGCCGGTATCGCCCGGCCGATTCGTATGGGCTATCGCCAAGATCGAGCACTTCCACGCTTTTTTCAAGTTTTCTCCGGGGGACGGCAACCGCGTCGCCCGGCTCCAATTGCGGCGGCCGATCGAGCGAAAGCCGGCTCAGTTTGTCCGTCGTCAGTCCGGCGCGGAGCGTGGGGTCGAGGTAGAAGACCACCGAGCCGATCCGCTCTTCGACGACGAACAATCGCGGGGGGAGTTTTCCCGCGCGGTTGAAGCGTTCGGCCAGATCGCGGGCGGAAACCTCCTCGGCCGCCAGGGGCAGCACCAATGTCATCACCACGGTGAACTGCGCGGCCAGCGAGAGCGCCGCCGCCGCCAGAGATGCCCTCCATCGGCCGGCTCGCCAGGGTATCAGCGGCAACGGGGCGACGGCCGCCGCCACCGCGGTCGCCGCCCAAACCGGCCAGGGGAACCGCACGTCCAACAACATCTGCACCACCAGCACGGCCGCCGGAAGCACGAGCGGACCGCTCCAAGACGACCAGACGAACGTCCTGGCGAACGAACGCCGAGCGGCGTCGCTTAGAGGCGGAAAAGGGGACAGGTCCAATTTGCCGGAACGGCCCGCAGGGTGCTGCGCACAAATTGGACCTGTCCCCTTTTCCGCTCCCGCTATCAACCGCGACCAGGCCACCGCCGCCAGGATCGCCACGGGCGGAAAGGCCGGCCAAAGATACGTCGCCAGCTTGGAACGAGCCGCGGTCAAAAACACCATCCAACCGATCAGCCAGCACCATAGCATGAGGGACGGGGGACGGGGGACGGGGGACGGGGGGAGAGGGGAGAGGGGAGAGGGGAGAGGCGGAGGGCGGAGGGCGGAAGATTTGGGATTTGGAGATTTGCCGCTTGCGGTTTCGCACCTTCCGCCTTCCGCCCTCCGCATGACTACAGGCAAATATCCGATCCAGGGCAAACCGCCGCCCAGCAGCAACGGGAAATAATACCACCAGGGTTGATCGCCGTGCGGCTGTGAGGAAGTGGCTGCTCCCAGCAAATGCCGATCGACGAAGTAATAGCTTAGGTAGCCGGGGTTCTGGATTTCGAGGGCGGCGTACCACGGCGCGGCGACCAAGGCGGCGACCGCCAGAACGACCGCGCCTTGCAAAACGAGCGCCGGGCCGACTCGCCCGGCAATCAGCCGATAGCCGCCGTAGGCAATCCCGACCACCGCCACGCCGGTCAGCCCCTTTGTCAGGATCGAGAGGCCGACGAAGAACCCCGCGCCGATAATGCAAACGGCGGAAAAGGGGACAGGTCCAATTTGTGCGCAGCACCCTGCGGGCCGTTCCGGCAAATTGGACCTGTCCCCTTTTCCGCCCCGCTGCGATTCCCAGAGCAACAGCAGCGCGAGATTGATCCAGGGGATCAGCGCCACGTCGTGCGTGGCGGCCTGGGCCAACGCGGTCGGCAGGATCGTCGTGGCGTAAAGAATGCCGGCGATCCAGCCGGTCGAGGCGTCGAACATCCGCCACGCCAACAGTCCGGTGCTGAGCGCGCCGAGCAGGCCGAACATCAGCCCCGGCAGCCGCACCGCCGCCTCGCCGAAGCCGAACAGCCGCAGCGAGGCGGCCTCGGCCCAAAAGTAGAGGATCGGCTTGTCCAGGAACGGCTCGCCGAGGAAGCGGGGCGTAATCCAGTCGCCCCGTTCGACCATTTCCTGGGCGATGCCCGCGTGCAGTCCTTCATCGGGGTCCAACAAGGGAAAGTCAATTCCCAGTGGAACGACAAACATGACCAGCGCGATCACGGCCGCCAGCGGCGCCCAAGACCTCCAAGTCGATTCACCGCCGTTTGCCATCATGGCGTTTCATTCTCGTTCCCACGCTCTGCGTGGGAACGCAAGGGCCGGACGCGCCGCGCCGATCCAGAAAAACTCTCGTATACGGCGCATGTTCCACCGCATCGGACGCGGAGCGTCCTGGGCAGTGTGTTCCCACGCGGAGCGTGGGAACAAGGCTACAGCGCGTTGGAACAAGGTTATATCAGCGAGTCCAATTCCTTAACGTTTCGGGTGAACCTGGCCAGGGCTTTTTCCACCGCTTCCGGCTTCTCCATGTCCACCCCCGCGCCGCGCAGCAGGTCGAGCGGGTCTTTCGAGCAGCCGCCTTGGAGGAAACCGAGGTAGTACTTCAACTCGTCGGGACCGCCTCCGGCGACCCGGTCGGCCAGTGCCATCGCGGCCGACATGCCGGTGGCGTACTTGTAGACGTAGAACCCCCGGTAAAAGTGCGGGATCCGCAGGCACTCCAGGTCCAAGTCGGCGTCGAAGGTAAAGTCGGGGCCGAAGTAGAGCTTCAGCAGCCCGTGATAAATCTCCTTGATGCGGTCCAGGGTGAGCGGTTCGTTCGACTCGACCGAGGCGTGGGCGAGCTTCTCGAACTCGGCGAACATCGTCTGGCGGATGATCGTGCCGCGCACGGCGTCGATCTGCCGGTTCAGCAGGAACGCCCGTTGCTTCTTGTCCCGGGCTTTATCCAGCAGGTAATCGCTCAGAAGCTGCTCGTTGAAGGTGCTGGCCACTTCGGCCACGAAGATCGAGTAGTCGTAGTAGGCGAAGGGCTGAGACTTGGCCGAGTAGTAGCTGTGCATCGAGTGGCCGCCCTCGTGCGCCAGCGTGAAGACGTCGTCGAGCACGTCGGACTTGTAGTTTATCAGGATGTAGGGGTCGCCGTCGAAAGAGCCGGCCGAGAAAGCCCCGCTCTGTTTGCCGCGGTTCTCGTAGCGGTCGCACCAACGTCCCTTCAACCCTTTCTCGAGCACTCCGCAATACTCGCTTCCCAGCGGCTCCAGCGAGGCCATTATCACCTTGACCGCCTCGTCCCAGGTGTGAGTGGTCCGCCGTTCGGCCAGGATCGGCACGTAGCAGTCGTAGAAATGTATGTCCTTAAGCCCCATCTTCCGCCGCCGCACGTCGAAGTATTGGTACAACGCCGGCAGATGGCGATGGATCGAAGCGATCAGGTTGTCGTAAACCGAGACCGGCACGTTGTCGGGAAACAGCGCCGCCTCCAACGCCGAGGGGTACTCGCGGGCCTTGGCGTAATACACGTCCTTTTGCACCGCTGCGCCAAGCGTGGCGGCCAGCGTATGCTCGTGGGCCTCGTACTGATCGTAGTATTTATGGAAGGCGGTCTCGCGCACTTTCCGGTCGGGCGAAGTCAGGAACGACATCAAGCTGGAATGGGTCAGCTCGATCTGCTCCCCCTTCTCGCTCGTTACCGCGCCGAACTTCATGTCGGCGTCCTGGAGCTGGCGGAAAATCTTGCCGGCCGCCTGCGACATCTCCGACTGCATCGCCAGGAGCCGCTCTTCCTTCTCGCCGAGGGTGTGCGGCTTGTAGCGGATGATGCGCGTCAGCAGCAACTTGTAGGGGGCCAATTCCGGGGCCTCGAGGTACTCGTCCAGCTTCTCCGACGGCATGGCGAGTATCTCGGGCCGGATGTAGCTGGCCGCCTGTCCGGCGCGGCTGGCCGCCTGCATGAACCGGCCCATCATCCGTTGATAAACGCTGTTCGATTGGTCCTCGGCCGTCTTCAACATGGCGTAGTGACCCAGCCGGTCGGCCGTCCGCTCGATGTCCAGATTGAAGCGGATGCACTCGGCCGGCACCTTGGGACTCTCGGAGAACTTCCCCTGGAACGCCGCGTAGCCGTCGATCTGCTCGGTCCACGCGACGAAGGCCTCCTCCCATGCCTCGTCGCCCGCATAAAGGCGCGACAGATCCCAGGTGTCCGAAACGTGTACTTCGCCGCGGCTGGGGAGCCGTTTCACGGCGGTAGGCTCGGGCGGGGCGGCGGCGGCGGTGGTTGGCGCAATCATCGTCGAACGGCCGGCAACCGTGGCCGCTGCGCCCAATCCGGTAACTCGAAGAAAATCACGGCGGTCCATGTCGGTCCTCTCATGTAGATGGTTCCCTTACGAGGCATACTCTTGTGCGGCCATTATATACTGTTTCCCCATCGTGGAAAACATATACCGATAATAACGGCGATTGAACATCGATTGTGACGATGTCGCCCTAACGCCCCGCGACTGCCGTCGCGGGGGATTTCGTCCCCCCGCAACCGCAGTCGCGGGGCGTTGGGACTGCCGTATCCGTTTAGCGTTGGGCGGCTGCTAAACATGCGACGATGATGCTATTGCCCGAACTTGCTCCGGTCGCCGACTACCACCGTTACGGCAATCGGCCGGCGGTCGCGGAAAATCACCAGCGTCACCTTCCGGCCTACCTCGGTCAGACCGACCAGGTTTACCAGGTGGGCGTCGTCCTCGACCGGCGTCTGGGTGAACTTGAGGATCACGTCGCCAACTTGGAGTTTGGCGGCTTCGGCGGGTGAATTTGGCGTGATGCCCGTGATGTGCGCGCCGAAGAGGCGCGGCAGACCCAATTCGGCCGCCATCGCCGGGCCGAACTTCGAGTTCAGGTTCACCCCCAGAAAAGCGCGGGTCACTTTGCCGGTGTCGATCAACTGCCGGGCAATTTTTATGAACATGTTGATGGGGATGGAAAAGCCGATCCCCTCGTTGCCGCCCGAACTGCTGGCGATGGCGGTGTTGATTCCGATGATCTCGCCGCGGAGGTTGACCAACGGGCCGCCGCTGTTGCCGGGGTTGATTGCGGCGTCGGTCTGCAAAAAGTCCTGGAAGCGGACCTCCGTATCGCCCAGCCTGAGGTCCCGGCGCCCCTTCGCGCTGACGATGCCGAAAGTTACCGAACGGCTCAGCCCGAACGGACTGCCGACGGCCAACACGAAGTCGCCGATCTCCACCCGGTCGCTGTCGCCCAAGGGAGCGGCGACTAGTTCCGGCGCCTCGACCGCCAACACCGCCACGTCGCTGTCCGGGTCGGACAGCACCTTCGTCGGGTGAATGCGTCGGCCGTCGGCCAGATTGATCCTGATCGCCGCCGGCGCGGCGTTGCGGATCACGTGCCGATTGGTCAATACGTAATGGCGGTCTTTCAGTTCGACGATCACGCCCGAGCCGGCTTCTTCAATGACGTGGCCGCGTCCGTACCGCGCGCCGGCCGCCGGCGGAATGTCGGCCTCGATATGCGCCACCGACGGCCCGACCAATTTGACCACGATCTTGAGCACCGCCGATTGGGCCTCGAGAACTTGGGCGTGGCGCCGCAGTTGGCGCCGCAATTCCGCCCGCTCCGCCGGGCTAACGGCCCCGGGATATTGAAACGCCGCCGGCTGGGTCGGCGGGGTCTGGGCGCGGGCCGCGGCTGGGAATGAAAGACTCAATCCGCACAACAGAGCGAAAAAGAGGAGGGAAGAGAGAGGAGGGAAGAGGGAAGAGGGCGGAGGGCGGAAGGCGGAGGGCGGAGGGCGGAAGGCGGAAGGCGGAGGGCGGAAGGCGGAAGGCGGAGGGCGGAAGGCGGAGGGCGGAGGGCGGAAGGCGGAGGGCGGAGGGCGGAAGGCGGAGGGCGGAGGGCGGAAGGCGGAGGGAGGAGGGAGGAAGGCGGATGATGGAAATGGAATATGACGCCCCGGAGATTTCGGATTTCGGATCGGATTGCGGATAGTATCTCCGCCTTCCGCCTTCCGCCTTCCGCCCTCCGCCTTCACTGTTCTCTCTTCACGCATTCCGCCACCTTGGGACATGGGAGCCTCCAATGCCCCAATTATACTTGGCCGGCCGCCGCGCCGGAGAAAAAATCAGGAGACGTCCAACTCGATGTCGTTGATCGACAACTCGACGTCGCCGCCGGAAGAATCCAGCAGCCGGCTCCAATCGACGTCGGCGGGCGAATTGGCGCCTTGGCGCTCCGCCTCGCGCTGACACTTGATGCAATAAGTGGCGTAAGGCAACGCGTTCAACCGCGCCATCGGAATGCTCATGCCGCAGCCCTCGCAGACGCCGAACTGGCCTTCCCGCATCCGCTCCAAGGCGTACTCTATGCGGATCAGTTCGCGGCTCTCGACTTCGGCCAGTTGCGAGCTGATCTCGTCCTGGACCGAATCGAGCGCGGCGTCGACCACGTCTCCGGAGGATTGCGAGCGAAGCTCTTTGTTGAGCAAGCTCAAGTCGCCGGCCAGGGCCTTGCGCAATGCGTCGCGTCTCTTAATGAGTATCTGGTGCATGTTCAGGATCGCGTCTTTGCGGCTCATGATTTCACCTCTCGGTGTCCGATCCCGGCCGCGCCGAAGGCTTGCCCCCCTTCAGTGTAGCCGACTCGAACCCCCTTCTCTTCTCGATAGACTCGATTTCCAGAAGCCTGTTCCGACATACGTACGGCGGTCGGCCGCAAAAGGCTGCCGAACGCCGACAACCAAAATATACTACGCAGTTCGACCGCTTGTGGGTCAAAGTACGTGGAATATTCCGAGCGCCGCCGGTCAGGACAGTTTGTCGGAAAGTAAGTTCCCCCACCCCCATTCGTAGGCAGGCGCGGCGTCCGTTCCAACGTCGCTATCCGATAATCGTCAAAACCGGCAAGGATATACAGCCGTTTTTCACTAATTGACCTCCCGACGGTCCATCGCGCCCGTGATGTTTTTGACCTTCTCTCCGGCGTAAGCTAAATGCAGTAGAGGATTTATAGCGTCACCCCCCCAACGGTTCATTCTTCGGATGGACTGAAGTGCGATGTTTATTGCCGTTGGAAGAGGGTTTCGCGCCTTTCCGTGCAAGGTATTAAAACTGGAAAAGGGTTTCGCGCCTTTCCGTGCAAGGTATTAAAACATGGTTGCCACCGCGTTTGCGACCCAGCGGCGTACAGGATCGAATGTTGCCGCCGACGAATTGGTTTTCCGCGTCTTCGGTCCCACTCGCGACGGCCGGATCGTGCGCCTGAAATCGCATAAATGCACGATCGGCGCTGGAAAACATTGCTCTCTTCGGCTTCGGGCGCCGGGCGTGGCGCCGTTGCACTGTTTGGTCGTCCGTGGCCGGGCCGGAGCGGTCGTGCGACGGTGGGCCGCCGACACGCTGCTGAACCACCAAGCCTTTGACGACGCTCCGCTTTCGCCCGGCGATCGACTGAGCGTCGGACCGGTCGAGTTGGAGGTTTTGGGCGTCGGCGCCGATCCTCAACAACCACCGGAAACCAGCCATTCGGACGATTCCGCGCGGCTTGCCGAGTTGGAAACTCAGCGCAGGTCGCTCGAACAACAGCGGCGGCAGTGGCAAATCGAGCAGGAAGATACCCGGCGGAAACTGGACGAACAACTCGCGCAACTCACCGCACAAACGGCCGATCTCGAAGCGCAGCGCAACGCCCTGGCCGAACAACGCCGGCAGTGGGAAGCCGAACGAGAGCAACACCCGGCGGCCGAAGGATACCGGTCGGAGGAGTCGACGCCGGGCAACGAGCCGCAAGCGGAAACATCGGATGCGGCCGGCGGCGGGGAAACCTCGCCGACGTCCAAAACGCAAGAGCTTGAGTTCCAAACTCCCCAAAAGCAGTCGCCGGTCGATCTGGCCGACGTGTTCCGCCGCGTTGGCGCCAAGATCGACTTTCCCGAAGCGGAGGCCGACGCCGCGGATAAACCGCAAGCGAAACCGCCTGCCGCCGCGGCGAAAAATGGGAAAGAAGAGGAATCGATCGAAGAGTACATGAACCGGCTTATGCAGCGCGTTCAGGCATCCTCGGGCGGATCGGCCGCTCCGTTCTACACGCCCCCGGCTTCCGCGCCGGCCGCCGCGCGTAGGGCGCCCGCCGCCGCGGTCGTCGAGACGATGGAACCGTCATCGACCGCCCCGGCGCCCGCGCCCCAGCGGCGCGAACCGGCGCAGGTCGCGCCGCGCGCCGAGGCGCCCGAGAAACACGCCAACCTCTCGGCCATGAGGGAACTGGCAAATCTCTCGGCCCAAAACGCGCTGAACCGGTACTCCCGACGGATACTGGTCAATGCGATGTACTCCAAGCTGTTGGTCGTCGCGGTGGCGTTGGCCGCCGCCGCCGGTCTGCTATGGATGTGGAAGACGACGACCGGATGGCAGACGACCTTCTATTCGGCGCTGGTCGCACTGATCGTGGCCGTCTACTGGGGTGTGCAATACGCCTTGCTGTCCGGCCGGCTGATGATCAACAAGTCGGGCCACATCAAATGGCACTCCTCGGCCGGCTACGGCAACGGCGCCTCGAAAACAGCGGAAAGCAACGCCGAAAAATCCTCGGGCGAAACCGCAAGCGGTACCCGAACCCCGAATCCCGACCCCCGAACCCCGATCTAAAATCCGCGTGCCGCCTGGATGTCGGCGAAGTCGCGGAGGTGGTAGTCGATGCCGATGTAGTCCAACACGCGGCAGAGCGAACGGACGGCCACGCCCATGCCGTCCGGACCGCTGAACCCGCCGAACTGACCGCCCCCTTTCAGGTGCGGCTCCATGTCGAGGAACACGCCGGGAATGCCGCGCCGACGGAGCTTATTCTCCACCGCCGGCAGCAGCCGGCTGAAATCGCGGAATATGGCCTCGTGGCAACCCTGGCCCATGTCGGCGGGCACGAAATGCCACATCGAGTCCTCGTCCACGTGGCCGCCCTTCTTCGCCGGAAGCGAGGAGGACGCCTTATTGCGCGACGCCGAACGCCGCCCTTTTCGTCCAACCGGATCGCTCGCCGTTCCGTCTTCCGGGCAGCAATAGTTCTTGACGTGAAACCAACCCAGGCCCGGCCTCATCGCCAGGTATTGTTCATACAACTCCGCGGGCGAAAAACCCTGCGCCAGCACGTTGGCGGCGTCGAAGACCAAAACCATGTCCGGATGATTCACCTGCCGGTGAATCTCGGCCAATATCTGGCCGGTCCGTCCGACCAGATTCGCCTCGATCTCCAGGCCGAAAGTCAGGTCGGCGCGGTGGCAGACCTCGGCGATCGCGCCCAATTGGTCCACTGCTTGCGACACGTACTGCCACGGATCGGCGTCCTTCGGCGGATAAAACGAGAAGCCGCGGATCAGCTTCGCCTCGAAAGCATGGGCCAGTTCACACGCCTTTTTAACGTCCCGGGCAAGATATTTCTTGAACGGCACGTAGACGTTTTTCGTCCCGTCTTCTACGTCCAGCAGCTTCACCTTGCCGATCGGAGAGCCGATCGACGATACGTTCAGGCCGTATTCGTCTTGTAGGTGGCGGACCTTGCGGATTTCGGCCAAGGTGAGCTTCATCACGTTCTTGATCCCGCCGCCGACGTCGATGAACCGCAAGCTGTAGTATTGCAGCCCCAGCGCGGCAAAGGCGGCGAATTGCTGCACCGCCGTCTTCTGGTTGGCGGCCTCGTCGGCAAATCCGGATAGAATCACTCGCGGCGTTTCGGACATGGCGGATGATGGGGGGGTTAGGGGTTCGGGACTCGGGTTTCGGGAACCGCTTGCGGTTTCGCGCCGATTTTTAGTCGTTTAGCCGCCGCGTCCACGCGGTGCTCGGCAATACTGACATTGTAGAGAAATCCGGCCGGCCGGAAAGGGGACGCCCCCTTGCCGAGGAGCCGGCCGTGCGCTACAATCGGAACCTGGTCTTCCCCGTTGCGGGAAAAGGTGTCAGGAACCGTTTGTGCGAAGCACCCTCCGGGCCGTTCCGGCAAACGGTTCCTGACACCTTTTCCGCCCCGACGAGAGTTTCCAATGTCGCGCCGATACGTCAACCAACTCAACCACCAGGAATCGATCGACCAGGTGTTTCTGGCCGGAGAGAAGCAACTCCGCACGAACCGCAACGCCAACCTCTACTTGCAGGTGGAGCTTTCCGACCGCGGCGGCTCGATCACCGCCCGGCTGTGGAACGCCAACGAGGAGGTCTATCGGTCGTTCGACAACGGCGACTATGTCCACGTGAAGGGCGCCGCGCAGCTTTTTCAGGGCACCATGCAGGTCATCGCCACGAAGCTGTACAAGATCGACTCGGCCGAGGTCGACCCGGCCGAGTTCGCGCCCCTGGCGGCAGTGGCCGTCGATCGGCTGGCGCTCCGCTTGGGCGAAATACTCCGCGGAATGGACGACCCCGCGCTGAAAACCCTTGCCGAGTGTTTCCTCATCGACGAGGCCCTGATGGCCAAGCTGGCCTTGGCCCCGGCCGGAACCAAGAATCATCACGCCTACCACGGCGGACTGCTCGAACACGTCGTCAATCTGATGGAAGTGGTGCTGCGGGTCGCCCCCTGCTATCCGCAAATCAACCGCGACCTGTTGCTCTTCGGCGCGTTTCTGCACGACCTGGGCAAGACCGGCGAACTCAGCTATCGGCACGGACTGGGCTACACCGACGAAGGCCAGTTGATCGGGCACCTGGTGATCGCCGTCGAACTCTTGGACGCCAAGCTCATCGAGGCCGAAAAACTCTCCGGCGAACCGGTCCCGCCGGAGACCGTGTTGCGGCTGAAGCACATGATCCTCAGCCACCACGGCGAATACGCCTTCGGCAGCCCAAAATTGCCGATGACCGTCGAGGCCGTGGCCCTGGCCCATCTCGACAACCTCGACGCCAAGATCAACACCTTCGCCCGGCTGATGGAAGGAGACCCGAACGTCGATAGCCCCTGGACCACGTACAACCAGAACCTCGAACGCAAGCTGTTCAAGGGGACGAGGGGCGTGGGGCGGGGGACGGAAGAGAACGTTGAGCAATAGCCCCGCTTGCGGTTTCGCAACTATCCCCACCCCACCGATTGAATTGTATGACACTCGAAGAATCAATACTTAAACTCGTCGGCGCACCCGGCTATCGGCCGATCAAGCCGCGGACCATCGCCCAACGGTTGAAGCTGCCGAAAGATCGAGCCGCCGACGTGCGAAAAGCCGTCAAACAACTGGTCCGAGACGGACGAATCGCTTATAGCCCAAACCATCTGGTAACACCCGTTGCCACAACCGGCGACGTTGCTCCACGCAAAAGAACTAGCCGGGGGCTAACAGCCCCCGGAAACCCCCCCGGAAAAACTCCCGGAAAAAGAGCCGCAAAACCATCCGCCAACCGCCTGCTGGGCGTCTTTCAACGCGCGCAAAAAGGCTTCGGCTTCGTCCGGCTCCGCGGCGGCGAGCCGGGCGTCGAGCTAAAGGACGTCTACGTCCCCGCCGACCGGACGGCCGACGCCGCCACCGGCGACGTGGTGATGGTGCGCGTGGATCGGGCGCGGCGCGGCGGTCCCGGCCCGCGCGGCGAGATCGTCGAAATCGTCGAGCGGCAGACGCGGCAGTTCGTCGGCACGTATTTCGAGTCGGCCGGAGCGGCCTACGTGCGGATCGACGGCACGTTGTTCGCCCGGCCGATCTACGTGGGCGATCCCGGAGCGAAAAACGCCCGGACCGACGACAAGGTGGTCACCGAAATGCTGCGGTTTCCTTCGCCGTTGCGGGACGGCGAGGGGGTGATAACCGAGGTGCTTGGCCCGCGCGGCAAGCCGGGCGTCGATACCCTCTCGATCATCCGCGAGTTCGGCATACCCGACCAGTTCGCCGACGACGCCCTGGAAGAGGCCCGGCGGCTGGCCGAACGGTTCGACGAGTCGATCGGCGGCCGGCTCGACCTGACCGGCGAAACGATCATCACGATCGATCCGGCCGACGCCAGGGATTTTGACGACGCCATCTCGCTCGAACTGTTGGAAAACGGCCGTTGGCGGCTGGGGGTCCACATCGCCGACCTCTCGCATTTCGTCCGACCGCGCAGCGCGTTGGACCGGGAGGCCGCCGAACGGGCCACGAGCGTCTACCTACCCGACCGCGTGCTGCCGATGTTGCCCGAGGTGATTTCCAACGGGCTGGCGAGCCTCCAGCCGGGCAAAGTCCGCTATACCAAAACGGCGATTATGGAGTTCACCGCCGACGGGCTACGTGTATCGACCGAACTTCACTCGGCGGCCATCCGCAGCAACAAACGGCTCGCCTACGAGCAAGTGGATGAATTTTTGCAAGAGCCGGACTCTTTTCGCCGCAAGCTCGGCGTCAAGGTCTGCGACCTGCTCGACCGCATGCATGCGCTGGCCATGATCCTGCGGAAGCGCCGCATGGCCAACGGGGCGCTCGAATTGAACATGCCCGAGATCAAGGTCGATCTCGACAAGAGCGGGAAAGTGACCGGGGCGCATCTGGTCGAAAACACGGTCAGCCATCAGATAATCGAGGAGTTCATGCTGGCGGCGAACGAGGCGGTGGCCGACTCGCTCAACGAGCGTGGGTTCCACTTCCTCCGCCGCATCCATCAGGCCCCCAGCCCGCGAAAACTCAAGGCGTTGACCGAGTTCGTCGCCGAATTGGGCTACAAAACGGGGAGCCTGGAAAGCCGCTTCGAGCTGCAAAAGCTGCTCGACGAATCCGCGGACCGACCCGAGCGGCACGCCGTCCATTTTGCGGTCCTCCGCTCGCTGCAAAGGGCCGTTTATAGCCCGGAGCAGGAAGGCCACTACGCCCTGGCCAGCCGGTGCTATTGCCATTTCACCTCGCCGATCCGCCGATACCCCGACCTGACCGTCCATCGGCTGGTCGACGCCGTGCTGAAGGGGACCAAGCCGCCGAGCGACTTCGACGCCCTGGGCGTTCTCGGCCGGCACTGTTCCGACTGCGAACAGCGGGCCGAGGCCGCCGAACGCGACCTGACAAAACTCAAATTGGTCGCCTATCTGGGCGAGCGCATCGGCGAGGAGATGGAGACGGTCGTAACCGGCGTGGAGAGCTACGGCCTCTTCGTCGCGGGTGTCGATCTGCCGGCCGAGGGGTTGGTCCGCGTCGAGACCCTCCGCGACGACAATTACTCCTTCGACCGCGCCTCGCACACGCTCTCCGGCCATCGGGCGGGCAACAGCTTCCGGCTCGGCGACCTGCTGCGGGTGGCCGTCGCCGGGGTCGATCCCGTACGGCGCGAGATCGACTTCCGCGTGGTGGAACGGGGGAAGCGGAGTCCGCCGAAGGGTAAGAAGGACAAGACACCAAAAAAATCCGAAAAGAAAAACTATCGGCAGGCGGGGAAGAGCCGCGGTGGTAAAAACCGTCCAAGACAATAGACCGCCTTGATTCGGGTTCTGGTTCCCACGCTCCGCGTGGGAACCGCTTTCCCCGACGCTCCGCGTCGAGCGGGGCGACGCAGAGCGTCGCTGTCATTGTGTTCCCACGCGGAGCGTGGGAACAAGGGTTAAAAACCGTCCAAGACAATAGACCGCCTTGATTGCGTCCGATTCCGGTAGTAAAATTCACTTGAAGTATGGGATTATTGTGGTTCGATTCCGCGGGTTGCCGAGTTGGAGCCGGATGCCATGAACTATCGCGTTGTGCTCATCGAAAGCGATGAAGGGGTTTCCGTAAGTTGTCTTGCACTGAAAGGATGCCACTCGCAAGGAAAAACGAAAGCGGAAGCCCTGGAAAACATCCGCGTGGCGATCCGCGAATGGCTGGCCAGCGAAGACGTCGAAAAAAACATCTTCAACATCACCGAGGAAGAGGTGACGGTCTGACATGCCCAAGATTCCCGGAATCAGCCCCGATCAGGCCGTTCGGGTCTTTGGGCGACTCGGCTATCAGATCACGCGGCAAGGCAGGCATATTGTAATGTCGAACGGCATTACACGTCTTGTTATCCCGCGTCACACTCCAATCAACGCCTACACCATGGGCGCCATTGCCCGAGACGCCGATCTCTCTCCCCAAGACTTCAAGAAGCTGCTCTAAGGCTTCATCCCCCTGGCTATCGATCCGCCGACTGATAAAATGGCCTTTACGACCGGCGTTTCGAGTATGGCCGGTTCGACGGATTGACAAGATCACCGGAGATCGGCCATGGACGCACCTCTTATGAAAACCCCCTTGTATGATTGGCACGTTTCCCACGGCGGGCGGATGGTCGACTTCGCCGGTTGGGCCATGCCCGTCCAATTCACTTCGATCATCGAGGAACATACCGTCGTCCGCGCGGCGGTGGGAATTGCCGACATCTCGCACATGGGACGGCTCCGATTTGAAGGCCCCGGCGCGGCCGTCTTTCTCGCCGAGTTGCTTACCCGGCGGGTGGCCGACATGGAATTGGGCCAGATTCGCTACTCGCTGGTGACAAACGACGCAGGGGGCATCCTCGACGACGTATTGGTCGGCCACTACCACAATTTGCACGGCCAGCCGTTTTTCCTGATGGTCGTCAACGCCGGCAACCGGGCAAAAATCGTCGCTTGGATTTCCGCCCATCTGTCTAAAGAACGGGCCGAACGCCCCGGACAAGAGATCATCTGGAACGACATCAGCCGGTTGTGGGCGATGATCGCCATCCAAGGCCCTCGGTCGGTCGAGCTGCTCCAGCCGCTGGTCGACGTGGACCTCCAATTGATGAAATACTACCGCGGCGCGCAGGTCGGCATTTTGCACCCCGCCGCCAAGCGTCAGGGCGGAATCATCAGCCGCACCGGCTACACCGGCGAGGACGGCTTCGAGCTGAGCCTCGGCGCCGGCATCGTCCGGGGCGTGTGGGAAGTGCTGATGGAGTTGGGCAAACCGCTCGGCGTGGTCCCCGCCGGACTCGGCGCTCGAGACACGCTGCGGCTGGAGGCCGGAATGCCGCTCTATGGCCACGAACTCTCCGAACAAATCAATCCGTTCCAGGCGGGGTTGTCCTTCGCCTGCCACCTGGAGGGCTACGATTTTCCCGGCCGCGACGCACTGCTGCGGATCCAGAACGAGCCGCTGAAATCGGTCCGCATCGGGCTTGAGATGCCCGCCGGACGCCGGGCCGCTCGGCCGGGATGCCCCATCTTGGCCGACGGGCGGAAGATAGGCGATGTTACCAGCGGCACGCATTCGCCCACCCTCGGCAAACCGATCGCCATGGGTTACGTCTCTCCCGAACATGCCCGGCCGGGCACGGAACTTCAGATCGACATCCGCGGCCGGCTCGCGGATGCCTGGGTCGTGGAACTTCCGTTCTACAGCAGAAAAAAGGCCGCCAAGAAATAACCGTGCGACCGGTGGTCGCAACGAACTATTTGTTGGGGTGGCAGTTCAACTGCCACCCCAACCAGCCCGCGCCAAAAAATAACTCCGCTTTGCGCAGGACGCGCCTCCAGCAAGAAAGGACAACTGCAACCATGCCTCAAAATTTGCTCTACAGCAAGACCCACGAATGGGTCCGCCTTTCCGAGGACAAGAAAACCGCTACCGTGGGTCTGACCGCCTTCGCGCTGGAATTGCTCACCGACCTGGTCTACGTCGAGTTGCCCGAGGTGGGACGCCGGTTGAAGGCCGAGGAGCCTTTCGGCGAGATCGAATCGGTCAAGGCCGTCTGCGACCTCTACAGTCCGGTCAACGGCGAAGTGGCGGAAGTCAACTCCGCCGTGGCCGACAATCTCGAACGGCTTACCGACGATCCATACGGGAACGGCTGGTTTTTCAAGGTCAAACTCGCCGACGAAGCCGCCCTGGCCACCCTTCTCGACGAAGCGGCATACAAGAAACAATGTGAAGAGGAACAGCACTAAGAAAAATGATGAAGTATGAATGATGAATGATGAATGAAAATCATGGAATCGTCCATTATTCAATTCTTGGCATCAAAACTCAAATGCAACAAACTCGCCCACATTTTCCGGTGGGTACTTGCCGCTAGCACTGCTGGCATGGCAAATAGTATCATGGAAACAAACGACTTGCGACGACCATCGCCGAAAATGCTTTCTGGCAGCGG
>JAHIKV010000112.1 GCA_018897395.1 Planctomycetota bacterium | reverse complement strand
CGAATCGGCCTTCAGTGTGGTCCAGAACGTCACGGCCCGTGTGAAGCGATGGCGCGAAGGCGACATGCGTCAGCGCTGGTGTACGGCCGGGCTGTTGCGAGCCGAGAGCAAGTTTCATCGTGTCAAAGGCTACCGGCATATATCGCAGTTGCTCAAAGCGTTGGACCGCATTGTTCTTGAAAAAGGACTTGACGGAAACCGGAAGATCGCGTGATAATCGTTCGAGGAATCGCCTTCCTCTTTTCAACTGTCAAAGGGACATCCTCTTACCATGCTTTCGCTTGGCGTCTACCGGACTACTTACCATGTTGGTACAGACTTTTTTTCGCCGCGGCGGGCCGGCCACGGCAATTTCCGCGTCATTCAGTCCGCACTTGTCGCATTTCAGATACCGCCTCGCCCAGGGTGTCCCCGGAATGAGTCGGTTTTTGTAGATGATGAGGTAGCCGCCGCACTCGGGGCAAGGACCAGAACTTTCCAGACTTTTCACAGCCGCCGTCGTCATAATTCACCCCCCTGTCGGTTTTTTACCAATTACTGCCGTCATAAATCCCTCTCTCTGATTATTGTCAGCTGGGGTTGGCTTATTAGGTGCCGCCAAACTTTGCGTGAACCGGGGGACGCGGTTTCCCGTCGGGGGGGATAGGTGTTTTGCCCCCCTCCCCCCGTCCGCCGGTTGGCC
Source organism: Planctomycetota bacterium (assembly GCA_018897395.1). Classification (GTDB taxonomy): domain Bacteria; phylum Planctomycetota; class Planctomycetia; order Pirellulales; family Thermoguttaceae; genus JAHIKV01. Next base: position 4,920 of record JAHIKV010000112.1, on the reverse strand, counting down.
GTCACCACGCCTGGCAGGTCCAGCAGCCGGGCAAGGCGTCCGGCCTTGCTTTCGTCGCGGGCCTCGGGGAATAGCCGCGTTGTCCGATCCTGCCCCGCTCGATCTGCTCGTCAGGTGGCCAGGATTCGGGCGGGGACTTGCGACGTTTGCGGGTTTTCATTGCCTATCTTTCCCTGTTTTGCCAGTGTGTACTAATTCACTCTCCCCCCATAAGTCCGATACCGCGGTACCACGTTCCCATACTTCGGTACCGTTCTACACCCCGCTCATCTAACATCTTGGTTAGCTTGCGGGCCGTCATATACTTATCCCCACTCCATTCTTTGTATGCCGCGAGCAGGTCGCTCGCCCTCACCACAACTTCCCCTTGGGTGCAACATTCTTCGATGAAGTTCAGCAGCGTATCCTCGGCCGTCTGGTACTCGGCCGTGGCGTTCACCACGGCGGTCGGCTCCCCGAGTCCAGCCCGCTGCCAATCGAGACAGCCCCGGACGGCCCACGCGAGAATACCCGGCAACTCGCTTTTCAATTTTTCCGGCAACATCTTGTCCCTCTCCGCCAGCGGGATCACCACGTTGAACGGAATTAATTTCAACCTGCGCCATGTGGCATGATCGTTTCCTTTCACAACCGGCTTGTGATTACAGGCGAGAATCAGCTTATGGGTCGGATTAAATTGCCAGAAGTTTTCATTCATCCGCCGCGCTCTGATGGGGTCGGAACCGGACAATTCTTTGATTAGACTTTCCGCGAGTTGGCGACCTTCCTCTGTCTCCATTGCCGCGACCAGTCGCCGGCCGGCAAGGTCGGTCAAGCCGGTCGGGTGTTGCTCCCTCCGCCTCATCATCATTAGGTCGCTGTTGGCCTTCATCGAAAAGTCCGGTTCCATTGCCTCCAAGAGCGCGTTGAGGATGGTAGATTTCCCGTTCGCGCCGACGCCGTGCCAGATACATAACGCCTGTTCCGATACGTTCCCGGACAGACAGTACCCGGCGAATCGTTGCACGAAGTCGATAGGCTCGTAATCTCGGTCGAAGCAGCGGTCCAACGTCGCCAACCACGTTGGGCATTGTGCGGCCGGGTCGTATTCCGTCGGGCAGAGCTTCGCAAGATAATCTTCCCGCTGATGCGACCGTAGCTCACCCGTCCGTAAATCGAGTGTGCCGTTCGGACAGTTCAGAATCCACGGGTCGCGGTCCAGGGCGTCGGGCTGAATCGGAACGGGCGGCTCGGAGCGGGCCAACCGGAGCATCGCGTCACGTCGGGCGACGGACTCCGCGCCCTTGGCGAAGGCGACCAGCTTCTTGCGGGCGTCGTCGTCCGATTCGTCGTCGGCCTCTTGGAGAATCGAGCGGATAGTCAACTTGCCGAGTCGGTCAACGGCGCCGTCGTCGTCGATCTTCCAACGGGTTCCATCCCATGCCAACCACTTGCTCCAAGGGTAGCAATACCGAACGTCGTCCCCGTGCTGGAGTGCGAACCGCTCGGCTAATCCCGTGTCGGTCAGCGGATAATTATTGTCGGCATGGGTGACAATGGGCTGTATCGGCGGTGTCCACTCCGGCGACGCCTCCGCCAGCCGCGTCAATTCATCGGTGGTGTGGCCGTTGTCGAGCCAGTCCGAAACGTCGCCTTTTTCCGGCAGGCCGGGAAAATCCAACACCTTGACGCTCGCGGCCGTGCCACGCAACGCGGCGGCCACTTGTACGGCGTGCGCGCGGCCGGCCTTGTCGAAGTCCGGCAGAATCACCACCCGGCGGCCGGTGAAGTGGACGTTGTACTCTGCACGCCACTTTCCCTTTCCCTTCCCCGTCTGCGCGCCGCCGGCGTTGGTGGTTGCGATTAGTCCCAACTTGTTAAGATTGTCGCAATCCCGCTCGCCCTCGGGAATGTAGACGATCGCGGCTGGGTCGGCGGCCAGCAATTCGGGCAGGCGATAGAGCACGCGCTTTGTGTCCCCGAGTTTCCAATCCCACCCGCCGTCGGGCTTCGGTCGGCGCTGCCGGAAATCTTTCGGGTCGAATCGGCAAACCTGGAAAAGCAAGTTGCCGTTTTCGTCGCGGTAATCGTAGGTGGCGACGATCTCCCGCTTGGCGGTCGGCGCTCTGCCGTCGCCGTTCGACGAAAACAAGTCGCGTTTCGTCAGCCCCACCCTGCCGAGAATCGCGCTCAATTCGCAGCCAGCGTGACAATGTAGCAAGGTGCGTCCGTCGTCGCCGGTCCCGATGCTCAGGCTTGCGGTAGCGTCCTCATGTGCTGGGCAACGTGCCGACCATTTTCCGCCCGGAGCGGCGCGGACTCCCGAGAAGCGCGGCAAGAGCTCCTGCGTGTTCATGCGCTGGCCCTCCATTAAAAAAATTGGGTGATGGAGGGATCGGCTTTTCTTCGTCTCACACGCGGAACGGGTGGTTGGACGGCTCGGCTCGCTTCGAAGGCGGCCAGGTCGGCGGGGTCGATCAAGAATCGCGGTTTCTTGGAGTCGCGGCGTGTGCTCGCGTTGATCGCGCGCAGCTCTCCGGCGCGAATCCAGCGGAGCACTTTCAAGGTGTCGACGCCCCAGAGTTTTGCAATTTCAGGCGGGGTGAACTTCCGGCGGACTGTGAGCCGGCGGCGGGCTGTCGGAGAAGGTGTTTGAGCGGTAGACACAGCGTTGCCTTTCAAGCAACGCCAGTGACCTCAAAATGGAGCGGGCGAGGACACTGGCAAGGTTCTGCTCGGAGGCATTTTCCGGCCGCCGGTCCGCCGTAGCGTGACAGGTCGCCGTTGACACCGCCGAAAGAATCTCGCAAGTCGTTCTCGCCCGCCGAGGCGTGACAAGTAACGTGAACCGTTTCCGATTCCATCTCCGGGCCGCCGAGGCGTACCCGGTAGGGTGCGATACTTCTTTGTACTTTTTCTAAAGGTCGATCAATTGCTCCTAAGTTGAACGGCCAAACTACGGTAAATATATCCACCCTACGCTGCTAGTCAATACCCCATTTTTCATTTTTCGGGAGATTCCGAAAAAAGCCAGTGCCGGACGTGCTCGACGACGGCCAGCAGTCGGGCGTCGTCGATTCTTTGGCGGTAAATCGCACTCATATCGTTGACGTGGGGGGTGTGCCCCATAATCGCGGCAATGGCCGTCGAATCGTGAGCACCTTCCGCGATAGTCTGGAAGGTTCTCCTGATGCTGTAAAATGTGGTTCCCGGCCGCTTGATCCCGGCTTTAGTCACGGTCCTGTCGAATAGCCGGCCTATTCCCTGATGCGGGCGCATGCCCTTGGCGGTGGTGCCATAGGCGTTTCTCCGCTCATTCAGGAATAGCAGCCCCTCATGCTCTGGATTCTTGGGCGGGCGCCGCTCCGCCGGCATGGCCTTAATGGCGGCAATCGTTTCCGGCCAGAGCGGGCAATGTCTGGGGACGCCCGTTTTCGCGCGTGGATAGTCAAGCCAGCCGCTTTTCAAGTTCAGGGCCTTGATCGGTAGGGCGGCAATGTCGCCGTTGCCAAGTCCGGCGTTCAGGGCCAACAGTACAACGGCCCTCGTTTCGGTCGTGGCACCGTTCAGGATGGCCAGCAATTCCTCCCGCTCGAACATCCGCAACCCGGCCGCGGTACGGTTCTGGCGGAGCACCTTGGCAGAGGGTTTCTTAAACCCCGGGCCGAAACGGACTGGCAGGGTAATCAGCCCCACTTCGTAACCGTGCTTGAACACGCTGCGGGTCCGTTGCACCTCATTGGCAAGGCGGATCGGCCCCCACGTCTTGGCGACGATCTGCCGTAGGCGTTGAAAATCGTCGGCCACGAGGTCGGTCACGAGACGGCTTCGACCGAATACCTTAACCAGCCGTTCACAGACCGCGTGATACTCCTGGAAGGTGCGGGGGGTGATCTCCCTCGCCTCCAACAGCCCCTTCTTGTAGGTCAAGTAGGAGTTGCACACGTCGGCCACGGTCGGGCCTTCGATGGTGGCCTTGGCTCGCGGTTCGCGGCCGGCCAGGAGGTCGTCTTTCTGGTCAAGCCACCGTTGGAGGGCGGCTTTGCCTTTCGGATCGTCGCTCCACTTGCCGAAATAGTGAAGGCGGCCTCGAACCTTCTTCGCCCATTGTCCCGTGGCGTGGGGGAAGAGGGGGAAGTCCGGGCGGGGTTTCCGGGGTTTCTCGGGTGTGGTAAGATGGGGCAATGCTCAACTCCTTTGCGATATATGCTACTGGTTTCGTTTCCCTCCCGCCACGGCTCGGTTTCCGTTGTGACGGGTGTAGTGCGGGTGTAGTGAAATTATCGCAGAGAGTCGGCAAAGTGTCAATACCCCTTAAAAATAAGGTATTCGGAGAGGTGGCTGAGTGGTCGAAAGCGCCGGTTTGCTAAATCGGTGACCGGGAAACTGGTCCGCAGGTTCGAATCCTGTCCTCTCCGCCTTCTGGTATTGACGGCAGTCGGTGCCGGTGAGCCGTCCACCGGACAAGGGCGAGTATTCCCGTCCGTTTCGCTCCCGACCACCGACGACGTACCTAAACTCGCGTGAGTTACTTGTTCTGCCTCGATACTTGGGGGTAAGGCTTGCAGTTGCCCCGTAACCCATGTACCCTAGAAGTATGATGCCGGGCGGGTGCTCTAGCACCGTTACAACTTGCTTGCAATAGGGCCGTTTATGGGTGACATCCCCCCCCCTTCCCTTACTATCGTGATTCCAGCGCTCAACGAAGAGGATGCAATCGGTGGCACCATCGCGCGCTGCCTGGCCACCCGAGAGCGTATCAAGGAAGCAGCCGGGCTGGCCCACGTCGAAATTGTCGTTGTGAGGTGGACCCGTTTGTCTAGACCACTGATTACGAATTCTTAGATAGAGGGGACTAGCGGCCCGCGAAACCCATTCCAATGGTTTCGCACGGCCGCAAAGCCGCTCCCCCATTGTGAGTACGTGAAAAATTCTCCAAAT
>JAHIKV010000111.1 GCA_018897395.1 Planctomycetota bacterium | reverse complement strand
TTCTTAAAGTGCTTCAGTCCAAGTCGTTACCTCCTTGAACCGCTCCAAGTGCTACCGGCTGGAGCGACCAGATGCCGGGTGGGTTTCGCACCCACTAGAATCAACAAACCTTTTCACGGCACACTGAGAAATGCGGGCTAACAGCCCGTTTAAACGGGCTGTTAGGCCCACGGATGGCCGTCCTCGTTCAACGGGGGTGGTTAGAGCGAGTTTTGAGGGAAATCGGGATACGGCTTGGCAGGTTCCTCGGGTTTGGTACAATTAACCACCATGGTTCTCCGATGAAAGATCGGATAGTACAGCTCGACTGACCTGTCGGATATTGCCGTCAAAGAGGGGCGGCTTCAGTCGCAAGCTCATAATTGACGGGTGGTTACGAAAACACTGGGGAATAGTGTAACGGCAGCACGAGTGACTCTGGATCACTTAGTCTAGGTTCAAATCCTAGTTCCCCAGCTTCATAAAGCCTTGTGTAGCAAAGAGTTACGCAAGGCTTCTTTTTTGCCCGTAAACGGAAATTGCCTGGTGTCCTACAACCATTGCACACTACGATATGTTGTGTTCGCGGACGCTGCCACATACAAGATGTTGTGGTGAAATCAGCCGGTGCAATGACCATAGGACACCAGGCGAAATCCAAGGTGAAGCCGAATATCGTCGGTCGATGGCTCATTGAATCCATGACCGAGTGGGACAGGGACTACATTGACGAGGATGTTCGCGGCTACTTCGAGTTCGACAAGAGGGGGGCGGGCGACTTCCAGTTCGCCTACGTGCAGGGACAGATCGACTACCGGCTTGGCCAGCGGGACGGTAAACCCGCCGTGGAGTTTTCCTGGGATGGGAGCGCCGATATGGAGCAGGCCCAAGGGCGAGGCTGGTTGGTGTTGGACGGCGATGGATTGAAGGGGATGTTTTACATCCATCTTGGCGATGAATCGGGGATCGTGTTGAAGCGAGCGAAAACGTCGAAGAAACGGAAGAAGTGACCGATGATATGGCCCGGACGTGAACGTCTGAAGCTGGGCAAGTCGTCGGCGTTCGTCAAGCGGGACTTGCGACTATTGCCGTTGACGGATGCCGAGTTTGAGGTGGATTTCTTCCTCGACCGTAGGTTCTCGACCACGCGCCGCGAGGTGTGGGAGGGAATGGCGATCGAGACGGAATATGGTGCGTTGTTGGCGATGGAACGCGCCGAGTGACCGCCGCCCACCGTCAACGACCTTGCGACCCTCCTGACCCATGCCATGTGCCGATCGTGGACTGAAGGAGATCGTCAGCGTCCACGCGCCATCTATCTGCGAGATCGTCCCCAGTGGCTAGTGGTCTGTCCAAGTTGAAATTACGGGTGCCACGGTTGGCTTGTCCAACCGTGTTTCCGGCACTGCTGGACAAGCCAGCAGTGGCACCCAACGTGTAAAGTCGAGATGGACAGACCACTAGAGTTGTTGCCGCACCTGCGGCAGCTTGAAATCGAGGTTGTTCTTGGCGACGATCTGCCGAGGCTCGATGAGGCGGTCATTGAGTGGATGCGGGACAAATCGGCACGCCATGCACCAGCGAAGCCGCTTCCCATCGACAAAATCAAAGAAGACCTCAAGGGTCCATTCCCGGACAGAAAAAGGACTTCGGCCGATGTCCCGTTGGCTTTGATGTTGTGGACGGACGGAATGCTAAAGGCAGGTTATCCATCTGCCTGGAAGGGAACGTCGGCGGTTTACGATCCGATGATCCCCGTGGCGATCCCCCTGACCGCCGAACAGTGGCAGGCTATCCTCACAGAAACCGACATAGCTCGAACGAAGAAGCTCCGTCCACGGCTGGAAGCGATGGCCGCGACGGAGCATGCCGGCGCTTTGTCTGTTGACGACTGGGGGAGTATAATGCTCGCCCTGTGTGGTGGGCGGACTCATCCAGGAAGCCGAGTTCGCAAGCATCTACTGACAATCGCCGGGCGAATCGCAGCCAGCCTGTCCGAGGCTTTGCGGGTTGACGGCCCACCTTGGGTTGATGGCAACTGGAGCGACAAGCGACACGGCAGACCGATTGTGGGAGTGACCGATGGAAATGCAGACAATCGTTGATGATTGGAAGGCCAACGCCGAGTGGCATGACGACCGCAACTTCGCCTTCCTCCGCAGCTTGAAGATGAAGGATGACCGGGCGGTGGATCGGGCTGCCCGACAACTGCATGAAGAAGTGTTTGCGGTCATCGACTGCACTCAATGTGCCAACTGCTGCAAGACGGTTTCCCCGCTGTTCAGCAAGGCGGACATCCGCCGGATCGCCAAACGCCTGGGGATGACGGCGACGGACTTCAGGACGACATACTTGCAGACCGACGAAGATGGCGATCTACACCTGAAGAGCCGGCCCTGTCCTTTTCTGGCCGAGGACGGCCGTTGTACGGTCTACGAGGCGCGGCCTCGGGACTGTGCCGAATACCCACACACACAAAAGAAGGGATTTTCCGGCCGCACCCACCTCCATGCAGGGAATGCCCTCCACTGCCCCGCCGTGTTCTGGATTGTCGAGCAACTGCGGGCGAGGCGATTGCGACATTGACATGAGCGGAAACCGGGAAAATGAAAGGCCAAGCCAATGGATCAGAAGATCGTCCGCAGACTGGAAAAGGAACTGCTGAAGGCGATTGCCGACGTGATCGCCCGTATCGGACTTCGGGGTTTGCCATTGTTGCCGTCGCACCAGACATTGGAGAGGATGGTGAAGGCGGCGGTCGCTGTCTATGAGGAAGCCGTTGACGACCGGCAACAGGAAGGCTGACAGCTACCGCCATGCTCCCTGGCACACTGAGAAATGCGGGTTAGTGCGACATGAACCGTGCCCGTCGTGTGGCACGTTCCGTGGACATCGGCGCCCAATACTTCCTCGTTGATCTCGCTTTCTTGGTCGACTTTCACGGTCGAAAGGGGTTCGATTACGACCTGCGAAATACGAACCGTCGCCAGGATGGGAACCAACCCGTCGTCCGGTTCCGAGATTAACCAAACGAGCAAACACGCACCGGTCGCCGCCGACGCGAGGACGACGGCAACGATGATTTTTCGAGTGGATACGGCGCGTTTTTTCATGGCCCTTTCCCAACCAAGTATATCTCTCTCGGAGTGGGAAGATCGGAAAATCGCAAACTCGTTGACCAACACAAGGTTGCTCTCGTTGCGGAGGGCGGCCGATATAGACTCGGAATTGCGCCTTTTTACGCAACAATCACTAACGTCTCTCGGCTCGGTGCGCATTGTTGCGACGAGGATTGCCGGCGGGGAGCTGCGTGGCAAACCGCGCCCTCGGCACAAAACTCATGAAAACCGTTTGCGCCGTCCCCTGCCTCGAACGCGCCGTAGGGTGGGACAAGGTCGCACAAGTCCCTGGTGGGGCTGCGCAAACCAATCGGCTCACATGTAACATCTTGTGGTTGGACATGCCCTGTTGCCGCGACCGAAGTCCCACCAGGAGGCAGGTTTGCTTGACCCACCCTACAAGTTGGTGAAAAATGCGGTTTAGAAATCCCCTCGGGGGGCAAGATATCAGTCTTGCCGCGGCGGGCTGACCGATATACAATCGCATCTCATGTTGACGTGTATAATGCGTAATTCGCCGACAAGAAACATGAGGATGCGATGGGCAGAAAAGTGATCCTCGACGTTGATCCGGGTATCGACGACGCGATGGCCTTGTGCCTGGCGCTGGGGAACCCTGATTTGGAGGTCGTGGCCGTCACGGCGGTCGGCGGGAATGTTTCCCCAACACAGTCTACGCGGAACGTCCAGGCGATCATCGAGCAGCTCGATCCGCCGCGTTGGCCCCGGCTGGGCGCGGCCTCGGAGCCGGACAACCGGCTGGCGGTTGATCGCCGCAGCCTTTACGGCAGCGACGGGCTGGGTGAAACGAGCTTCGCCGTGGCCGAACGTCAACATCTGTTGCCTTCCGAGAAGGTGATCTGCGATCAGGTCCGCAACGCACCGCACTTGGTGACGATCGTCGCCTTGGGGCCGCTGACGAACATCGCCCGGGCGTTCATCCGCGATCCCGAGTTGCCCGCCCTGGTCGGCCAGATCGTAATCATGGGCGGAACGGTCTCGGGGCCGGGCAATATCACCCCGGCCGCCGAGTTCAATATGTTCTGCGACCCCGTCTCGGCACAGACTGTATTTCGCTCGCCCTCGACGAAGACGCTCGTTCCGCTGGACGTGACCAACCGGATCGAATTGAGCTACGATCTGTTCAACCGGTTGCCCGACGAATCGATCCGCGCGGGCCAACTGTTGCGTCAGTTGTTGCCGCACGCGTTCCGCGGCTACCGCCAGCAATTCGGTCTGGAGGGGATTCACGTCCACGACACGGTCACGCTGATGGCCGTGCTTCGGCCGGAATTGTTCACCACCAAGTCGATGGCCGGCGACGTGGAGACGCAAGGCGACCTGACCATCGGCGAAACGGTGTTCGACCGCCGCCGCGCCCCCGCCTGGCGCCACAACATGGAAGTGGTGACGGACATGCGGAAAAACGCGGTCGTCGAGGCGATCATCGACGGGCTGAACGGCCGCTTCCGGCACGAATAGCATTACGGAGTTTGGGTGGCGCTGGCGTCTCGCCAGTGCCGACGGAAGCACGGGCAAGATGCCCGTGCCACCCAACCGCCGATCGCAAGCACGACGGTCAACAACGTCGATGTCAACTTCATGGAAATTCTCCTGAAAGTGCGTTAGTCGCTTAGATTAGTTTGCCGCGTGATCGGCGTTCAGCGGGCGGCGTTCAGTGTTCCGAGGTAGTTGCCGTAGCCCACGACTATCGTGGAACCGACCAGCACGGCCAGCCCGATCGTCACCAGGGCGATCGTCCGCCGGCTCGAACCTTTCCATTCGCGCAGGGCAATTCCCCAGAGCGTGCTGAAAATGATGATGCTGGCCATGTGCAGGGTCCAACTGGAGAACTTGTATTTACCCATTTGGGTCTCGCCCATGCTGTAGAAAAAGAACTGCATGTACCAGGTGACGCCGGCCAGCGCGCAGAAGAAGTAGTTCGCCAGCATCGGGACGCGGGCGGGTTCCGGCTTCGCCCGCGGCATGTGCTCGACGACTTCCTCGCTAGGGGCGTCGATGGCAGTCTCGATGATGGTCTCGTGTTGGCGGTCAGGCGCGTGGCCGTGGACCGTGGGGCTGAAATACTGACGGCCGGTACCGTTCTTAATGTTCAGCAGCAGACACCAGATGAAGTTCGTCGTGAATCCGCCGAGCAACACGACGACCAGCACCGGCAGCCCTTGCCACAGATCGGGCGTTCCATAGCTGAGCGTGGCGGCCTTGATGGCCCCGCCGGCGGCCAGGCCGTAGGAGAACGACGCGCTCATTACGCCGGAAAAGGTCGCCACGAGCAGGCCCTTCTTGAAGTTGAACTCCTTGATGGAGGCCTTCTTCTGTTCCTCGGGCATTTCGCGTTCCTTGGACATGCCGGCCATGCCGGCGACGGCGATCCCGGCCACACAAACCGCCACGCCGGCCAGGATCCACAGCCCGGACCGCGTGCCGAGCACCTCGGAGACGAATTTCCCCTCGAAGATCGGCGGCATGAGTGTTCCAAACGTGGCGCAATACCCCAAGGCCACGGCCATCCCGAGCGACATCCCCAGGTAGCGCATGGTCAGCCCGAAGGTCAGCCCGCCCAGCCCCCACATGATGCCCCAGAAGTACGGCCAAAACAGTTCTCGTGCCGTCGCTTCGCGCAGCACGTCCAAGAGGTTGTGGGTTAAGAAGTAGCCGATGATCCATGGCGCAATGATCCAACTGAACATTCCGCCCACCAACCAGTAGGTCTCCCAGGACCACCGTTTCACGCCCCGATAAGGCACGTAAAAGCTGCCGGCGGCAAGCCCTCCCAACCAATGAAATAAAACGCCAAGGAAAGGATTGGGGTTCATGGTTTCGGATTCTTCCTTGTTGGCCGACGTACCGAAAGGCCGCTGAACAGACACGGCTTTGTTACCTTCGCGTCAGGACTTGACGCTCATACTCTTTGACCTGTTCCAACCACTTCGATCCCCGCTGTCAGAATTGAATCGCAACCGTATGGAAAACTGGTATAGGTGAAAACATCGCGGGGAGGTTTGAATGGGCGTTTTTGAGGAAGGTCCATTCAAAAAGGAGTCCCCGCGATGGCAGGTCATCTTACCCTGGAAG
>JAHIKV010000110.1 GCA_018897395.1 Planctomycetota bacterium | reverse complement strand
TCACCACGTCTGACAATCGACTTGGCGTCGAAAGCATTGTCAGCAGGCAAAGTCCAGCGGTTGCCGGACGCAAACAACTCGGGTAAACGGATCGCGCGATTCAATTTGGGAAGAATGGGCATTTTTTCAGAAAGTGCAGTATGATAACGTTGCGTAGTGAAAATAGCCGAGGGCTAATGCTACAACGCTAAGTCGAGTCCCAGTAGCATCGTTTCAACTGGCTCGCCGTCCAAAAGACAGTGAAAATCTCCAGCCGCGTAGCCCAAGTGAACCGTCACCACGCAGTTCTCTTGTTTTCCCACGGTCCCGCAATGCCGACGCTGCACGCCGGGCGTCTTGTCACCCTTCTTGACGAAACTCGTTTCGTCGGATGATTCTGATCGCGTGCTTGCCGGAGTGCTCGGCCACCACGATTTCCTGGAGACGATCTCTCATCCGGCCATGATTCCACTTCAACAACGCCAAGAATTCCTGCAAGGTCCGCACGGGGACTCGGGCACGGCGGACTCCAGCACCAGCACCTCGAACGGTTGCAGTTCGATAGGAATGGACCAACGGGTCGATCGAGTAGTTTATGAACTGCACCGAGCCGTCGCAGAAGGCCATGTGAAAGCCGTTGGCATATGCGCGCTGCCGAAACCACAGCCGTAATTGTAGCCCGGGGTATCCGGGTATGGCGGCCACCAAATGCTGTTGTAACGTCCGCTCCAACGCGAGATGTCCATGTTTTCGGTCTCATTGCCTCTCTCCAGGCCATTGCGTCTCTCCAGGCTCGTTGTTGGCGATGATCGCCCGATCGCCGATCTGGTTGGCAATCGTCACGCCCGTGACGCCGTTGTTGCCGCTGACGATGGCGTGCTTAAGCCCTTTGCCGAGCAGGATGGACGGTCCGGGCACGGCGAAAGTGCAACCCACGATCTGAATTTTCCCGCCGTCCGCCTCGACCAACGGGGGATGATCCGGCGCAGCGGCTTTGTACCAGCGGGACGAGGACGAGGGGCTGGCCCCGGGCACGACCGGGGCAGGCCCCAGTTGATCGGCCCTGAACCAGCAGCTCGACAGCGACACGAAGCCCCGACCGTGCGCAACGACGTTCTGGACCGCCGGTCCCCAGAAACCACAGTTCTGAAACCGCACCTGGCCGGTGTTCTTGCGATTGATGACGACACAGACCGGCTTTTCGCCGTTGACGACGTGGGTGGCGATGAACTGCCCGTTCGTGATGAGTATCCCCGGCGAAAGGAGGCCGTCCACTTGAATGCAACGATGGGTCGCATCGGCCCCGATTCCGCAAAGCTGCCCGTACATGGCGCCGTGCTCCGTGGAGATGAAACGGTAGCCGATCTTCGCCGGGTAGATGAACGTATTGGTGACGTACTGATTATCCGATTTGCCGAAGATGAAGCCCTCGCAGTTCTTCAACATATAATCGTACACCTTGGCCCGCTCGGCGCGGACCTGTTTTGACTGCCACCACTCGCAAACCCAATGAACGTTCTCGATCCGCCCGATGTCCCAGCAGTTGTCCACCAATATCCCTCGGCGCAGCACGCTGCCCACGACGCTCCGAATCCGGTGACGAACGGTCGGCTCGGGGCCGATCCTGATCCCGTTGTAACTGTTGATGAGGGTAACGTTCTCCACGGTGTTGTCGGAGCCCTGGAGGTGGAAAGTCCAGGCATAGGGTCGGACGTCGTCGAGTTTCTGGTCGGGGTAGAAGACGGTAAGGCTGCGGACGGCCGACGAATTGCCCATCTCGAACAGGGCCGGGGCGTCTTCCTTGTCCCGCCCCCCGGTCGCCAGGATCACCGTGCCGATTAGCGGATTGGTGAGGACCGGGGTCTGGTGGTTGCCGACCAAGGACACTCCCGCCGGGATTTTCAGGCTCCCGGCCACCAGATATTGACCCGTCCGAAGCCGCACCACGCCGTCCACCTTGGCTGCCGCATCCAACGCCTTCTGGATGGCGGCCGTGTCATCGCTCTTGCCGTCGGCCTTGGCGCCGAAGGCCGTGGCATCGAAATGGTCCGTGCCGGCAGTGGGCGACTGCGCCATCGCCGCGGCCAAGCCAAGGGACAGGCAAAGGGGAACAGAAAGAATGATTTGACTCCCGACCCCTTTTTGTTTTCCCAAAATACTCTTGAACGACATTGTAGTTCTTCTCCACGATTAAGGACTTACGGCAATTTGCAAAACTCCAGTAATATAATGCAATTCCAGAAGCAATCAAGGGGACTAGTGCTGTGTCAAACCTTGATTTTAGGATTGAGCCGAATTCGCTAGCGTCGGGTTGCTCGCAAAAAGACCTGCGGCTCATTCAGCAACCCGAATTCTTGGCTTTGACAAAGCACTAGTACACGACCAAGCCCAGAATTGTGAATGCTCGTCACGTTTTCCACACAGGAGCCGCGTTCGGCCGCATGGTTGTGTCCACAAAACAAGGCTTGGTCGTGTACTACAGGCTTTTGAACTATGCCGCATATTGCATACTCTATTCACAAAAATACGCTTGGTCGTGTACTAGCAGTTTTCGGAGGCTTTCCAAGTTGAGTCTGGCGATCTCCAACGACGGGCGTTGGTAGAAGTCACTACGTTCCACGATATACCATTCGATACTGCCGTCGGTTTGGCAGATCTCGAAAATCTCTTTCCACTTCACGTCGCCCTCTCCAAGGATGGCGTCTTGGGAACCGCCATATTCATGAAGATGAACGCTGCGGGAGCGGCCACGGAATTTCTTCAGCATGGCAACGGGATCGGCACCACCCTCGGTGCAATGCCCGGTGTCGAGTTGCAGATGCACGTTCGGGCCAGCGTGAGCAAGAACAACCTCGATCGGAATCTGGCCCTCAACACGTCGAATGTCGCGCACTTGGGTGTGGTAGCCAAACGTCATTCCCGATGCTTTCAGTTTCTCGGCAATCTCGGTCAGCAGCTTGGCGACGTCGACGAGTGCGGCCACCGAGACTAGATGCTTCGGCGACAGACCGTGGATCGTCAGATCCGGGACGCCAAGCGTCTTGTGGAACTCGACGGTCTCATGGAAGGCGTTGCCGATGAGCGATTCCAGGGTAATGTGCGTACCGCAGCATGTCAGGCCGCACTGCTCCAACATCTTGCGAAGCTCTTCGGCCTTCCGTCCGTAGTATCCCGTGCGGGCAACGTCTCTCCCTCCGGCCAACTCCAACCCCTCGTAGCCCATTTGAGCTACCGCATGGAGCGTGCGGGCCATGTCCTTTTTGCATTGATCACCCACCGAAACCACCTGTAGACCGACGTGTTTTTTCTTCTTCGGTGGATTGGCCCGCGAATTGACAGGTCGCACCACAGCGGCGCACATTGCCGCCGCGCCAACGCCCAACTTCAATACGTTTCGTCGTGAAATGTTCATGATTTCGCCTGTCTTGTCAAAAAACTGGTTCTTTCGTTTCTAGTGGTCTGTCCAAGTTGAAATTACGGGTGCCACGGTTGGCTTGTCCAACCGTGTTTCCGGCACTGCTGGACAAGCCAGCAGTGGCACCCAACGTGTAAAGTCGAGATGGACAGACCACTAGAACTTCTTCCCGTCGATCGTCAGGCCGTTCTTGCGGTTGCCCGGCGCACTGCCGAAACTGTCGGTGGATATTGAGATTTTGGTTACCAAGCTCATAACTTGCTCCAGCGTGGCAGACCGCAACCGGAAGGAAAACCAGGCGGCTGGATGTGGTTGGCCGGTCATGGCGCGCAGCGGCGCCAATT
>JAHIKV010000109.1 GCA_018897395.1 Planctomycetota bacterium | reverse complement strand
CTTGTCTCCCTCTCGGTCTCGGTTCATCAATCCTCTTGGAGGTAATACCACTAACCGGAGAGCCGGATGCGGGAAATCCGCACGTCCGGTTCGGAGGGAGGGGAGGCCGAACTCAATCGGCCTTCCCTACCCCTATCGAAAGGGTCGCCAGGTGTTCCTTGAGGAATCCGTGCAGGTCGCCGCGGGACAAATCTTCCGCCGAGCGGAACTTCAGCCGAACGACGTCGGCGTCCGCCCGCCGGCCGTCCACTTCCGGGTCGTGCCCCAGGCCATTGATCCGCCCCAGCGGGAAACGGCCCTTGGGACCGGTCAGGTGCAGATAGACCGCATCGAGTTTTTTCGTCTGCACGGCCGCCCAGGGATCGCGCCGGCCGGGCAAGCAGACCGGCGCCACCTGCTTGTTGTTCCAGTTGAATTCGCCACGTGGAGCGATCTCGGCCAACAAATCGAGTAGCTCTTGCAGCACGTCCGGCTCCCAACGGATTTTCTTGCCGAGCGGAAACCCCCGGCGGGCCAAGTGCCACGTCCGGCCGAGTTGCTTCCACGGCTGAAGGATGTTGGGCTTCGCCTGGGCCTTCTCGGTGTATGAACCGAAACCCGCCGTTGCCCGATCGATGAAATCCCAAAACTCCGGCCGGTCGATCTCGTTGTAGCCGTGTACCCGCAGTTCGATCTCCTGCCACGGGCCGCGGAGGTTTTTGCACCGCACTCGCGGCTCGGTCCCGTAGAGCGGCAGCTCGGGCACGTCGTTCAGCGGCTTCAGATCGAGCCGCTCGATCAACTCTTCCCGCCGGAAGGTGTTCCGCGCCGTGCGGAACTTCATCTTCAATAGCCACTCCTCGCCGGTGATGGCGTGGAAGAACCAGCCGTCCGATTTCTTGGCCGCGCGAATTTCGACCACCGTCCGCTCGCTCCAGTCGGTCGCCGAGAAAAAGGTGTCAGGAACCGTTTGTGTGCAGCACTCTTCAAGTCGTTTCGACAAATGGTTCCTGACACCTTTTTCTTCGATGCGATCGACGACCTCGGCCAGGATGCGGCCGTCCCAGCGGCAGGGGTTGCCGGTCCGGCCGACCCGGTCCACGGTATGCCATCGTTGGCCGTCGGCCTGCCAGGGCATTTTGGCATCTTGGCCCACTTCGGCGATGTCGCGGTCGGTTTTCCGCTCGGCCGCCTCGGCGGCGAAGTCGAACATTTTCCGCTCGACGTGTGGACCGGCCGCCAACATCGGGGCCAGTGCCGCGGCGGTGTGGGATGCGAAACCGCAAGCGGAAGTTACGCTGTTCAAGCCGCTTGCGGTTTTGCATTGTTTGGCCACTTCCTCCGGCGTTCCGGCGGCGACGACGTAGCCCCCCTCGTCGCCGGCCTCCGGTCCCAGGTCGATGATCCAGTCGGCGGTCTTTATCACGTCCAAATTGTGCTCGATCACCACCACGGTGTTGCCCAGATCGACCAGCCGGTTCAACACGTTCAGCAATTTGGCCAGGTCGTCGAAGTGCAGCCCCGTGGTCGGCTCGTCCAGCAGATAGAGCGTGCTTCCGGTGTCGGGACGGGAAAGTTCGGCGGCCAGCTTGATCCGCTGCGCCTCGCCGCCCGAGAGTGTCGGGGCCGGCTGGCCGAGCGTTAGATAGTCCAGCCCGACGTTGCACAGAGTTTGCAGCGGGCGGCGAATTTTGGGGATGTTCTCGAACAGCTTTACCGCCTCGCCGCACGACATATCCAGCACGTCGGCGATCGACCGGCCGTGGTAACGGACGGCGAGCGTCTCGGGATTGTATCGCCGTCCGCCGCAGGTGTCGCACTCGACCCACACGTCGGGCAGGAAGTGCATCTCGACGCATAGTTGCCCGTTCCCCTCGCACCGCTCGCACCGCCCGCCGGAGACGTTGAAGCTGAACCGCCGCTGTGTGTAGCCACGGAGTTTCGCCTCGGGCAATTGGGCGAACAGGGCGCGAATCAAGTCGAAGACACCGGTGAAAGTGGCCGGGTTCGAGGTCGGCGTCTGCCCCAGCGGCTGTTGATCGACGCGGATTACCTTGTTGATCAACTCGACGCCGCGAATGGCATCGTGAGCGCCGGGGAAAGTCTTCGCGCGGTGCAGCTTGCGTGCCAACGAGGCGAACAATACGTCCTCGACCAGCGAGCTTTTCCCGCTGCCGCTCACGCCGGTCACCACCGTCAGAGTTCCCAGCGGAATCCGGACGGTAATGTCTTTCAGATTGTTGTGCCGTGCGCCGAGGATTTCCAGCCAACCGCCGGGAGCCAACTGGTCGCTGAAGCGACCAGCCCTTGGCTTTCCACCTTTCGTCTTCTGAACCCTGAACCCTGAACCCTGAACCCTGCGGTTGCTGGGCACCGGGATCGCCTTCTTCCCCGACAAATACGGCCCGGTCACGGAGCCGCGGTGTCGGGCGACTTTCTCCGGCGTCCCCTGGGCGACGATCAGGCCGCCTCGGTCGCCGGCCGCCGGACCGAAATCCAACAATTGATCCGCGCTGCCGATCACTTCCCGATCATGCTCGACCACCAGCAGCGTGTTGCCCAGGTCGCGGAGTTTTTTCAACGCATCCAGCAGGCGATGGTTGTCGCGGGGATGCAGGCCGATCGTAGGCTCGTCGAGTACGTAGAGCACGCCGCACAGCCCGCTGCCCAACTGCGCCGCCAGCCGGATGCGCTGCATCTCGCCGCTGGAAAGCGACGGGGCGGGCCGGGCAAGCGCCAGATATTCAAGACCGACGTCGACGAGGAATTGCACTCGGTTGACGATCTCGCGGGAGACCTCGCCGGCGATCTTCCGTTCGGTGTCGTTCAGATTCCAGCCTTGCAACTCTCCCAGCAATCGGCCCAGCGGCAGGCGGCAGAACTCGTCGATCGTTCGGTTCTGGAGCCGCACCGCCGCGGCGTCGTCGCGGAGCCGGCTGCCGCAGCAGACCGAGCACTCAACGTCGTCGACCAGGTGTTCCAGCTTCGCCCGCATGGCCGGCGATTTGCGGCTCCCCTCGGCCAGGGCGGGATAGAGGCCCTTGTATTGGAAACGGAATGCGAAACCGCAAGCGGCGAAACTGGAAGCGGGCGACTGGCCGCTGAAGCGGCCAGCCCTTACGTTCACGTCGAACCACCGGTCGCCCGTGCCGTGGAAGATCATCCGCCGATGATGGCCGCCGAGCTGGTCGAACGGCACATTGAGCGGGACGCCCGTGCCGCGCGAAAACGCCTCGAGCATCGCGGCAAACATCCGGTTGTCGGCCTCCGGCCACAAGGCCACCGCGCCCTGGGTAAGCGTGAGCTTCGGATCGCGCAACAGGGCGGCGGGGTTCGTGCCCGTCTGGGTCCCCAATCCTTCGCAGGCCGGGCACCATCCCAACGCGCTGTTGAATGAGAAGTTGTGCGGCGAGAGCGGCTCGAAGCTCCGCCCGCAACCGTCGCAGACGAAATGCCGGCTGTGCGTTTCGGCCACCCATTGCGGCTCGGGCAGTTTGTCGTCGGCCGCCGCCACCCGCAGCACGCCGCGTCCGAGGGACAAGGCGTTCTCCACGCTGTCGGCGATTCGCGAGCGCGACTGCGGCCGGACCGTCACGCGATCGACCACCACCTCGACGTCGTGTTTTTGCCGTCGATCGATCTGCGGCGGCCGGTCCACCGAATACGTTTGCCCGTCCACGCGGACCCGGACGTATCCCGAGGCGCGGGTCTCTTCCCACAGAGTCTCGTAGCTCTCGCCGTGGCGGAGTTCGAGCGGGGCCATCAGGTACAACTTCGTGCCGGCCGGCCGGTCCATCACCTTGGCGATGATCTCGTCGGCCGACTGGCTGCCGATGGGGATATTGCAGGCCGGGCAGTGCGGCCGCCCCAGCCGCGACAGTAGTATCCGCAGATAGTCGTAGATTTCCGTGACGGTGCCGACGGTGCTCCGCGGCGAGTGGCCGGCCCGCTTCTGCTCGATCGCCACGGCGGGCGAGAGCCCCTCGACGTGGTCCACCTTCGGCTTCTGCATCTGGCCGATGAACTGCCGGGCGTATGCGCTGAGGCTTTCGACGTATCGCCGCTGGCCCTCGGCATAGATCGTGTCGATGGCCAGCGAGGTCTTGCCCGACCCGCTGGGGCCGCAGCAGACGGTCAGCCGGTCGCGGGGGATATCGACGTCGATGCTTTTCAGGTTGTGCTGCGCGGCGCCGCGGACGCGAATAGTGTCAATCGGCGGCGCGGGGCGGGGGGCGGGGGGCGGGAGTTTAGCCCCGGCGTCCACGCCGGGTTGAACGGCGCGGGAATTACCCAACACCCGTCGCAGCACTTTGCCGGTGTGAGATGCGAAACCGCAAGCGGAAGTCACGCTTTTCAAACCGCTTGCGGATGGGGTGGCAGTTGAACTGCCACCCCAACTCTTTTCGTGGACGCCGGGGCTAAACGATTGCAAAACAATATCCTCCGGCGTTCCGGCGGCGACGACGTATCCGCCCGCCTCGCCTCCCTCGGGACCGAGGTCGATGATCCAATCGGCCGTCTTGATGACCTCGACGTTGTGCTCGATGACCAACACCGTGTTGCCGGCATCGACGAAGCCGTGCAAGACCTTCAATAGCAGTTCGATGTCGGCGAAGTGCAGTCCGGTGGTCGGCTCGTCGAGCAAATAGAGCGTTCGCCCGGTGCTTTTTTTTGCCAACTCGCGGGCGAGTTTCACCCGCTGGGCCTCGCCGCCGGAGAGCGTGGGCGACGGCTGGCCGAGTTTCATGTAGTCGAGGCCCACGTCGTGCAGCGTCTGGAGCTTGTGCCGGATGGCGGGGACGTTCTCGAAGTGTTGCAGCGCTTCCTGAACGTCCATTTCCAGCACCTGCGCGATCGACTTGCCCTTGTAGCGGACTTGCAGCGTCTCGCGGTTGAAGCGATGCCCTTCGCAGACCGGGCAGGTGACCCACACGTCGGCCAGAAAATCCATCTCCAGCTTCGTCGATCCGTTCCCTTCGCAGGCCTCGCAACGGCCGCCGCGGACGTTGAAGCTGAACCGGCCCGCCTTGTATCCGCGCGCCTTCGACTCGGGCAATTGGGCGTAGAGCCGACGGATCTCGTCGAAGACCTTGATGTAGGTGGCCGGGTTCGAGCGCGGCGTACGTCCGATCGGCGACTGGTCGATGGCGATCATCCGGTCGAGGTGTTCCAGGCCGTCGATCCGCCGATGCGCGCCCGGGTTGCCGACGCCGCAGTTGAGGTCGCGGCGCAGGGCCTCGATCAGTATGTCGCCGACCAGCGAGCTTTTGCCCGAGCCGGAGACGCCCGTGACGCAGACGAACGCGCCGAGCGGGATTTCGACGTCGATCCCCTTGAGGTTGTTGTGGGTGGCTTCTCGGACCACGAGTTTCGCTTTGCCGACGGGGCGGCGGCAGTCGGGTATTTCGATCCGCCTTCGGCCGGAAAGGTATTGGCCGGTGACGCTTTTCTCCGCGGCGGCGAGTTGATCGACCGTTCCGGCGGCGACGATCCGCCCGCCGCGCACACCCGGCCCTGGCCCGAAATCGACCACGTGGTCGGCCGCGCGGATCGTGTCCTCGTCGTGCTCGACGACCACCACGGTGTTGCCCTGGTCGCGGAGCCGGGCGAGCGACTGGAGCAGGCGGTCGTTGTCGCGGGGATGCAGCCCGATCGAAGGCTCGTCGAGGATGTACAACACGCCGACCAGTCCGCAGCCGATTTGCCCGGCCAGGCGGATGCGTTGCATCTCGCCGCCCGCGAGGGTCGGAGCGGTCCGGTCCAGAGAGAGATATTCCAGCCCCACGTTTTCGAGGAATTGGAGCCGGCCACGGATCTCCTTCAACGCCTCGGCGGCGATCTTCTCGCCCGTGGCGTCCAGCTCGATGTCGCTAAAAAACCCCCCGGCGTCGGAAATGGCCAAGGCGCAGACCTCGGGCAGACTGCGCTCGGGGCGATCGTGGAACTTCGGATTTCGGGTCGTCAGCGTGACCGCTCGGGCCTGTGGATTCAACCGCGCGCCGCCGCAATGGCCGCAATCGAGGACGCGCATGTACTTTTCCAACTGGCGGCGCTGCGGCCGGCTGTGGGTAGTGCGATACTTTGCGAGCAGCTTGGGAATGATGCCCTCGAACTTGCCGCCCCACTTGTGTCCCGACGGTCCGCTCCGCCAGGTGAAAGTGACGTGCTCCTCTCCGGTGCCCCAGAGCAGGGCATTTTGGAGCTTGGGGTCGAGTTCCTCCCACGCGGTTTCCAGCACGGCGCCGTGCGGCAGGCCCTCGTTCCGCTCCAGCGTTTCGGCCACGCCGCGGTAGACGTGCCTTCGCCAGCGGCCCATCTCGCTCCACGTGCCGACCAGTTCGATGCAGCCTTGCTGAAACGACCGGCTCGGATCGGAGATCAGCCGCTCGGGATCGAACGAGTAAATTTGCCCCAAGCCGCTGCACTCGGGACACATCCCTCGCGGGCTGTTGAAACTGAACAACTGCGGCTCCGGTGGCTCGAAACTCAAATCGCAGTGCGTGCAGGCGTAGTGGGCGGAAAGAGACAAGGAGACAGGGAGACAAGGAGACAAGGAGACAGCAGGCGATTTGCCTTCTCCCTGTCTCCTTGTCTCCTTGTCTCCCAGTTTCCCTGTCTCATCTTCCACCGCCACGACGAGACTCCCGCCGCCGAGCCGCAACGCCAACTCGACCGCCTCGGCCAGCCGGCCGCGGGCCTTCGAGTCGATCGTCAGCCGGTCGATCACCACTTCGACGTCGTGACGCATCTGGAGGTCGAGCCGCGGGTCTTCGCTCAGACGAACCACTCGGCCGTCGACCCTCGCTCGGACGAACCCCTGTTTCTGCAAGTCGTCGAAGAGGTCTTTGAACCGCCCCTTCTGACCGCGGACCAAGGGGGCCAAGACCATCAGCCGCGTCCCCGTCGGCAAGGCGAGGATGCGCTCGATGATCCGCTCGCGGCTCTGCGCGGTGATGGGCCGGCCGCACTGCGAGCAGTGACCGGTTCCAACCCGCGCGTAGAGCACCCGTAGATAGTCGTGGATTTCGGTGATCGTGCCGACGGTGGAGCGAGGACTGTGACCGGCGCCGCGCTGCGAAATCGAGATTGCCGGGTTCAGGCCCGAGATCAGGTCCACGTCGGGTTTGGGCATCTGCCCGAGGAACTGCCGGGCATAGCTGGAGAGGCTTTGCACGTAGCGCCGTTGCCCCTCGGCATAGAGGGTGTCGAAGGCCAGTGAGCTTTTGCCCGACCCGCTGACGCCCGTAAAGCAGATCAGCCCGTTCCGCGGCAACTGAACGTCGATGTCCCGAAGATTATGCTCTCGGGCGCCTCGGACAAGGATGTCGGAAGTATGCATATTGTGGCGGCGTCGTTGAACGGGCGAATTAGGGCAAACCCCTTATTCTATCAGAAAGTGACGGCGAGTAATCATCAGTAGGACAGATTGCCAACCTGTCCCACCGGCGCCTATCAGCCTGTTGAAAAAGGGTGCCACTGCTGGCTTGCCCAGCAGTGCATGGGGAAAACTCCCGGAAAAACACTGCTGGACAAGCCAGCAGTGGCACCCAAACTCCCAAAGCCGACTTTTTCAACGGACTGCTATGACATCCGCCGAGGAGGTTTGTCGGACCAATCTGGGGCGGCAAGCGGCTGCGGATGCGTTGATTTCGCAAGAATTTCCCTACCTGCTTGTCCTATTCTGCCCATCTTCACGCAATACGCACCGTCATAGTTAATGTAGTCCGCAAATCTTGCCGATGTGTTATGGGGTAAATAATCGTTGCGTTCCACAATCCCGCGCTGACTGTTCAGGTCGAACAACACTTTAGAGGGGAATCATGGCTGCTAAACGTATCTCGTTTTGGTGTGCCGGCGTTCTTATTGTTGGTGGAACGCTCTTTCTGGGCGGCAATCAAACTTGGGCCGCCGATGCACCGGCTGCCAATGGACAACTCCAGCCGATCCCCGACCAATCGGCGGCGATGGCCCCCCAGGCAGACAACGGCCAGCCGCAGACGTATGACTTCGTGGATGAATCAGTGGTTTCCGAAGAGGATGGCGTGGAGTTTTGCGGCGTTCCGTGTTGCAGCCCTCCGGGGCGGTTCTGGCTGAGGGCGGACTATTTAATGTGGTGGACCAATGGGATGCGGTTGCCGCCGCTGGTGACCACCAGTCCCCTGGGTACGCCCGTCGCCGACGCCGGCGTGTTGCCCGGCGCCACGATACTATACGGCAACAGCACTGCTGCCGACTACGGCCGTTCCGGTTTCCGCACGTCGTGGGGGCTGTGGCTCGACAACTGCCACGTCTGGGGCATCGAGGGCGATTACTTCGCGCTCGGCGAGGGGGCGAGTAACTACAGTCGGTATTCGACCGGCAATCCGATCCTCACCCGGCCGTTCTACGACGTCGAAAACATCAAGCAGAACCGCGAGTTGGTGGCCTACCCGGACGTGGTCGAAGGGACGATCACGGTCAACGCCAAGGACTACTTCCAATCGACCGGCGTGGCGCTGAGCTACAACCTCTGCTGCTGCGACTCGTGCGATCCTTGCGTCGATCCTTGCAGTCTGCCTCTGTTGTTCTGCTGCCGGACCGACTTGTTGGTCGGCTACCGCCACTACAGATACAGCGACAGCGTGGCGATTCGAGAGAACCTGCGGGTCACGGAAATCGGCCCGATGCAGAACTGGTTGTTCCAGGTGGACGACGGTTTCCGCGCGAGGAACGATTTCCACGGGAGCGAGTTCGGGTTGCGCAGCCGGATATATCGGAGCCGGTGGTCGCTGGAAGTGTTGACCAAGATCGCGCTGGGCAACAACCATCAGGTGATGACCATCGACGGCCAAACGATCGTCACGCCCACCGCCCAGCCGACGCAAGTCCGCGACGGCGGCGTTTTCGCCGTCCGCACCAACGAGGGCACGTATACCCGCGACACGTTTACGATGATTCCCCAGTTGGGACTCGAACTGGGCTACCAGGTCAACGATAACTGGCGGGCGTACGTCGGCTACAACATTCTTTACTGGGGATGCGTGATCCACGCCGCCGAACAGATCGACTTGAACGTCGATCCGCGCAACATCCCGGTGGTCCAGGATCCGGCGTTGCCCTTCCCGGCGTTTCCGGGCAAGACGTCCTCTTTCTGGGCGCAGGGCTTGAACTTGGGGCTGGAGCTTCGCTTCTAAATTGGGAGTGTGCCGCTCGTTTAGCAGCCTGTTGAAAAAGGGTGCCACTGCTGGCTTGCCCAGCAGTGCATGGGGAAAACTCCCGGAAAAACACTGCTGGACAAGCCAGCAGTGGCACCCAAACTCCCAAAGCCGACTTTTTCAACGGACTGTTAGTGAGGTGGACCCGTTTGTCTAGACCACTGATTACGAATTCTTAGATAGAGGGGACTAGCGGCCCGCGAAACCCATTCCAATGGTTTCGCACGGCCGCAAAGCCGCTCCCCCATTGTGAGTACGTGAAAAATTCTCCAAAT
>JAHIKV010000108.1 GCA_018897395.1 Planctomycetota bacterium | reverse complement strand
GCCAATCCGCCTGGAAGAGGCGTGGACGCCCTCGCGGCCAAGTTCCAACTGGTATTTCCGGCCTTCGACCAGCAGCCCTAGATCGAGGGGGCGCGGCAGGCAGGCCCCGACGGCGCGGCGGTCGAACTCGCCGCGCAACCGTCGCAACAACCCCAATGGGTTGAGCAACCGCATCATGTATGTCTCGCCGTGTTCGGACGTCCCCGGATGACCAATGCCATCCGCATCGTCAAAGACCCGGAGCAACGGACTCGACGGCGGCGCGTGGAGCAGGACGCAATGCCGGCCGTGTTCGATGGCTTCGCCGCAACAGCGGGCCAACAACTCCGCCGCCGCCCGCTGGGCAGCCACTTCAACGACAGCCGCTCGGTGGGCTATTGCTGCGGGAAGTCGAACGGCACACCGACATCATCCGTCAATTTGCGGGGCTGCGCTACCGCGAGACGGGCACTTCCGCCTGCACCGGCCGGACGGCGGCGTCCACATGATCCTCGTTCAGCGGGACCGCGTCGAGCATTTCGCGGAGTCGTTCCAGTTCGTCGAGGAACCGCGCTCGCTCTTCCGCCTCGAACCGATCGGCCAGCCGCCGATAATGGTCGATGCCGTCGCGCAGGTTTTTCCGGAACTCCTGAAAATACTCGATCGAGTGCGAAGGAAACCCGAGCCGCCGTTTCTCCAGCTCATCGAGCAGGTAGTCGATGTAGATGGCGAGTTCCCGGATGAACATTTGCGGGCGGGCCGGATTGGTCACCAGCGAGACGCGGCCGTAGATGTGGCCGACCATCTCCTCCAGCGTGGCGACCTTCGAGAAGTTCACGATGTTCGGCCCGCAGCAGACGGCGGGAGTCGCCTTCCGGTCGATGCCGTTTTTCAACGTAGCCACGCCCGCCAGGTCGTGGCAGATGCACGACTTGGCCAACACCGACCGCCGCGCGGCCTCGCGCTGCCGGTCGGTCAGATCGTCCCGCTCCAGCTGTTCGAGCTTCAGCCGCTGATACTCGCGCGAGGCCGTGCAAATCGGCAGCGGGGTGAACTCCACGTTGAACAGTTGGACGAATCCCTTGCTACACGGGCTACCCGGTCGCCCCTCGCCGATCCGCCGCCGCCGGGCCTCTTCGCTGGCGGAGTTGCGGAGGTTCCAAAACGGTATTCCGAACGGTGAACTGTCGCTCAGGAAAACATCCTCGCCGGTCGCGGCGGCCAATTTCCGCAGATGTTCGTCGTCGACGTTCGATACTTCGGGCACCAACAGAAACGGCGTAGCCCAACCGGTGCCGTCCGCGCCGTAATGCTCCCTCAGCAAGGCGTCCTCGACCGCGTCGCCGATGCCGCCCTGCACCGTGACGCGGACTTCGCGGGGCGACTGATCCACGGCGTATCCGCGCCGCTTCAGCGCCTTGACGTACGCCGCGTGAAGCTGCTCGACGAGTTCCCGCTTCTTCCGCTGGAACTCCTCCAGGATCGGTCCCAGCAGCAGGCCCTTGGTGGCGAAGGTGTGACCGCCGCAGTTCAGCCCCGACTCGATGCGGTACTCCGACACCCACAGCCCGTGCTTGGCGAAAAACTTGCCCTGGACCGCGGCCGAGTGGTAGTCGCTCACCTTCAGCACGATCTTCTTTTTCAGCTCGCCGCGCTCGTTGGGAAAGAAATCGTCGAACTCCGCCACGTAGCCGTAGAGGCGGGGGCTGATGCCGGCCGAAAAGATGATCGACGAGCTAAGCGTACTGTTGGCAAAACCGCGCAGGGCGGCCGAGGCGTCGCTGTATTTCGCCGGCAGCTTTTCGCCGTCGCGGTACAGATCGCGGTCCCCCTTCGACATGATGTTCACGTTGATACTGCCGGGCACCGCCATCCGGCGAAGTTGATTCTGGAGCTCGACGCACTGCCGGGGATCGGCGGTCGCCTGCATCTCGCGGTAGGTCCGCGCGAGCGGCCCGTCGGGCAACATCTCGAAATATCGCGTCACCTCGCTACCGGCCTCGAACGGCGCGGCTTGCAACCGCACCACCTGACGGCCGACCAGCCGGTCCAGCAGGTTTAGATACGCCGTGATGCGTCGTGCGCGGGCGTCCACGTCGCTGGCGGGGATTTTCTCGTACGGCTCGCCTTCCCGCTCGCAATGGAACCGCCGCATCTGCTCGATCAACACGTCGTCGACCAGCGAGATGGCCGACGAGATGCCGTATTTCGCGACCCGCAAAGGGGCGTCGATCATGAAACCGGTGCCCATCACGGGAATGTGAAAGGTGTGAGGACTTTGCCCGTCGGCGTAGGCCATAAGTTGTCCACTTCCGTTGCAATCCGCGGCTGTAAGGCAAGGCCCTGAAAGCAAGCGCCGCGCGAATCGAGCAAAGTCGCAGGGAGCCGTAGGCAAGGCCAAACAGGGCATTATATCCGCAATCTTCCGCGAGGTCATGCCCAAATTGCCATCAAATGGAAAGTTTTATTGACTGCAATTGAGGCAGTGTAAAGGAAAAAACAAGTAGACACACAAAATTAGGGGCATCGGCACCGTCAAATTTGAAATGCAAAAAATGGCCAAGCATTTACCACGAAAAACCCAACTGCCGGCAGTGCCGGCACAGTATTCAATATTCAATACGTTGGAGACAAATGGTTTGCGGAAACCGTTGCCGCAAGTGCTTGCCGGCAAGTGTTGTTCCGGCCTTTGCGTTTGAGATTTGACGGCGCCACGGATAAAGCAACCTTGCGTCGATGTCGAGGAACCCAAGCATCAGTAGCGGCAGGAAATTCAGACCCGGGCGAGTCCGCCCGATTCACCCGGGTCTGGTCCATTTAGCATCTTGTTCCCACGCAAAGCATGGGGGACGAGTGGGGATGCCAGCGTCGCTTAATTCGACGGCATTTGGGCTAAGGGCCGCTCCCTGCATCCCCCTTTTCCGTGGATCGCGGCACGCGCTTGGCGTGGCCCCAGAGGTCTTCCAGGGCGTAGTAGTCGCGGGTTTCAGGCTCGAATAGATGGACCACCACGTCGCCGTAGTCCAACAGTATCCAGCGGCTTTCCTCGTATCCCTCGATACCCAGCCGCCGGTCGCCCATCCGGTCTTCCAAGGCGTGGTCGATCTCCTCGCTCATGGCGTGGATTTGCCGCCGGCTCGTGCCGGTGGCGATCACGAAGTAGTCGAACATCGGGGTCAATTCGCGGGTGTCGAGCACGACGATGTCGATGCCGCGGTTGTCTTCGGCGGTTTGGGCGGCCAACAGGGCTCGCCGCAGACCCGACTCGAAGCGGACTGGACTTTCATTCACGGTAGACCTTGCGGAATCACCCAATGGCGACTTTATCATATAACCCCTATTGTACTCGCCTTCTGAAGCGGATTAAGGGGGCAGTTCTCGGTTTATCAATCCGAATAGTATCAGAGCAGGATCATCTCGGGCTGCCATGTTGGGGTGGCTGTGGAACTGCCACCCCCGGGGAGACAGTACTACTGTTGCCCCCAACGATATAGGAGTCTGCCCGGCTGCCAAGCCGCCGAAAGGAAAATCCAAGGACCGGCCTGCCTCCCTCTGGCGGGGTGTTTTGTCGGCCGCCATTCCTCATAATCCGCATTTTCTGCTTGGCTTTTTGTGCTCTACTGATTATCCTGTATAGAAGTGGAAGGCATGGATCGCTTGGTATAAGGAAGATTGTAAGGGTCTGTTATACGTTGCACGGAAAGAAGTGAAACATTCTTCTCGGGTGGAGAAGATAGTTACACTTCCGGCCGTTCACCGTATAGACATACAAGCGCGGAGGATATGGATCATGTGTACTGGCCTGCGGAATTGGAGATTTCAGTGTTTGGGTTTGGTCGTCGTTGGGCTGTTGCTTGCCTCGGCGGCACTGGCGGCCGAAGGACGCAAAAGGTTCATAACGAAAAGCAAGTACGATCCCCAGGCACAAACCGTTGAGATGTTTGCGGCCATCGAGAAGGGGGATATTGCCGTGAAGTTGATTCCCAAGGATTCAACGCAGTGTCGGGTGTTAATCGAGAACAAGACGGACAAGCCGTTGAACGTGAAGTTGCCGAAGGCGTTCGCGGGCGTGCCCGTGTTGGCCCAGCTTGGCGGGATGGACGGCGGACGCGGCACTCGCGGCACCCGCGGAACCGGTGGCAATCAAGGCAACCAAGGCATGGGCGGCGGCATGGGTGGCATGGGCGGCATGGGCGGCGGCATGGGAATGTTCAGCGTCCCGCCCGAAAAGATCGGGCAATTGAAGCTCCCCACCGTCTGCCTCGAATACGGCAAGCAAGAACCTCGCGCCGCGGTCCCCTATGAGATCAAGCCGCTGGAGAGCTTCACCACCAAGCCCGGCGTCCGCGAGTTGTGCGAGATGCTCGGCAGCGGCCAACTCGACCAGCGCGCGTCCCAAGCCGCGGCCTGGCACCTGAACAACGACATGAGTTGGCGGGAACTGGCCGCGAAACGGCTCCGACATGCAAACGGCATGAGCCAACCCTACTTTAGCCGGAACGAAATCCAGATCGGGATGCAGCTTGCGTCTGCGGCCGTCAAGACCGCCAAACGACGGCAACAGGAGACCGGAGACGGAGAGTATTCCAGCCAGAAGTAACGGATTACGAGCGAGTGAATCGCGGCGGACAATTACAAAGCCCACGGGTTGCAACCCGTGGGCTTGTTTTGTATCGCGGCATTGCCAAACGCACTTAGAACGTGTTTTAAAATCATTCATTTAGCCCGCCGTGAATACACGGCGGGCCGGATTGACCGTGAAAAACCGCTTGCCCCGGGTGTATTCACCCGGGGCTAAATACGGATATTTCAATTTCAAAACACGTTCTTAGCATGCTGGAGCAGCGTTTCCGCGCCGGCGCGTGGAACGGTTCGCTTTCCACTGCCGCAGTTCTTGCTGGAATCTTAACCGCTCCGCCCGCCAGTGTTCCGCTTGTTCGCGGAGATAGTCCTCTTCGCGTTGAAGTTGTTCTTCGCGGGCGACCAACCGCGACGCCTGCGTCTCGCAATCTTGTTGACGACCGGCGGCCCATCGCTCGAGTTGCCGCTTGTGCTCGATCAGTTTGTTGAGCTGCGAGTCGAGTCGGCCGCGGATCGTTTCCAGTTCCTTTTTCTGCTCGGCCAATTCGGCGTTGGCTTGGGCGTACTGCTCGGCCAGCCTGGTGCGGATGCGGCCGAGCGAGCGCGTCAGCGCCGCCGGCGGCGCGGCGCCGGAAAGCTGCACCCAAAGCTCCTCGGTCGCCAGGCGGATTTCCAACGTCTCGCGGTGCATGCGTCCCAATTCATCGCGGAGTTGTTTCAAGGAGGTCCGGCATTTGTCCACGTGTTCGGCGCGCCGCTGCACCGTTTGGCGCTTCCGTTCCAGGTCGGCCGTCGCGCGTCGGTGCTCGGCGGCCAACCGCTCGCCGGCGGCAACTTGCCGCTGCACGTCGGCGCAACGTTCGGCCGCCGCTTGCTCATTCGTTTCCCGCGCAGACTCCGCGACGGCCAACCGCTCCAATCGCTCCTCGAATTCTTGCTCTCGAAGGGATAGCTCCTGCTGCCGCTGCAACAGCGCCTGCTCTTGCTCGGACATAATCCGCTGCCGCCGGGCCGACTCCTCTTCCCGATCGTCCAGCGCCGCGGCCCGCGCGGTCAACTCTTGACCTTGCCCGGCCAGCGCCGCGTCCGCGGCGGCCAGATCGGCCCGACGTTGTTCGAGCCAGAGTCGAGCGGTTCTGGCATCGGACTCACAACGCGCGATGCGTGAGTTCAGTTCGGCTTCGCGGGCGTCCAACTCCTTTTGCCGACCGCGGAGATGCGTTGCCAATTGGAGGGCTTGGAGGCGGAGTTGTTCCCCGGGCGTATCGTCGGGAGGCGGCGCCTCGGTCGCCGCGCGTCCTTCAGGCGTGGGGTCCGAAACCGAAGCGGCCATCTCGTGTGGGGCGTCGACCCGGGTTGTTGACGTCAATGTCCAGCCCTGTGTGGGTGGGGCTTGACGCAACCCTTTGGTCTCAGACTTTTGGGAAGAATCTGCCTTAGTCATTTGGCGAAGCAGGTTTGGGTCTGACGGCCGGCTCGCGCGGCACACTCCGCGCAATCGACAAGGTTTACCCAATCTACTTCATCGGCACTTGGACTCCCCGAATTCACTCCATTTCTTGATGACAACCACAGAAAAGCTGCAAACCAGTGGTCGCGGCTTTACACAGACGGAAATTCGCATCAATCGTCAGGCCGTAACCTGGTCGATGGCTTCCTGAAGACGTTTTTTTGGCTGGACGCCGACGAAACGATCGGCTATCTCGCCGCCTTTGAAGATCATTATGGTCGGAATACTGCTGATTCCGTAAGCGGCTGCCGTATTGGGACTATCGTCGATGTTGATTTTAGTCACTTTCAGCATGCCGGCGTTTTCTTTTGCCAGTTCCTCGACGACCGGCGCGACCATCCGGCAGGGACCGCACCACGGGGCCCAGAAGTCAACCAGGACCGGTTCGGCCGATTGAATGACCTCGGTTTCAAAATCGCGGTCGGATAGCTCCTTGACATGGTCCATCCCAGAGTCTCCTTGCGGTTCTTGAAAGGGCTGCGACAGCCCGACGCGGCATTCCCGTGGCCCATTATATCGCCCGGCGCGAGGACGTCAATCGCCCGCTCCAGTCCCCGCTTGGGGTTGCTCTTGCACCGCGCGTCACGAACTGCGCCGCGGCAAGGGGGAGAAAGAACGAAATCGTTCAAGCATTGACAATGCGGAATTTGGAACTTTTCCGCCCTTCGCATCGTCATAGGGAAGGGTGGTGGCGGTCTGTTGACAGGGCCGCTCAGCCCTGGTAGTCTGACGATGGTGGGGTGTTCCCGCATCGTGCATTGTGCGTGATCCAGCCAAGATACAATCCCGCCATCCGTACCCCCCCTTATACTCCAGCATTAGGAGCACATACACGGAATGGAAGCGCGGCAGGCGTGTTTTTGCAAAACAATGCAGCACTGCCGCACTTTACCGAGAACGTGTTTTTGAAGTTGAAATATCCGTATTTAGCCCTGGGTGAATACACCCGGGGCAAACGGTTTTTCACGGTCAATCCGGCCCGCCGTGTATTCACGGCGGGCTAAATGAATGATTTTAAAACACGTTCTGAGATGTTTCATTCGTTTTGAGTTTTCAGGCAACTTCCTTTAGGAGGCACAGTCATGATTTCGCGGCTACATTCACTTGCACGGTTGATGTTCGTTCTTGTTGCCGTTGCTCTTGTGCTCGGCGGCTCGGGCGTTGCCGCGGTGTCGGCGGCGGACGGGGCAGGGCAAGGCGAGTACAGCTACGCCATCGTCGCGGCAAAGAAGACGCTCCAGGATTCCGACTGGAAAAAAGTCGTCGACACGCTTCAGAATAAGCACTCGGCAAAAATCTTCACTTACGACAAGGAGATTGTGGGACATGAACATCAGGGCTTGAAGGGGCTTCAGAAGGCGCTGGCGACAATGCATCCCGACTTCGTGTGCTTCGTGGCGCGGATCGACGAATTGGCCCAAAACGCCAAGGTCCAGGCCCAGGGCCGCACCCGCGACGGCCGCACCGTCGAGTTGCAGATACCGCTTTGCAGCGTGTATTACCACGAGGCCGGGGTGTTGATGCGCACGCTCGACGACGACCCCTACGACGACGCCAGATGGACGGTCCTCACCGGCGCCACGCCCGAGGACGCGATGCGGGTCATCTCGGCAAAGCCGCTTACGGTCAGCCGAGGTCTTTCACACGTCGGCGCCGGCTGGATGGACGAGATGGAGGCCGGCGCTTCTTTTAGCGAGGGTGAGCAGGGACGAAAATGGACCAAGATGCCCGGCAAGGAGAACAAAGAAGTTGAAGGGCCGAAAGACACGACGGAGCAGTACGTCA
The DNA here is from genome assembly GCA_018897395.1 of Planctomycetota bacterium. GTDB lineage: Bacteria > Planctomycetota > Planctomycetia > Pirellulales > Thermoguttaceae > JAHIKV01. The sequence continues at coordinate 6,304 of JAHIKV010000108.1, read as the reverse complement.
AGGCCCTGAACTCCAACAAGGTGGACATGGTCTCCAGTAGCGGCCATGCGACCGAAGACGACTGGCAGATGGGCTACAGCTACAAAAACGGCCAGATCGTCATCGCCTCGTTGATCAAAAGGATGCCGGAACCCGTGCAAAAGAAATACCAAGAACTCCTCGCCGATCCGCGGTACGGGGACGTCGTCAGCAAGCTCTTCGGCGTCGACACGTCGGGCAACGTCCACGCGATCACGACGAACAACCCGAAGATCTACTACGCGGTGGGCAACTGCCTGATCGGCCACGTCAACGGCGAGGATTGCATGCTCTTGGGCTGGATCCATCACGGGGCGGTCCAGTTCTTCGGCCACGTCGGCGTGCAGACCAACTCGTGCTACGCCTGGGGTATTGTCGAGTACTTCCTGAGCCTCCAGGGCCGGTTCACCTTCGCCGAGGCGGTCTGGCTCAACCAGCAGGCGTTGTACTGGGAGGTGAGCCGGATGAACGATCAGGAAAAGCAGCAGAAGTACATCTGCTGCCGCAACTTCCGGCCCCTTCAAATCGGTCCCAGGCTGCTGTGGGAAACGGTCGTGCTCTACGGCGATCCGGTGTGGGAGGCCAGGCTGAAACCCACCCGGGAGCCGCTGTACGATCAGAAAATGGACATTAAGAAGCTGCCCAACGGCAGCGAAGAGATCACGTTTACCGTCACGATGCGCCGCGAGGCATCGCCGTCGCGCCCGGCGGCCTTCCTGCTTGCGCCGGCGAAGATATCCGACCTGAAGGTGAAGGAGGGGCCCGAGAACCTTGTCGTGGCCGACAACTTCGCCCTGGTCCCATTCTGGAAGTCCGGCGACCCCGCGCCGCCCGTGGGCAAGGAGTTCAAGGCGGTCGTCACCGTGAAACGCGCCCCGTTGCGCAAGTAGGAAGCTTTTGTTGCGGGAAGTAGTTTCTGTTGCGGAAAGCTATTGGACCGGGTGTCATGGGTAAGCGAAGCTTACCCGTGGGCCGGAAAACGCGGAAACCCCACACGGGTAAGCTCCGCTTATCCATGGCACCCACCCCTTTCGCAACAGAAACGAAGTAGGACAGCCCGGGTTCAGGTCCGGCCGTGGGCCGCCTTTGCTCCGGCCGGCAGCAACTGTTCCAGGGCAGCGCGGAGTTGTCCCATGGTGATGGGCATGGGAAGCACGATGCGGTGCCGGTTGGTCTGCGCCTGCGATTTCCACTTGTGCTGGCTCTCGTCCAAAAGCAACACTGCCGGAACGGCCTTGGTCCGCTCGTCCTCGCCCAATTCATTGAACATCTTCAGGGCGTTCTTCCCAATCTGTTGGGCATTGAACAGAACACAGTCGGCCACCGAGGCGTCTTGGCGGAACCGGCCCGCTGCCCTGGCTGGATCGACCGTAACCAAAACGCGGTATCCCGCCTGCTTGAAACTCCTGCGGAAAAGATCCTGCATCTGCGCGTCGGATTCGACGACCATCACCGACCGGCCGGTGTCGGGCACCGCAAGCGCGGTCGGACGGCGGCGATGGACGGCGGGTTTGCCGGTCTCTTCGGCCTCTTCCGATTCGGTGGCGCCCGCGGAAAGACGCTTGGCGGCCGTGCGCAGATCGGTATACATCGCCAAAGGGGACTGGTAGCGGAGGCTCGGATCGAGAGCCATTGCCTTATTGACCACTATGGTCACGCAGGCGGGAAGCGAAGGGTCGGCCTTCTGGATCGGAACGACGTCGAGGAACCGCTGTTTGCTCAGCCGTAGCAATCGGTCGCGGGTTTCCGTCAGCGGAGGCCGGCCGGTCAGCATGTGGTAGTACATGCAGCCGAGGAAGTAGATGTCGCTCCGCACGTCGTCTTTTCGGACGCCCGTGGCGCGTTCCAACGCGGCGTAGTCCACCGTTCGGGTGTTGGGCAGATCGGCTATCGCGTCGTCGCTGAGCGCCTCGTCCATCGAGGCCAGGCCGAAGTCCACGATCTTCGCCTCACCGCGGCTGGATACCAGGACGTTGCTCATCTTCAGATCGCGGTGCGTAAGCCCTTTCTCGAAGGCGTACCGCATTCCGTCGGCGATCCCGGCCATCATCTCGGTGGCTTCCAGCGGATCGAGCTTCTTGCGGATGCGGACGAACTCCCGCAAGTTGCGCCCCTCGATGAACTCCATCACCAGGAAGTGGGTCTTCCGCTCGGAGACGACTTCGTAGGTGGGCACAATGTTCGGATGGCGAAGCGCGCAGCCGACGCGCCCCTCGCGGACAAACAGGCCGGCTTGGGCGCGGTTCTCGCTGTAGCGGTTGCGGAGCACCTTCACCGCCACGACTTGGTCGGTCTCTCGATGCACGGCGCGATATACCCGCGCAAAGGTACCACTCCCCACCAGATAGAGCACCCGGTAGTTGCCGAAGAAGAACCCGGTCCGTTCGCCTTTGACCAGGCGTTCCACCTGGTAGTTGGTCAAATACTCCCGGCGGACCAGGATTTGGAGGAAGTCCTCCATCGGAACGTTATGGCTGCCAAACGAGCCCCAAACGTCTCGCAGTTGCCGTTCGTCCAAAAGGCCCATGTCGAAAGCGCGCTCAGCGACTTGCTCGGCAGTCTGGTATGCCATGCCGATCCCGTTTCCACGCAAATATATCGGATGAAAGAACGAATGATGCCCGAGATAATACGGGGACCGTATATTAACGGTCTATCTACTTTATCCTAGGATAACTTGGACCGGCTCGCAACCCCACCGAATGAGTGGTTCACGCCGTTTCTTCCAGCTTGCGGCGGAACTCGTCCCGCTCTCGACGGGTGGCCTCCAGATCGAAGGCCAGATATTTCATGTCCAAACGCAGTTGGCTCAGGGCGTCTTGAACCAGGGACAGAATGCGGCGGCGACGGCGGTTGCTGTCGATCAACCGGCCCAACAGCGGTTCGATTGTCCGGCGGTATTCCTCCGGCAGTGTGCCGACGGCCTCGGCCAGATCGAGGACTTCTCGGGGGATTTCTTCGGTGTTGATCGTACGGGCCGGTTCGCTCATGGGATGCTCCTTCGGTGATGACAACACCGGGAAAAAAGCACGTGGTGTGCCAGAGTACTCCGACCGGCCGCCGAAATACCGTAAACCATTGAGCGATAAGCCGTTACGGCAATTCCCGAAAATCCGTTCCCGATCCGTCTGTTTACCAACCGCCACGTTTGATCTGGATGCGATTCGCAAATCCTGATACAAGCATCACTTACGTCGAGGTGGCAACCGAACGGACGTTGTCGAAATTTCGCCACACTCGCCGCGGATATCAATGTTGCATCCGTTTAGCATCCGCCAGAACGGCGGCCCATGTTCCACCTAATGCCGTTTTCCACTGGAACACCCCTCGTCGTGCTTCTGCTGACGACCGTGTTGTCGCTCGCCGGTGGTGCGAACGCGCTGGGGGCGTGGCACGAGGGTTTCGAGACGCCGCAAACGTCCTGGCGCGACGCCGGCGGAGACGCACGATATCGCATCCTCAAACACCAACGGCTGCAGGGCGATGCCCACTCGGGCAAAGGCTGCGAGTGGCTCCGGCTCGAAGGCCGTGGCGGCTCCCACGTCTACGTCGCCCACGACGTGGGGCGCCCCCCGGTCATCGACGAACTGGCCCCGAGCGCGTGGGTCAAGTCGGACCGGCCTGGCCCGCAACTCTACGCTCGGATCGTCTTGCCCCGGACGATCGATAAGCGGACCGGGCGGGCGGTGGCGGCCATCATTGCCGGCGGCGCCTATACGGCGGTCGGCCGCTGGCAGCAATTGCGGCTCGACGGAATCCCACGCCTGTTGACCCGGCAAATCCACGTCCTGCGGATGCAGCTCGGACCGCAGGTGGACGGTCGGGAGGCATACCTCGACGCCGTGTTGTTGAACGTCTATAGCGGGCCGGGAGAGACCAACGTTTGGATCGACGATCTTGAAGTCGCCGGTCACGTCGCGCTTGGAAGAGAACGGACCGTCGCTCCGCCGGCCGCGGCCGAGACCTGGGCGTCGCTGGGTATCGTCCGCCTTCCTCCTCCCGACCAAAAAAAGCCCCCCGGCCCGCGACGCTCGGTGAAACTGGTCGGTGGCGTGTTGTTGGTCGACGACCGCCCCATGTTTCCGCGTGTCGTCCAGCATTGCGGCGAGCCGTTGGCGGCGCTGAAGAAGATCGGTTTCAACGCCGTCTGGCTCAAAAGTCTGCCGGCGCCGGAGTTGCTCGAAGAGGCCGACCGCTTGGGACTGTGGCTGATCTGTCCGCCGCCGCGTCCGGTGGCCACGGCTTCGCTGGCCGAAATCACTCCCTCGTTGGACTGCGTATTGGTCTGGGACCTCGGCGGCGAGTTGGACGAGGCGGAACTCGAAGCCACCCGCGTTTGGGCCAGGCAGGTGCGAGCGGCGGACCGGCGCGGCAACCGTCCCGTGATCTGCCGGCCAATGATGGACCTGCGCGGCTACAGCCGGGCGACGGACCTGCTGCTGCTCGACCGCCGGCCGTTGGGTACGAGCATCGAGATGGCCGACTACGCGGCGTGGGTCGGCCGCCGGCCGTTGCTGGCCAGCCCCGGCACGCCCGTCTGGACCACCGTGCAAACGCAGCCCAACGAGGCGCTGCACGGGCAGCTCATGGCCTTGGAGCCGGACCGCACACCGCCGCTTGGGGTCTCGTCCGAGCAGGTCCGGCTATTGGTTTACACGGCGGTGGCCGCCGGCAGCCGAGGGTTGGTGTTCCTCTCCGATTCGCCGCTGGACGCGCCCGACGAGGACACGCGGCGGCGGGCGATGACGCTCGAACTGATCAACTTGGAGTTGGAACTGATCGAGCCTTGGGCGGCGGCGGGCCGATTCGCCGCGACGGCCGAGTCCAACGTGCCGGAGGTTTCCGGCTCCGTGCTCCGCGTCGATCGCGCGCAACTGCTGCTGCCGATCTGGTCGTCGCCCGACGCGCAGTGCGTTCCGGCGAAGTCGGCCTCCGAGGCGCTCTCGCTGGTCGTGCCCGGCGTGCCCGAAGCCAGCAACGCCTATCTGCTGACCCCCAGCGGCGTGCAACCGCTGCGGCGCAAACGGATCGCCGGCGGAGTGTGCGTCGCGCTCGGCGAGTTCGATCTGACCGCCCAGGTCCTGCTGGCCCACGATCCGCTGATCGTCGGCGCGGTTTATCGCCGCGTCGCGCGGTCGGGTCGCCGCGCAGCCGAGTTGCAGCGCGCTTTGGCCGCGCACGAACTGAAAACAGTGCGGTCGATTGCCGGCCTGCTGGCCGCTCGCACGCCGGTCGCGTCGTCGCCGGCGCGGCTCGACGCCGCCCGAAAAAGCCTCCAAGAGTGCGACGCAAAACTCGCCGCCGGCGACCTGTCGGGCGCAGCGCTCGGCGCGCGGCGGACGATGCGGTCGTTGCGATTGGTCAAACGTTCTATTTGGGAGGCCGCCCGGCGGGGGTTGGTCTCGTCGGCGACCAGTCCGGCCGCGCTCGGCTTCGATACCTTGCCTTGCCACTGGCGTATGGTGGACCGTTTGGCGGCCGGACGATTCGGCATGAACATGCTCGGCGGCGGCGACTTCGAGGACGTCGGCACGATGATGCGAGCCGGCTGGCAAAACCTGTTTCACGCCGATCCGAACGTGCAAACGGCGGTCGATCTGGCGCCGCAATCGGCGCGAAGCGGCCGGCTCGGTCTGCGGATGACGGCCGCGGCGGCCGATCCGCGGAATCCGCCCGCCGTGGTCGAGCGGCCGCCGGTGCTGCTGACAAGCCCCACCGTGGACGTCGAGGCCGGGGCGATCGTTTGCATCCACGGCTGGGTGCGGGTCCCGGCCCCGATCGAAGCAAGCACGGACGGCCTGCTGATCGTCGATTCGCTCGGCGGCGAGGACTTGGCCGACCGCATCGGCCAAACCGACGGCTGGCGGCAATTCGCCCTCTATCGCGCCGCGCCACGGTCGGGACCGATGTGCGTCACCTTCTCCCTTTCCGGGCTGGGCGAGGCATGGCTCGACGACGTGGCGATCCAAGTTCTCGGCCGCCCCGCCGCCACGGCTCGACGCTAATCCGGTGGGTTGCAGGAATGGAAATGATGAATTATGAATGATGAATTGACGGCCATGCAACATCCGCTGTTGGACAAACTGAGCGAGGCGTTCGATTCGCTTGGCGGAGGCGCATGGTCATACGTTGCGCCGACCGCGGCCGCCGTGGTGTTGTTGTTGATCGCGTGGCGGCTGTTGCGGCGGCGGCGTAAAGTCGAGTCTCCGCTCAGGGCTGATCTAAAGGTCGAAGTGGCGGCCCTTGAAGACCGCGGCCCGCCCGAGGGTCCGCCCGTGTTCGAGTT
>JAHIKV010000017.1 GCA_018897395.1 Planctomycetota bacterium | reverse complement strand
GCAACGCTGGTTGACCTCGTCTTGCAGCAGAAGGTGGGCGACCTTCAGGCCCATCTCGGTAGCGAAGTCCGTCAGCGAGTCCTGCATCATCGCAACCACTTCCTCCGGGTCCAGGACGAGTTGGATCTGCCGACCCCTCCCGGTCTGCCCGTTTCGCCGTTCCTGTCTTGCCCCCTTGCCACAATTCTGCCGCTTCGTGTACCCTTTTCTCATGGCGGTTTCTCCTTTTTTGGTTGAAAGTGGTCCGAGCTACACCGCCCGGACCTGAGGAACCGCCATTTTCTATTTCAACTACGCGGGGGACAACCTCCCCCCGGCCGATAGGCCGGAAACCCGAGCCATAGCACTACCGCGCTACACTAATTCCGAAAAGCAGTTGTCTCAAACCGGTTGACACGTTCCGTTGCGCCGAAAACAGAGAACCGGACACATATTGTGATCGAGAGACACGGAGTGGCTTGTGATGTTTGAACAATGGGGCACGAGACCTGAAATCTGTGTCGAGAGGGATAGAGATTGATGAGGGTATGCACTGGGAGACAGTGATGCTGGGATGTTGGCATCCGGTGTCTTCACAGTCAATGGGCCGAAATGATCGGATGCTTACGTTCTCCACTGGCTGGGCGACATGCCCGTCTTCCGCTTGAACGCGTTTGAAAAGTGAAAGGGACTCTCGAAGGCCAGTGCGTTGGCGATTTCCTTGACACTCGAAGTGGTGCCAAGAAGCATCTGCTTGGCCCGCTCGATCCGCAATTGGAGGTGATATTGATAGGGAGTCAGACCGGTGTGCTCTCGGAATACGCGGTAGAAATGGGTAGTGCTTAAGCCCAGAGAGGCGGCGAGCTTCTTCATTGTGGGGATTGTTTCAACCTGGGTCTCTAGGAGCGATTTCGCTCGACAGACCAACTCGTGCATTCTGCCGCCGGTACCCTGACCGCGAGAGGCTCCCAGCACGGCAGCCAATATCTCCATGGCGCTGGACGCCAATAATTGCTGGAAGCCAACCGGTTCTGAACGGAGGCGATCCAGAAAGGTCAGGTAGGCGTGCAGAAGTATGTAATCCAGTCCCGTCTTCAACACGGGCGTCTGAGGGGAGATGAATCCGTACCGAAGCAGCCGTTCCATATATGGGCCGTTGTAGCTGATCCAGTATTCATCCCAACCGACGTCTGGGCTGGGACGATAGCGGTGCCATACACCGGGGAACAGTAGGATCGCGCTGCCGGCAGCCACCCTTTTAGGACCGCTTGGCTTCGACTCAAATTCCCCTTCGCCACGGGTAATATAGAGGACCTGGTATTCCGGCAGCGATCGACCTTGGCTCATTGAGAAAGAGTAGCCGCGGGGATGGCCGGGGCGCGGGTAGGGGTCACCCGGAGCAATCGCATTGAATCCTCCAGCGGTAACGTACAATCCCCACTGCTCGTCTCGTTCGCTAAGGGGGAGATAGCGAAAGAAGTCCTTGGCACGATTCGGCATGGCTGGGGCTTTCGACCGACTGCCGCCTGCGGGAACCACCACAAACATTATTCAATATATCCCAAGAAATGCGGCATTACCAGCACCTTTTCCCCTGGACCGTGCGATCCTTGTTGGGTCCCTGTCGGCAATGGTGCAAATTGGCATGGGATTGGCACGTTTGCGTATTCCCAGACTCCGCGTGACCGTGTAGGTTGGCAACAGTGGCCGCACCGATCTTGGCGGCTTGACGCCACTTGGTTGTCGGCGATAGCCGTGTCGCATCCAATGAAGATGAGATGCCCGTTGATGAATTACGTACAACGCTTCCGCGCCACCATGGATTACGCACCGCGCGATCGGGCGCCATTCAAGGAGTTTCCTTGGCCCACTTGGCCTGAAACAAGCGATCGCTGGGCTCGCGAAGGCGGCTACGATCCGGAACGAACGGATTTCGGCTGTGATCGCTGGGCTCTGGAGTACTCCTGGTTCATGCCGCATCCGCCGTTCGAGAGAGTTGTTCTTGCGGAGGACGAGGCACATGTGACCTACGTAGATCCCCAGGGTATCGTGCTCAAGGAAATGAAGCGGAACCCGCTTAGCTCGATGCCGCAGTTCCTCCATTATCCGGTCGAGACGCCGGTGGACTTTCGCAAGTTCTGGCGGGAGCGGATGCAACCCGACTTGGCGGGGCGAATTGGCGCGGATTGGCGATCGCAATTGCGGAAGCACAAGAACCGCGATTATCCCCTGGTAGTGATCGCCGACCGTTGGGGCGGGTTTTTCGGCTCGTTGCGGAACCTGACCGGTGTGGAGCGGCTTTGCGAGCTGTTCTACGATGATCCCGCCTTCGTCGAGGAAATGATGGAGGCCGACGCCGAGTTCCTTATCGCCATGCTCGGTCCGATGCTCGAGGAAACGACCATCGATGTATTCGGTTTCTGGGAAGACATGGCCTATCGCACCTCGACGCTGCTCTCACCCGGAATGGCGCGAAAGTACATGCTGCCCCGGTATCGCAAGGTGATCGACTTTGCCCGCAGCCGAGGCGTGCGGTATTTCGGCCTGGATAGCGACGGCCAGATCGACCCGCTAATTCCGGTTTGGATGGACGCGGGCATCGACATCCTTTACCCGTTTGAGGTCCAGGCGGGCATGGATGTGTTGGCAGTCCGCCGGAAGTACGGCAAGTCTTTGAGGATTTGGGGCGGCGTGGACAAACGCGCGTTGGCTGCGGGCAGGGATGCAATCGACGCGGAACTGCGCCGCGTCGCACCTCTCATTCAAGAAGGCGGTTACGTGCCCATGCTCGACCACAGTGCGCCGCCGAACGTGCCATACGAGAACTACTGTTATTTCATGCGGGAATTGCCGAACTACTTGTAAGAAACTACGACGATGTCAATCGAGCCTTTTTCCGGCGGCGCGGACATTCAGCGGTTGCTCGCAACCCTTCGCGGCGAACGAACCGACCGCGTTCCCAACTTCGAGATCCTCATCGAGGATCAGCATGTGGAAAGGTTGCTCGGACGCAAGGCAGGCAACACGCTGGGCGTGGGCGGCGATCCTGCCAAGGGGAGCAAGGCCGCCGAGGGCATCCCGCCAATGCGCCCTCGCGACTACATCGAACTGTGTCGTTTGATCGGCCAAGATGCCATTGCGATGGAGGCGTTTTGGACGCCCATCAAGCAGCGTCTGCCCGACGGCTCCGTGAAGCTTCTCAATGATCGGGGCTTCAAGAGCCGCAAGGATCTTGCGCGTGTCGTCTGGCCTGACGAGCGGGATATGGAGGAACGCCTACAGTACGTCCGTCAGTACGTGGCCGCGGCACGGGGGACGGGTATTGGGGTGATCTTGGCCGGAGCCTGCATTTGGCAGACACTATATGAGTTTGTCATCGGTCTGCACGATTGCATGATTATGATGGTCGAGGAGCCGGATCTGCTCGACGAATTGATGGCCCGCTCGGCCGATTACTATGCCGAACTGGTCCGCCGCGCGATTGCCGAAGGCGTCGACTTGCTGTTCCTGGCCGACGATTTTGCCTTCAACAAGGGGATGTTCGTCCGACCGACGCAATTTGAACGGCTGTGGCGGCCGCACTTTGACCGTATCATGGCGCCGGCTCGGAGCGCCGGCGTGCCCATCATGTTCCATTCCGACGGTAAAATCGACGGCGGCGTCGAAATGCTGCTCGACATGGGCGTCAGTTGCCTCACGCCGATGGATCCCTCCGGCATCGATTATCGGGACTACAAGAAGCGCTACGGCCATCGCGTGTGCCTGCACGGCAACATCGACCTGACCTGGCCTCTCTCGCAAGGTACGCCGGAGGACGTGGAGCGGGACGTGCTCGCGCACATGGAAGTCCTCAAGCCCGGCGGTCGTTGGATCGCTGGGAGCAGCCACAGTATCGTCAATTATATTCCGCACGAGAACTTCATCGCCATGATCAACGCCATCCACAGGTATGGGGTGTACTGACCGAGTATCCCCTGAGAGCTTGTGCGAGACTCCTTCGGGTTGTGAATGTACCGCCCCAATATGCCCAAGTGTCGGGGAAGTCTCCATGAGAAAGTCGAAGCACGTCTACCTTGGATTCGATCTCGGCGCATCGAGCGGACGTGCCGTGTTGGGAACGATCGAGAACCGCCGGCTGAGGATCGAGGAAATCAGCCGGTTCTCCAACACTCCCTGCCGACTGGGAGACAGGCTGTACTGGAACGTACTTTCCCTTTGGGGCCGCCTCGTCGATGCCATGCGTCTGTGCGCGCAGCAAGGCCACAAGACCCCTTCGGGCATTGGCGTGGATACCTGGGGCGTGGACTTCGGCCTGATCGGCCCGGACGACGCCCTGCTGGGAAATCCGCTCTGTTATCGCGACGCAATCACCATCGACATCGAGCCCGTGATTCGAGCGGCAATTAGTGAGGAGGAACTATACCGTCTGACGGGCTGGCCTGTCGTGCGGGTATCTACCCTTTCCGAATGGGCCGCCTTGGGCCGCACTCCCAGCCTCGCTGCGATGCAGTCTGCACAAACGCTGCTGCCAATGCCGGACCTCTTCCGGTTCCTACTCTCTGGACACAAGGCGGTGGAGCTGACTTCGGCTGGGAGCGGGCAGTTGTGCGATGTTAGGAAACGCGATTGGTGCGCAAAGCTGCTGGCCGCTATTGATCTTCCTCGAAGACTCCTGCCCGAATTGGTGAAACCAGCGACGGTCGTGGGAAGACTGTGTGCGGAACTGGCGGCCGAAACCGGCCTGAACCGCGCGCCGGTAGTGGCCGTCGCGGGCCACGACACGGCTTCGGCCGCCGCCGCGGTCCCGTTCGTCGATAGCGACTGCGCCATGATCGGTTGCGGCACCTGGTCGGTCGTCGGCGCGATTCAGGAGGAGCCCGACACTTCCCGCGAGGCGTTGGCCGCCGGTTTTGTCAATGAATTCGGCTTGAATTCGATCCTCTTCGTCAAGAACATCGTCGGCCTATACCTTTTCGAGAGCCTGCATCGAGCGCTCAATCGCGATTCTCGAAAAACGAGCTACGCCGCGATGGTGCGGAGCGCCGTGGGCGCAAAGCCTTTTCGAAATTATTTGGACATCAACTCGCCGCTGCTTTTTGCCACCGACGACGCCGAGGCTTCGGTCCGGAGTTTTCTTCGCAGTACCGGCCGGAAGGGGACGGCCGACATGGCCGACATCATTCGCGCCGTTTTGGAAGCATTGGCCTGGAGCTATCGTGCGACCCTCGCACAATTGGCGACCCTCACCGGTCGGAAACTTCGCCGGATTTGTCTGGTCGGCGGCGGCTCGCGCAACCGGCTTCTGTGCCAGATGGCCGCCGATGCCACGGGCCTGGAGGTGATTGCCGGTCCGGCCGAGGCAACGGTCGTTGGAAATCTGGCAAGTCAGGCCCTGGCAACGAGACAACTACAAACCGTCACGGACATTAGGGAGCTTGTGCGAGAATCCTTCGATCTGAAAACATACCGTCCCAGGGCAACGGGCCTGTGGGACAAGCATTTCCACCGCTATCAGGAGATTGCGGTAAAACCCGCCCAACAAGGCAAATCACATTAAGAAAGGTTCCTGTTCCATGAAGCGCTATTACGATCCCGAAATCTTCCTCCAGATACTCGACGGCATCGACCTCGACAACCACGTAGTGGCGTCGTACTACCTGCGCGACCGGCTGGAAGGGCAGAAGTTCCTCGATCATTTCTCCCTCGTCCAGGCGCTCGGGCTGGAAGGCTCGACCGGCACCTGGGAGAAGGTGGAAGAGGACACGGAAGAAGTCCGCCGGGCCATGTCGAGCAAGATGGTCGGCTACCACGAAATCCCCTCGGACGACCCCTACGTCAAGTCGGCCGTGGTGCAACTGGCCTTCCCCATCCGCGCCTGGGGCGACAATATCCCGATGATGCTCCTGGCCATCGCCGGCAACTGCTTCGCCTACTCGAAGCACATCATGTTGACCGACCTGTTCATCGGCAAGGAACTTCTCAAGAAGTTTCAAGGGCCGAAGTTCGGCGTCGAGGGGATCCGCAAGCTGACGGGGGTTCAAGGGCGGCCGCTGTCGCTGCACATCATCAAGCCCAAGATGGGCATGACTCCCGAACAGACGGCCAACCAGGTCCGTCTGACCGCGCTGGGCGGGGCCGACATGTGCAAAGACGACGAGATGCTCGGCGACGCCTACAACAACACGATGGAGCAACGGCTGCCGCTGGTGATGGACGAGATCAATCGGGCCGCCGACAAGACTGGTAAGCGGATGATCTATCTGTGCAGCATCACCGACGAGCCGCACAAGCTGTTGGACAAAGCCCGCCGGGCGGTCGACCTGGGCGCCAACGGGCTGCTGATTACCTATTCCGTCGGCCTTGGGGCGTTCCGCGAGATCACGTCGCACCCGGACATCAACGTGCCGGTGATGCTGCACGCCTCGCACATGATCGCCATGATGAAGCAGATCGCCTGGCCGGTGTTGGCCAAGTTGTGCCGGCTCTGCGGGGCCGATCTGATGCTCACGCCCACCATGTGGTCGTCGATCCCCATGGTTTCGATGGAGGAGGGCCTGCGCACGTCGTTCGTCAAGCTGGCGCCGTGGGGACACATCAAGCGGACGTTTCCCATGCCGTGCGCCGGCGTGTATCCGGGCCTTGCCGAGGTGATCATCGGCGAGTACGGGCCGGACATCATCATTCCGGCCGGCGGCGGCATGTTGGGACATCCCGATGGTTACACGGCCGGCGCCCAGTCGTGGCAGCAGGCCATTGCCGCGGTGATGGCGGGCGTGCCGTTGGCCGAGGCGGCCAAGAAGCCCGAGAATCACGCGCTCCGCCGTGCCCTGGAGAAATGGGGCTACATGGAGCGGCCCAAGACGCCCTGGCTCCGCTTGGCGCCTGAATTTCAGCCCAGAGCGATGAAGTTTGATTGACCGAATGTGCCAAACCGAGAAGCACAGCGGATTGCCCGTGGACTTCCTTACCCGAGAGGTGCCGTGATGAACTCGCGCGAACGATTTCACGGAGTGATGCATTTCGATAAAGGAGTGCGCGCCCTAAAGTGGGAGTTCGGGTATTGGGGGGCGACTGTGGACCGGTGGTATCAAGAAGGTCTCCCGAAAAAGGACTATCCAAGAATATCCAACAACGTTACGACGCCCACGACGTCTCTCTATGCCAACTGCTGGTCAACGTATCGGAAGAAGGGGCTTCCTCCCGGCATCGGAGTCACGGGCGGCGGGCTCTACTCTCCAACTCAGTGTTTTCCGCTTGACCATGACGTTAGGGACACGCTACAGATGGATCATGGTCAAGTGGTCGTGGACGTCAATCTGTTGTTTCATCCCGTGTTCGAGCCAAGAATCATCGAGGAGAATGACAAATTCCTTGATTACGTGGAGATCGATGGGGTCACACGCAGGTATCAAAAGAAGGAAGGCGTCATTCCAATGGGCATGGATTGGCCCATCAAGGATTGGACGAGCTGGGAACAATTGAAGCATGATCGCCTAAACCTGAAGGACACACGCGGCCGACTTCCCAAGCGGTGGGACGACTTGGTGAAGGAATACAACCGTCGTGATTACCCCTTGGTGCTGGGCGGCTATCCGCATGGATATTTTGGGACGCTGGCCCATTTGATGGGATACGCGAACCTCTTTTACGCGTACAAGGATGAGCCGGAACTCATTCATGACATTCAAGAGACGTTGACGGAACTGTGGCTGGCGGTCTACGCCGAGGTCCTGGCGGACGTCGAGATCGATGCAGTGCATATATGGGAGGACATTTCCGCCGGGAGCGGTTCCATGGTGGCGCCAAAGACGATGAGAGACTTCATGGTGCCATACTATAAGCGGCTAACCTCGTTCCTAAAGGATCGTGGTGTGGACATCGTTCTTGTTGATACTGACGGAGACTGTTTCGACATCATACCGGTTTTCCTCGAAGGCGGAGTTACGGGCCTGTATCCGTTTGAAGTGAGTTGCGGCATCGACATCGTTGAAGTCCGACGGACATTTCCTCACTTGCAGATGCTGGGCGGTGTGCCCAAGGGAGAACTCAGTCGAGGGAAGTATGCCATCGACAAGCTCTTGGAACCCGTTGAAGAGGTTCTCAAGACCGGCGGCTATGTTCCTTTCGTGGACCACCTTGTTCCCCCCGACGTGGACTGGGAGAACTTCAAATACTATCGAACAAGACTGAATCAAATCATCGACGGATTTGGCGACTAGCAGAGGCCGCCGTATTGCGCGGCCGCATCGTGGACTTGAGTCACAAACATCAACCCAAAACAATGAACGTCGGTTAGGAGACTATCCTCGACGAAGTCAACGGCACCATCTCTACAAGAAGAAAGCATGGCCATCCCTATCAAGATGCCCGATCTTGGCACCACAGTCGAGGAAGTCACGCTGGTCGCCTGGCTGAAACAGGTAGGCGAGCCGGTAAAACGCGGCGAGCCTCTGTGCGAAGTCGAGACCGACAAGGCCACCGATCAATTGGAATCGGTGGCCGCGGGCGTGTTGCTTCGCCAGGTGGTTCCCGCCAAGAGCGAGGTCCGGTCGGGAACCGTCATTGCGTATGTCGGATCGCCGGGTGAGATTATTCAGGAAGAGGTTGCGCCGGCGCCGACGCTGGGACAAGACCCCGCACCGCAGCCAGTGGCGGTGAAAGCCGACACCGAACGCAGGGTGCCGCCCGTGATCCGCAATCTGGCTAAACGCGAGGGCGTGAATCTCGATGCCGTCACCGGCACCGGGCCCGGCGGCCGGATCACCCGCGACGACGTGCTTAGGGCGAAGCAGACGAGTGCCCCCGCGGGCAAATCGGGCGTTCCGTATTCAAAGGAGCAGCTATCGGTCGCCCGGCGGGTCTCGCGCAGCAATCGTGAGATTCCGACCATCGACCTGATGGCGTCGATCGACATGTCGGCGATCATTGACAGGCGGCGGAGACTCCAGGAAGAAAACTCGCGGAAAGTCGCCTTCGACGGTTTCTTCCTTTTCGGTGCGGCTCGGTCGATCAAGCAGTTCCCCAGCTTCGCCGCACACGCCGGCGACGATCTCCTGCACAAACACAAAACCATCGATGTGTGCCTGGCCGTCAGCCACGAGAGGAAACTCTACTTGCCCGTGGTGCTAAACGCCGACAAACTCGCGCTCGACGAGATTCAGATGGAAATTGATCGTCTGGTGGAGAACGTCCGCAGCGGACGCATCCGCTCGAAGGACCTCGCCGGCGGATGTTTCACCGTCAGCAATCTGGGGATGTATCCGGTCGATTGTTTCCAGATGATCATTCCTCCCGAGCAAAGCGCGGCACTGGCCATTGGGGCGACCCAACAGCAGGCCGTGGTAAAGGACGGCCGGATCGTCGCGCGGCCGATATGCACCGTTGCCCTTTCGGTCGACCACCGGATGATCAACGGGGCCGAAGCGGCGGAGTTCCTGAAGCATCTGAAAGACACCCTGGAGCAGCTATGAGTCCAACCGGTTACGGACCCGATTTTCTCCTCGATCTCTACCGGCAAATGGTGCTGATCCGCCACTTCGAGGAGCGGGTGAAGTATCTGTTCCTCGAAGGCGTGATGCCGGGAACCATCCACCAGTGCAACGGCCAGGAAGCCTGCGCCGTGGGTGTCTGTGCCGCATTGGAGCCCGCCGACGTGATCACCAGCACCCATCGCCCCCACGGCCACGCCCTGGCCAAGGGAATCACGGTCGTCGAAGCGATGGGCGAACTGTTCGGCCGGACCACCGGTTGCTGCAAGGGCAAGGGCGGCTCGATGCACCTGGGCGATCTCGCCAAGGGCATGGTGCCGGCCATCGCCATCGTCGGCGGGGGCATTCCCGTCGCCACGGGCATTGCCCTGGCCTTCAAGATGAAAAAGGAAAAACGGGTCGCCGTCTGTTTCATGGGCGACGGCGCCACCAACGAAGGGGCGTTCCACGAGGGCGTCAACATGGGCGCCATCTGGACTCTGCCGGTCGTCTACGTCGTCGAAAACAATCTCTACGGGGCATCAACGCCAGTAAGCTGGGTCGTCAGAACCAAGACCATTTCAGAGCGAAGCCGCCTATATGGGATTCCCGGCGTTACCATCGACGGCAACGACGTGCTGGCCGTGTACGTAGCGGCCAAGAAAGCCGTCCGCCGCGCAAGGACCGGCAAGGGGCCAACCCTGCTGGAACTGATGACTTATCGCATCACCGGCCATTCCCGCCGCGATCCCGCCCTCTATCAGCCGGAAGAGGAGAAGAAGCGGGCGCTGGAAAACGAACCCATCGGGCGTTTTGCCAAATATCTGCTCGACAGACAATTGGCCGATCAACGACGTCTCGATCAAATCGCCGAGGAAGTGGACCAAGAGATCGAGGCGGCGGTGGAAATGGCCTTGGCCGCGCCGCAACCAAAACCCGAAGACACCCTGCAAGACCTTTTTGTGGCATGACGATGAAACGACTGAGTATTGCCGAAGCGCTGCGAGAATGTATCCGTGGCGAGATGCGCCGGGACGAGCGCGTGTTCTGCATCGGCGAAGACATCGCCGTCCGCGGCGGCTGGGGCGGCGCCTTCACCGTGACCCTCGGCCTGGAAAAAGAGTTCTCTGACCGGATGATCAATACGCCGATCTCCGAAAACGGTTTTTTCGGCGTTGCCCTGGGGGCCGCCATGATGGGCCTGCGCCCCA
Organism: Planctomycetota bacterium; assembly: GCA_018897395.1. Lineage (GTDB taxonomy): Bacteria > Planctomycetota > Planctomycetia > Pirellulales > Thermoguttaceae > JAHIKV01. The sequence continues at coordinate 11,919 of JAHIKV010000017.1, read as the reverse complement.
TCGCCGACGTCCAGTACGCCGACTTCGCCCTGCTGGCAATGGACCAGATCGTCAACCAGATCGCCAAGATGCGCTACATGTCCGGCGGCAAGCTCACGGTTCCCGTGACGATGCGCGCTCCCGTAGGCGTCACCGGCCGCGGCGCGCAACACTCCCAGTCGCTGGAACCCTTCCTGTTGCCGGCGCCGGGGATCAAGATTGTCTGTCCCGCCACGGCCTACGATGCCGTGGGACTGTTGCGATCGGCCGTCCGTTGCGACGATCCGGTGATGATGTTCGAGCATAAGTTGCTGTATGGCTCGAAGGGCGCCCGAGCCGAGTCGGGCGCGATCGACGCATCGAGCGAAATACCGGAGGAAGACTACGTTGTGCCGATCGGCCGGGCGGTCGTCCGCCGCGAGGGCGCCGACGTCACCGTGATTGCCACGCTGCTGATGATGCACCGCAGCCTCCAGGCGGCGGCTTTGCTGGAACAGGAGGGTATTGACGTTGAAGTCATTGATCCTCGCAGCCTGGTGCCGTTCGATTGGGACACCGTCAAGGCCTCGGTAGTCAAAACGGGCCGCGTGGTGATCGTGGAGGAAAGCCCCAAGCGGAACGGGGTCGGCGCGGAGATCGCCGCCACGTTGGCCGAGGAGATGATCGACCACCTGACGGCGCCAATCAAGCGGGTAGCCGCCCCCAACACGCCCGCCCCATTCGCGCCGCCGATGGAGGAATACTACGTTCCCAGCGTGGAAAGAATCGCGGAGGCAGTCCGGCAAGTAACGTCTTATTGATTGTTTCAGACACCATACTGATTGTTTCAGACACCATACGGAACTTCCCTACAGGAACCCTACAATGATCGCCAACCATCTCTTCGGTGCGTGCCTACCGACGTTCGGTAACTGTGCGGACCGCTATTGCCTGAGCGGCTATGGCGGGGGCGGAGCCAACATGCAGGAAATGCTCGACCTGGCAAGACAGGTGGAAGGACTCGACGGCCTGGAATTGGTGGGCAACTGGCACGTCAACGATCAGAACATCCGCGACGTGGCCAAGATGTTCAGTGACCGGGGGCTGAAAATCAGCATGTTGGTGCCCGACCTCTGGACGCAGGCCAAGTGGGGCAAGGGGAGCCTTGCCGCCCCCGATACCCCCACGCGACGGGCCGCCGTCGATGAGATTAAGAAAGTGCTCGATTGGGCCGCCGAACTCGATTGTCCTTACATCGATGTTTGGCCTGGCCAGGATGGCTACGATTATGCCTTCCAGGCTGATTACCTGGAGGCTTGGAAGTGGCTCCGCGACGGCCTGATCGAGTGCGCCGATCACAACGACAAGGTCCGTCTCTTGGTGGAGTACAAACTCAAGGAACCGCGGACGCACTGTTTCGTCAACGGCGCCGCCAAAGTGTTGCTGCTCTTGGCCGGCATCGACAAGGTCGGCGTGCTCTTGGACGTCGGCCACGCCATGGCTGCCGGGGAGAATGCCCCGGAAGCGGCGGCGCTGTTGGCGAGCTATGGAAAACTCGATTACCTCCATCTTAACGACAACTACCACTGCTGGGACGACGACATGATGGTCGGATCGGTGCATCTAGTGGAATACCTTGAGTTGGTTTATTGGCTCAAACGGGTCAACTACCAGGGCTGGTTGACCTTGGACATCTTTCCGTACCGGGAAGACGGAGTTCGCGCCGCCACTGAGTGCCACCAGTGGATGGAAGCCTTTTTCAGGGCGGTTGACCGGATAGGAATGGAGGCGATCGCCGAAGTCATCAAACAGGCAGACGCCTGTACTTCATCGCAACTTGTCCGCAAGGCACTGAGCCTATAGGACAGAGATGCCGTGATAACCGGCAAGCCTTTCTCAGGTGTCCTGGCCCGTCAACCTTTGACAACCGCACTGACGGAAGAGGTTTCCCCGCGGAAGGGATTGGAAATTGAGGATGGAAATGATAGGTTCGTAGTTGCTGCGGTAAGTGACTGCGGCACGAACGACCGGCTCTTTGACAATTTGGTGTGAAACGAGACGCGCCTTTGTGATCGGCGCGCACGGCGGACCCGGCCTACACGAGTAACCAGTAACGAGAAACGAAACGATGACGGACCAACCCGAAAAACTTAGAGGCGGAAAAGGGAACATCACTGATTATGGGAAAATAGACAACCGACAATCTGTGCCTATTCGACCAATATTCACAATCAGCGTACCCTCACCCCCTGCCCCTCTCCCGCAAGCGGGAGAGGGGAGATGTTATTAGAATTCCGCCAATCCCGCGCCCTCCACGGCGACGCAAGGCAAGGCGGCCGGCTCCAGGCCGCGGGGGCGATAGTAATCTTGGGTCAAGGCCCTCCGCAGCGCCGGAACGCTCTCGTGCCGGGTAAGAACCATGATGCATCCGCCCAGTCCGGCGCCGCCGTTAGCACCCATCTCGCCGGCCACCCCTTGCCATCATTGCTCCCCAGGGCGTGAACGGTTACAAAAGAAGAATCTCTTAGAGCGTGTCTGAAAATCTCCCCTCTCCCTTTGGGAGAGGGGACCAATTTTCAGACACGTTCTTAGAGTGTCTGATGTTGCTGGATAACCATCGCCGCCAACAACATCGCGGCCGTCTCGACGCGAAGGATGCGAGGCCCGAGATCGACGGCCCGCCAGCCGGCGGCCAGCGCCATAGCCGTCTCCTCGTCGACGAACCCGCCTTCCGGCCCGACGGCCAAAAGATATCTGGTGTTTGGCTCTTGGTCTTGGTTGTTGAAATGGCAGGATCGAGAAGAAGTCGCGCCGGCGGTTTCGGTTGCCGAGCGCGGATGGGCCAACAGGCGATTCAGTTCGCCGGCGGTTTTTTCGACAAAATCCGGCCATGATTCCGGCTCGTCGATTTGCATTAGTCGATTGCGGCCGCACTGCTTCGACGCCTCGACGACCGCGCGGCGCAACCGCTTCAAGGTTTGTTCGTTCGGCCGGGCCACCGCCCGTCGGGTCTGCAGAGGCACGATCCGGCCGACGCCCAACTCGGCCGCCTTTTCGACCAGCCACTTCTGCCGGTCCCCCTTGGGCAACGCTACGCCGATAGTCAAGCTCAGCGGCAGTTCCCGATCGATCCGCTCGCGTGAAAGGATCGACAGATGCACGTCGCTCCGTCCGGTGCGATCGACGACGGCGTGGAACTCATCGCCGCCGCCGTCAAAGAGAACCACTTGCAACCCGGGCGCGGCGCGCATCACGTGAATCAGATGATGCGCTTCGGCGCCGGTCAGTATTACCCGGTCGCCGGAGATCGGTTCGTCGACGAAGTAACGGTCTGGCATTAGTGGTTAGTGGTTAGTGGCTAGTGGTTAGTGGGTGGTGGGTAGTGGATAGTGGATAGTGGGTAGTATTGTTTAGCCGCCGCGTCCATGCGACGTTGAGAATAACGTGTTGGAGCGGCAGGTGTACCGTCACCCCGCGTTTGTCATCCGAATTGTCAGTATACAACCGTAAACGGCGCAGCACGGCAGACAAGCCCACCCGCTACACACCAATTTCTTTCCACAACCAACGCCCAGAACCTACACTGCCCACTGCCCACTATCCACTCCCCACTTCCATCAAGTTGCCTACTCGATTGTACCGATAAGAACAGATATGCGGGAAGTAGTATTTGGGGAGCACGAAGACAATGTATCAAACACATTGGGGTTTGCGGGAATCTCCATTTCGGGGCTGTCTTGATCCGGGGATGTTTTACGAAAGCCCCACCCACGAGGAGGCCCTATCCCGGCTGCATTTCCTCATCGAACAACATTGTCGGCTGGGCCTATTGATCGGCCCGTCGGGCAGCGGCAAATCGTTGCTCCTGGAAGTTCTTGCCGAACAACTCCGTCGCCGCGGCCGGCCGATGGCGAATATCAGTCTGCTGGACGTCGAGCCGACGGAGATGCTTTGGCTGCTGGCGGTCGAGTGGGGATTGAACCCCGAGCCATCGCTGTCCACGGCCGCGCTCTGGCGGATGCTGACCGACCGGCTGATCGAATACCGCTATCAGCAACTCGAAACCGTCGTGCTTTTGGATGATGCCGACCTGGCCGATCGCGCCGTGCAGCGGCACGTCGCCCGTCTGGCGCGATTCGATACCTCGCCCGAGGCGCGATTGAGCATCGTGTTGGCCGGCCGCAACGAGGGTCTGGTTCGTTTGGATGAATCGCTGTTGGCGCTAACCGACTTGCGGATAGACGTGGAGCCTTGGCAACGGAACGAAACCGAGACTTTCGTCAATCGGCGGCTCAGTCAGGCCGACCGGCAAACGCCGGTGTTCACTCCCCCGGCGGTGGATCGATTGCAAGAAATATCTCACGGCATACCTCGCCGCGTGTCCCAATTGGCCGAATTAGCCCTCCTTGCCGGGGCCGGCCAGAATCTTCAACAAATAGACGCTGGGGTCGTGGACAGCGTTTATCAAGAGTTGGTGTAATATCGGCGTTACCTCGTTACGATGCTCTGCGTCGTAACGCCCCCTCCACATCTCCTCGTTACGATGCTCCGCGTCGTAACGTCTGATCGGACGCTCCACGTCCCCGTGTGGACGTAACTCGTTGTTTCATGGCGGTTTCGCTATTGCCGACGCGGAGCGTACCGGGAAAGTAGGGTGGGTCAAGCGAAGCGCAGCCCCACCCTACTACACAGACGCGGAGCGTGGGAACGAACGTAAACATAACCGCCATCGGCCAAAGGAGTTGCGGATTGCGGATTAGGCCGAATTGCTCTTGGCGGCTCGGATAACCGCTGGTAAAATACCCTTTTTACCGTGCCGTTTTTTCGTGCGCGGCCGAGAGCTTCACGCGTATCCAAGCCCGGCAGGACGCCAGGCGAGGCGTAAAGGCTCTATTTTGCCTGGAAGGACACGATGCCCTGGGACCGGACGCCGCGGGCGGATTTTTCTCTGACGTCGCGCCCCCTGGAGTGGCTTACCAGGGCGGTCGTGCGTTTTCCCGTCTTGACGTTGGTCATCGCCGGCGCGGCGGTGGCCGTCTCGATATGGCTGACCGTCACCCAACTCGGCTTCCGCACCAGCCGCGCCGAATTGCTCAGTCCGAACAGCGACTATAACCGCCGCTGGCTCGATTACACCAAGGAGTTCGGCGACAAGGAAGACGTGGTCGTCGTGGTCGAAGGCGCGAGCCGCGAGTATATCATCCCCGTGCTGGACGACGTGTGCCGCGAGTTGGCCCGGCGGAGCGATCTGTTCGCCGCCGTAATGCACAAAATCGACGCACCCAAGCTGCGCGCCAAGGGCCTTTACTATCTCAAGCCGGAGGAACTCCAGCGGATCGACCAATTGTTGGAGCAGGCAACCCCTATCCTCCAAGGCGACTTATCGCAATCGAATCTCGTCGGCATGGCCGGTTGGTCCGATCAACTATCGGGCATCGAGCGGGCACTCGCACAAACGACCCCCGACGCCTTTCTCGCCTCCGGCTCCACCCGCTTGATTTCCGACGACGGTCGGACGGGCTTCGTTCTGCTGAAGCTCATGGAGGAAGACACGCAAAGCTTCGCTCGGAACAGCGAGTCGATCGACGCGCTGCGGCGGATGACCGCGGAGATCAAGGCCCGGCATCCCGGCGCCAAAATCGGGCTGACCGGACTCCCCGTCATCGAATACGACGAGATGCGATCCAGCGAAAAGTCGATGACGCTGGCCACGATCCTTTCGTTCCTGGGCGTGTTGGCGGTGATGATCGTGGCTTTCGGCGGGTTTCGACATTCGATTATCGCCATGGCGGCGCTTGTGGTGGGCATGATTTGGGCCTGCGGATACGTCACCTTGACCATCGGGCACCTAAACATCCTCAGCATCGCCTTCGGCTCGATCCTGTTCGGATTGGGGATCGACTACGGCGTCTACTACGTCGCCCACTACTTGCAGCACCGTGAACGGACCGATTCGACCGCCCAGGCCCTGGTGCTTACGGCGGCCCGCGAGGGACCGGGTATTCTGACCGGCGCGGCGACCGCCGCGGTGGCCTTCTTGGCCGCTGGGCTGACCGAGTTCCCCGGCGTGGCGCAACTCGGACTTTTGGCCGGCGGCGGCATCATTCTCTGCTGGCTGGCTCAGATGACGGTGCTGCCGGCGTTGATTCGTCTGGTCGACTCGGACGGCGAAAAGAAAAACCTGCCCGCTCCGCTCGACTTGCGATTCTGGCTGCGCCCCTTTTTCGCCTATCCGCGGCTGACGCTGGCGGCGGCAGTCGTGGGCGTCGCGGCAACCGCCGTCGGAATTCACTACCTGCGATACGACTACAACCTGCTGAACCTCCAGCCGACCGGCCTGGAAAGCGTCGAACTGGAACACAAACTCTTTGACCGGACCAACCGCAGCGCGTGGTTCGCGCTGTCGGTCGCCTCGACGCCCGAGGAAGTGCAAGCGCGGCGGGAAGCGTTCCAAAAGCTCCCGTCGGTCGAGCGCGTCGTGGAAATCGCCTCGGCTACACCTCCCGGCATCGAGCGGAAGCGGCCGCTCATCGAACGGATTCATCGGCGGTTGGCGGACCTTCCGCCGCAAGTGCCGCGGATGCCCGTTTCTAGTCCCGCGGAACAGACCCCGGCGGCCGATTGGCTGAACAAGCTGGGTGAACTGCGGAAGCTCCGAGACGTTTCCTCTCCCGAGCCGCCGCGATTGGACGACTTGCCCGAGTGCGTCACCAGCCGATTCGTCGGCAAAACCGGCAAATATCTGTTGCAGGTTTACAGCAGGGCGAATATCTGGGACGTGGAGCCGATGGGGCAATTCGTCGCCGAAGTGCGAAGCGTCGACCCTGAGGTCACGGGCAATCCCTTGCAGGTCTACGAGGCTTCGCGGCAAATGAAGCGGAGTTTCGAGCAGGCCGCCTGCTATGCCCTGCTTATAATCCTGCCGGTGGTGTTTCTCGATTTCCGCCGGCTCAATCACACACTGTTGGCGGCGATTCCGATGGGCGTGGGAATGTTAATGACCATCGGCTTGATGGGATTGCTCGACATTCCGTTGAATCCGGCCAACATGATCTTCCTCCCGCTGGTCATAGGAATCGGCATCGAGGACGGCATCCACTTGCTGCACGACATGCGACGCCAGGGCCGGCGCTACCGCGGCGCGGACAACGCCGTGATCGTGGCCGCGGTGGTCAACTCGCTGACCACGATGGTCGGCTTCGGCGCGTTGATGATCGCCAACCATCGCGGCCTGCAAAGCCTGGGCCGGGTGCTGACCCTCTCGATGGGATGCTGTCTGATCACGTCGCTCTTGCTGCCGAACCTGCTGCGGCTTGGAGGATTCGCGGCCGATGATTCCAATGATTCGGCGGCGGATGACGAGGATCTGGAAAACGACGACTTTGCCGACGATCCGCCGACGGACGAACAATCGCTTCCGTTGGCCGCATAGCCGATGGCAGCAATCTGTTTTGCAGCCGCCGGTACGGCGGCTTGCAGCGGAACACGGGCCGACGCGCCGAAAGGCCGCTAAAGAAATTTCGGCCGTTCACAGTGACGCGAGCAACTCGTGTTTCTGTTGCGGTCGGCCCTCAATCCAACTGGAGAGGATCCAAAGCGAGACGTCGCGGTACGGCGGCTCGGCGCGGACGTGGACTTGAAGTCCGTTGACTTCGATGACTTCGCAGGGAATGGATTCGTTGCTCCGCATGACCGAACCAATGAACGGTGCAACATTAACCAGCACGCGATCGCCCTCCCGAACATCCATATACGTATCTCCTTAATGGAAAATCGCAATCGCTCAGCGACTAGCAATGGCGACGAGCACAATTATCTATAGCCACCGCCACCAAAATATACAATCCCCCGCCGTGTAATTTTCTCGATTGCAGGTGGCAGGGCCATCCGAAATCGGTTGCAGGGGGAAGCAACACCACGATAACGGAAAATTTCCGGCGGCAATTCTACTCCCTCTGCCAGGGGCCACAGAATAAATGTTGGGAACAAGATCGATTCCGAGGGGGGGATGGCCCTGGAATTGCCATCCATCCCGTGGATGTTTTCCCATCCACTCATACCCCCGTAATTCCCGTGAATTATCGCATACGATGTGGCAATCCACACTTTCCGGCCTCCCTCGATGGATGGTGAACCGGAGCATATCGCCCCCCCTAAGCCGAATTCGACGTTCAAGTTGGACCGTGGGGAATCTCGAAAACTTCTTAATTCCAAGTATTTTTTCATGCTGATTGCTTGACAGTCGGAACGATCTTGTTACAATCAGGGCAGTTGGATAGGTCTTGCGGATTGTGTATGTGAGGGTGGTCTATTTCCGGTAAACAATCATAATCGGGCGCAATCGCCCAGGAGGCAGCGGTGAAATTCCTAGTCGCGACGAAAAGCATTTCGGTAAGAGATCTGCGCCGTTGGAAATTCTTGTGCTTCACGGCGATTCTCCTTGGCACATTTCTGGTTGCCTCTTCTAGTTCCGCAGGCTACATCACTCTTGTGGACAGCTTTGCTCCCCTGCCGCCATCGCCTCACGTCTATGAAATGATCTGGAACGGCAGTGAACTGTACGAAGGCCCCGGCGCCATCGGCACCGGTTTCGGAACTGGCGGACCAGGCGACGGCCAACAGCCCATGAACCTGCAGTTCGTTCCGGGGCTTTTGGTGCAGACGCCGTTTGTGATCCACGGGATTCTGGGCAGCGTGATCAATTTGGTTTCGCTTCCCAACTCAACCGCTTTTTTCGACGCGACGCTCGACATCATTCCGGTCGGCGGCGCGCATTGGGGAATTCCCGCGACCGGCCCCGCCACGATTACGAATCTCGGCAGTGGAATATCGGTCATCCTACAGCCGCTGGGAAGGGCGGCGTTCGAGATCTGGAGCACCGATCCTGTCGAGGCTTCCGGTGATGTCGAGAACCCCGTCCTGCTATTGGCTGGGATGATCGAAAAGGCGGCAATTACGAGCTTTTTTGGCACTCCGGTCGGTGCCGTGCTGAGCGCTGATGTGACCTATACGGGCGGCGCCATCCTAGATGCAGCGGGGTTTGACGAGGTCAAGGGTGGATTCTCTTGGACCTTGCTGTCAACACCGATATTTTCCGTGAATCCCGTGACGAAGTACCTCGCCGCGTTTGAAGCCAACGCCACGGGCCAATTCTACGCCGTCCCCGAGCCGGGAACTCTCGCGCTGTTGTGCATCGGCGGGCTGGGATTGGCGGGGTACGCGTGGCGCAAGCGGCGCTAATTATCTATTTCATAGCTTAGTTGAATCGCTCCGGCCCAAAACGGCCAACCTGGATTTCCGGTTGGGCCGTTTTTGTTTTCTAATATGCGCCCTATATGATCTTGCCTGATTCCGGGAGAATACTCGTTTAGCCCCGGCGTCCACGCCGGGGGAGCAACGTAACGGGAAATAGGCATTATGTTCCCGGCGTGGACGCCGGGGCTAAACTATACGATCCGCGGCAAGTGGCCAAAAGAAGGCGAATCTCGATCATGGCGTTTGGGGTCTTTGGTGGCCGCGACGGGAGATTTTGTCGCGGAGCCGGGCGGCGCGCTCGTATTCCTCGGCCGCCACGGCGTCGGCCAACTGCTCGGCCAGCGTCTTGCCCACGTGATACTCCTGACGCAACGACTCCTTCGTCGCGGCCAATTGGGCCACGAGTTCGTCCCGGTCGAACTCGTCTTCGGCGCCGAACTTGACGAACACCTCGCGCATCCGCTCGAGTCCCTGGTTGATGGCCTCGATGGCCGCTTCCGCGCCGGATTCCTCGAGCGCCAGCATCGCCGCCGCCTGGACGCGGTGGAAGAGCACGAAGGGGCGGTACTGCTCGTGCGAAATGGTCCATTGCTCGTTGGGTGAATGCGCGGCCGCGAAATCCATCAGGGCCAGGACGTGATCGGCGTCGGCCAACGCCCGGGCGAATTGCCGCAACGCCAAACAACATATCCGCCGATGATAGAACTGCATGAACTCGCGGTCGATCTCCATGCACTGAGCTTCGTTCGGCGCGAACGACTTGCCTTGCGTGAGGGCCAACTCCTCCAACCACTCGAGACACGTCTCGGCCCCGCCGGGGTGCTCTCCATCGGGACGGCCGGTGGTCTCCATTTGCAGCAAGCCCATTTCGATCCGCATTTGGATCACTTCCCGGTCGTCGTCGGCGCGCACCAGCCGCGCGGCAATGACCCCCGGCTTGAACGGCCACTGGTGAAGAATCAAGTCGATGTCGTGGATTTCTGGTTGATTGGACATGGCCGGAATTATATCACGTTATCCTACTCGCCGACAGGAGGACCGATCGGCATCTCTCGCTAAACGGACGCGCCGTTGTTGATTTACTCCCAATTGCGAGAAATGCGATGCTAGAACCGGTCCGGATCGGCATTACGACGATGCTGTTTCTTCTGGGAATGTCGCCGCTTGTGTTCGATTCGGCGTCGCACGGACGCCCGAGTGGGACGCGTGGGTTTTCGCGGGCGGACGGGCTTGGCCGCCTCCGCAAGCATCCGACGGAGCTTCTCCAGACAATCAGCCACGTTACGGCCGGCGTCGCGGAACCGCTGGCTCACGATCAACAGGTCTCCCCCGGAGGTGATGCGACGCGAGTGCTTTGCCGCCAGCCGCCGTAGCACCGGTTCCGGCAGGCTGGGGCTGGTCGTCACCCGCCAGCGGAGCAGCGCCTTGGTGTTCAGCTTGTTGACGTTTTGTCCGCCCGGCCCGCCGCTGCGAGAAAACGTGAATTCAAACTCGCGTAAAGGAATACGCAGTTGAGGAGTGATGATGAGCATGGGTGGTTAGTGGCTAGTGGTTAGTGGCTAGTGGTTAGGACCGGCGAATCAAGACTGTCGGGTTTATGGGAGCGTGAAGCCATTTCCTGACACGGAACCAGACACTTCCCGACACTTATTGATTCGCCAATCCTTAGTGACCAGTAGTCGATTGTGCAGAAAGTGCAATAATACTTTGCTTCTCTCTATTCCCCACTAGCCACTAACCACTAGCCACTAGCCACTAGCGCTTGAAACGCCTCCTTGGCGTGCTCCAAAAGAGAGGAGTATTCGTCCGTTTCGATCTCCTCGCCAAGCAGTTCCACGTCGTAGTAGCCGTCGTAGCCGGCGGACTTCAGTGCGGCAACGATCTCGGCGAGCGGCACGATGCCCTCGCCCAGCCGGCAGCGGTTCTGTTCTCCCTCGGGCGGCCGCCGGGCATCGCCGAGCTGGACCAAGGCGATCCGCGGCGCCGCCTGGGCAATCCGCTCCACCAGGCCGCCGTCCAGGCCGAGATGGTAGGTGTCCAGCACCATCTTGATATATGGATGGGCAACGCTGTCGAGCAATCCGAGCGCGTCGTCGAGCGAGTTAAGGAAGGTCCATTGCGCGGCGCAGCCGGGGTGCATCGGTTCGATGGCCAACGTCAGCCCCAGTTCGGCGGCTTGTGGCGCCAACTCGATCAATGCCCCCTGGGTCAGCCGCCGGGCATGATTGTAGGTGTGCCCGGCACGCGGACCGCTGTAAATCGACAACGTGGGACAATCCAGCGCGGCGGCGGTCCGAATTGCTTCCGCGGCGTCTTCGATGCTCTCTCGATAGCTGCGGCCGTCGTTGCCGGTGAATCCGCCGGCCCAAAACAAGTGCGAAACCTTCAGACGGTTGCGGCGCAAGAGGTCCCGCGCCTTCGACACGCCGCAGTCGGAGAGTTTGTGGCGCCAGAGACCGATGGCGGGTATGCCCGCGGCCGAGTACCGCGCCGCGTCCTCTTCCAAAGACCATCGAAAGGTGGTCGTTTCACTGACCGAGAGTTCCGCCATCCGTGTACTCGCAAGCGATAGGGGTAGGGAAGGCCGATTGAGTTCGGCCTCCCCTCCCTCCGAACCGGACTGGCGGATTTCCCGCATCCGGCTCTCCGGTTGATAGTTTTACCTCCGAGAGGATTGACTGACCAAGACATGGGCCGCTGTCAAGT
>JAHIKV010000016.1 GCA_018897395.1 Planctomycetota bacterium | reverse complement strand
TGCCGAACTCCGAGGAGGCGCTGAAACTCGACCGGATGCGGGAACTGCTCCGGCGGCTCGGCAACCCGCAAGAGTCGATGCCCATCGTCCACGTCGCGGGCACCAAGGGAAAAGGCTCGACCGCGGCAATGATCGCCGCGATTTTCACGGCGGCGGGCTATCGCGCCGGACTGTTCACCTCGCCGCATCTCGACCGGGTCGAGGAGCGGATGGCGGTCGATGCCCGGCCTTGTCCGCCGGAGGAGTATGCCGAGCTGGTCGAGTTGGTTCGGCCGGAGGTCGAGGCGATGGACCGCGCGGCGGCCCGCTGCGATCCGCCCGAACATGGCCCGACCTACTTCGAGATCATCACCGCGACGGCGCTGAAGCATTTTGCAATCCGAAAGGTTGAAGCAGCCGTGTTGGAAGTGGGGCTTGGCGGCCGGCTCGATTCGACCAACGTCTGCTCGCCCTGCCTGTCGATCATCACCAGCATCAGCTTCGACCACACCCGGCAGTTGGGTGAAACGCTCGAGTCCATCGCGGCGGAAAAGGCAGGCATAATCAAGCCCGGCACGACGGTCATCAGCGGCGTCCGCGCCGAACGGCCGCGCGAAGTGATCGGTCGCGCCGCCGCGGCCGCCGGCTGCCGGCTGGTGCAGTTGGGCGTCGATTTCGACTTCGAGTACCACCCGCCGCGTCATCTGGAAAAGGCCCCGTCGCCCGCGCGATTCGACTTCCATTTAGCCCCCGGACATTTAGCCCCCGGACATTTAGCCCCCGGTGAATACACCGGGGGTTCGTCATACACCGGGGGCCCGGCGTCCACCGATGGCCGACTTGTCGATTATCCCAACATCCCCCTCGCCATGCTCGGCCGGCACCAGGCCGCCAACGCGGCCGTCGCGCTAGCGGGCGTGGAAGAACTCCGCCTAAGCGGTTGGACGATACCCGAGACCGCAATCCGCCGCGGTCTGGCCGAGGTCGTCTGGCCGGCGCGGGTGGAAGTCCTCGCGCGGCGGCCGGCCGTGGTGCTCGACGCCGCCCATAACGTCGCTTCCATCGAGGCGCTGGTCGAGGCGCTCGAGGAGAGTTTTTCGGTCGCCCGGCGATTGCTCGTCTTCGCCGCGACCCAAGACAAAGACGTCGGCGGCATGTGGCGGGCGTTGCTCGGCCGCTTTGACCATGCGATCTTGACCCGCTACTTGAACAATCCGCGCGGCGTCCCGCCCGAGGAGTTGCGGAAGTTGGCTGCCTGTTGGTGCGGCAGTTCAACTGACTGTTGGTGCGGCAGTTCAACTGCCGCACCAACGGTGGAAATCGCTCCCACTCCGGCCGACGCCTGGGACGCGGTCGGTCGCCTCGCCCAGCCGGACGATCTGATCTGTGTCACCGGCTCTTTCTTCCTTGCCGCCGAGATGCGCCGTCTGATAGCCGAGCGACCTTTATCACCCCGCCCCTGACTTCCGCAGCGCCGTCGAGGAAACGTCGTCGCGGAAAACCTCCGGCGACACTTCTTGGCATAAAGAGCGAAGCACGTCGGGCAAGTCCAGATCGGCCAGGCGGACGAACCCGCCGCCGTCCTCGCAACGGTCGAATACCAGGAACCGGCATCCATTGGCGGCGATCCGCTCCAACGATTCCCGGCAGGCCGCCGCGTCGCCGCCGTGGTATCGCGGCGAGGCGATCCGCCGCAGAGTGTCGGCCCCGACGATGAGCGTCGCCCCGGCGAACAGCCGCGATTTCTCCTCGAACCTCGCCGCGCGGGTGAGATAGATCGTCCACTCCGGCGGAAATTGGCCCAGGCGGCGCTCGATCTCCATGTAATCCAGCGGCGGCTTGTCGACGTTGACGATGGAGATTTCCACGGCCGCCGGCTGCTGCATCATATCCCGAGCAATCTGGACCATGCGGCGATGGCCGGCGTGCAAGGGATTGAAGGCGCCGGGAAAAACGAGCCGCGGCGGTCCGCCCTCCGGGCCGACGCGGACGCTCTCGACATTGCCCAGCAGCAGGTCTTGCCACTCCGCCGGCGCACGGGTGCTCGACTCCTCGACCCGTTCGCCTTCGAGCAGTACAAGCTTCAGCCGATCGGGAACGTCGCAGGCCGCGGCGACGGCGTTCAGCAGCAGCCGCCCCGCCAACCGCTCTTCTTCCACTCGGCTGCGGCGCTGCTTGAGCAATTGCAGGTGCCAGACGGCGGTCTCGCCGATGGTTTGCAGGGCGACGTGGATGCGGTGCGGGCCGCGCTTCGGCCGGTCGGACGCCAGGCTGGCCGTGCAGGCCACTCCCGCCACGGTACTCACGGGCTCTTCGTATCGACGCGCCCGCTGGAAGGCGACCATCGCCATTGCCCGGGCGGTCGCAGCCGAGCAGAACTCGTCCGGCACTCCCCCCAGCCATTCGATCATCGCCGGAGCCGAATAGGGGACGACGGCCTCCAGTAGCGTCTTGGAGCCGCCGGGGACTTCCAGCAGGTCGGCGATAGCCCGGCTACCCCCGCCGGTGGCCGCCAGCACGATCCGACCACGCGAATCGTGTATCTGTTGCACAAGTTGGTCTGGAGAAAGAAGCACGTTAAGCAACCTAGACTCGCGGCATATCGCCGGTCATGGTGTCTTGTGCGAGTCGCCCAATTGGGGACAAGCCTCCTGAACCGCTTCGAGAATGCGTTGGGCCTTCTCCACGGTCTCCTCCGCCGCATCATGGGCAACGTGGTCCAAACGGCCGTAGTCTCCCATGGCGCGGAGCGCCCGCAAATCATGGTAATCCGCGCCAAGGTTCGTTGGCCAACGGCCGGCGTTCACCAGATGGCGATGAACGGCGGACTCCACCGCGGAATGTTTGGAGAACTCGCGTGACTCAAGGGCAAACAGAGCCGAGACCGCATAGAAAGCCGCGTAGTAGGCCCGCGATGCAGCGGCGTCGGGATCGGAGGCGGCAATGGCGCGAGCCGTTGCCAGGGATTGGTTCGCCCGGCGCCAGAAATCCTTCGCATACAAGTTCATGCCCGAATGCCTTCTCGTTTGGCGTTGCGATACAAGGGGGCCAATTCATCTTCATAATGATGAATGTCCGCGGGGGTAGCGTCAATGATCCGATCCATTTCCAGCATCAATGGATAAATGGCGCGTGTTGTCGCACTGATGTCCTTGCCGACTTGGATGGGCCCCGTAAGCAACACGAGAACGTCAACGTCGCTGTCGGCGCCGGCCGTGCCGCGGGCCTCGGAGCCGTACAACACCACCCCGCGGAAGCGGTCGCCGAATGCGGGTTGCAGTACGTCTTTGATCCGCTGCAAGAGCAGATTCCGGTCCATTTATCACATCCTCCCCCCCAAATTATAGCCCGCGCGACCGTTTTCGGCAACCTGCCCCAATATTTGCCTCTCGGCGGCGAATAAACCTTTGTAGAGACGGTGAAGTTTACCGCCGTTTAGCCGGCGGACTCGTCCGCCGCGCGGACTGCGGTTCTCGCGGCGTGCAAGCACGCCGGCTAAACGCGGAATTCAATTGTACCCCAAACTAGGAGGGCCCGGTCATGGTTAAGAAAGTATTGGTAATCGGCGGCGGCGTGGTGCTGCTTGGCGCGCTGCTGGTCGGGCGCGACGCCTTCAGCTATCTCCGCACCTCGGTCGGCTACGTGACCGACGCGGCGCGAGAGTCCGTGCCCATCGAGTTCCAGGTCGATCGCGCGCGGGGCATGATTCAAGACCTCGTGCCGGAGGTCCGAAAAAACATGCACGTCATCGCCAAGGAAGAGGTCGAGGTCGCGCGGCTCGAGGAGCAGATCGCCGAGTGCCGCGCGCGGCTCGAAAAGGAAAAGGAACAACTCCTGCGGTTGAATACCGACCTGGCCACCGGCAAGGATACCTTCGTCTATGCCTCGCGCGGCTACACGGCGGACGAGGTCCGCGCCGATCTGGCCGGCAGGTTCGAGCGCTACAAGACCGGCGAGGCCACCTTGGCCAGTTTCAGCGAGATTCGCAACGCCCGGGAGAAGAGTCTGAAGGCCGCCCGGCGGAAGCTCGAAGGCATGTTGGCCTCGAAGCGTCAGTTGCAGGTCGAGGTCGAGAACCTTGAAGCCCGCTTGCAGATGATTGCCGCCGCCAAGGCGACCAGCGAGTATCAATTCGACGAAAGCCGGCTGGGGCGCGTCAAGGAACTGGTGGCAAATCTGCGCAGCCGGCTCGAAGTGGCCGAAAAACTGGTCAACGCCGAGGTCTACTACCACGACGAAATCCCGCTCGATCAGGCGACGCCCGCCGACATCGTCGAGCAAGTGGCCGAACACTTCGCGCCCAAGACGCCGCCGGCGATCAAGGTGGCGAAGCAGTAGTGGATAGTGGATAGTGGTCAGTGGCTAGTGGGTAGTGGCTAGTGGCGAATGTTCCCTTGTTCCCACGCTCCGCGTGGGAACAAGCGTGAATTCCTGGCTTGCGTATGATGATCGCCATGCTTCCACTTCCAGCCACTAGCCACTAACCACTAGCCACTGACCACTAACCAAGTAGATTTCCCCCAGGACGGCCGGTACAATACGGGAGTGTAACCGTGGCCCAACAACAGGCGCCAACCTTGAAACCGAACGCCCGAGAAGCCAATCCGCACTCCGCCGATCAATCGGCCGCCGCAAGGCAACCGGCCGGGCGCTTCCTCTACGCCGGCGGCACGCGCCCCTTGGCCGGATACACCATCAAGCGAAGCGTCGGCCAGGGCGGATTCGGCGAAATCTATTTCGCCGCCAGCGACGCCGGCAAGGAAGTCGCCCTGAAGCTGATCCGCCGCAACCTCGACGTCGAACTACGCGGCATCCGACAATGCTTAAACCTGAAACACCCCAACCTGTTGGACATCCACGACATCCGTCGGGACGATCGAGGCGACACCTGGGTGGTGATGGAGTACGTGGCCGACCGCGGGCTGGAGGACGTGCTGGCCGATCACCCCAACGGCCTGCCGCCGGCCGAGGCCCTGGCTTGGATTCACGGCGCCGCCGCCGGAGTCGCCTATTTGCACCAGCGCGGCATCGTCCACCGCGATCTGAAGCCGGGCAACATCTTCCGCGACGAAGGGATCGTGAAAATCGGCGACTACGGACTGTCGAAGTTCATCTCGTGCAGCCGCCGCAGCGGGCAGACCGAAAGCATCGGCACCGTCCACTACATGGCCCCCGAGGTGGCCAACGGACGATACGGCAAGGAGATCGACGTCTACGCCCTGGGCGTGATCCTTTATGAGCTGCTTACCGGCCGGATCCCCTTCGAGGGCGAAAGCGTCGGCGAGGTGTTGATGAAACACCTGACCGCGAAGCCCGACGTCTCGATGCTCCCGCGACCCTTTCGAGACGTGGTCGCCAAGGCCCTGGAAAAAGACCCGGAGTTGCGGTTTCGCTCGGCGGCGGAAATGGCCGCGGCCCTGCCCCCGCTTTCCTACACCAATAACTCGACAAATAGCCGGGGGCTGACAGCCCCCGGAAAAGTCAACGTCGAACCGCCGGTCGGGTTGCCGCCGTCCCCCGCCGTCCGCCGGCGGCACGGCCGGCTTGGTTGGCACGAGAAACCCGTGCCGGCGGCGCTGGTTAAGTCGACGCGCCAACGCTTCACCGAGCTTGCCGGTTCGCTCCTGGTCGGCACGCTGACGGCGGCCGTTATATGCGTGGTCGCGGTGCTGATCGAAGGCTATTTCATCTCTTCCGTCGCCCCGAAGGCGGAGCAGTTCGCCTGGCTGCTGCTGGTCGGCACGGCGGGGATATGCGCGGTGCTGGTCCCGGCGAAGTTTTGGGAGGGCTTTCGCGGCGAACCCGTCCTTCGCCGCTTCCTGATGATGGTGCTCGGGATGTGCGTCGGCGCGATCGCCTTCGGACTGTCCGAGGCCTTGATGGCCGGCCTGCCCCCGGCGGCCGGATACCCCGATCCGCCCGGCTACAAACTGCCGCCGAGTTTCTACGACGCAGTGGACGGCCGGCCGCTGTTGATGGCGCACGTCGCCTGCTTCGGCACCCTGTTCCTCGTAATGCGCTGGTGGCGCCAGGCCGATCCATTGCGGCCGACGCGGATCAGTCCGTGGGCGGTGTTTCTGAGCGTCGCCGTGGCGGGGCTGGTGGCCCATCTGTGGCAGTTCCCTCAGCCGAAGCTGCCGATGATCGCCGGCACGATCTCCATTTCGGTGCAGTTGGCCGCCCCTTGGATGCGACCGGCAAACAGACCGCGATTTCGGTGGTGATATGAGCAAGATATTGGCAATTCTGTTGGGTATCTTCGGGCTGTTGGCCGTGGTTTCACCCGCGGCGGCGCGCGCCGAGGCGCAGCCCGACTGGATCGACGCCCCGCCGCGATCGGTCGGCGACGCCTATCGGATGAGCATCGCCGTCGGGCCTTACACGACGCGGGCGGAATGCGACGCCCAACTCCCCTCGGCCCTCCAGGAAGCCCTCGACCGCTACGTCGAGGCGTGTCTTGGCGAAGAGGTCCGCCGGCGGATCGTCCTGCCCGCCGATTACCTACGCCAACTCGTCAAAGACCAATGGGAGGAAGTGGGGCAATACTCGGTCGGACCGATGACCAGACTGCACGTCCTGCTCGAGTTCGACCGCAAGGCAAAGGACCGCGTTCTCGACCAACTCCGGCGGTCGGCGGTTGCTCGACGACTCTGGTTCACCGGCTTCGGGTGGGCCGCCTGGCTGGCGATGCTGGGCGGGGTGTATGGCTATCTGAGAATTGCCGGAAGCAGAAAGAGCGGATAATTCGTTGTTGAGCAATGTAGGGTGCGTGAAACGCACCACGGCAGAACTCCCAGCGTGATCGGACTGGTGCGTTGCACGCACCCTACGAAACTCCTCTCGTGCCTGCGGCACCCCGATAGCCGAGCTATCGGGGCTACCCGCTCCAGCACACACAATTTTGCGCTCACATTCCAAGAACGCATCTCGGGTGGGTTTATTGCGATCGAGCGGCGTTTTAGGGGTCAATTTAACCCCGCGCCCCCAGGTTGATTAACCTGGCGCATCAGGTTGATCAACCTGGCGCTAAACTGTGCTTACGACTATAGCGCAGTCGCAAAAGCGAAATGAATAGCCCTTGTTTTAAGCGGTTTGAACGCATCGCCGGCCCTCGGCGAATCGTCGTAAGAATTAAATGGCGAAATCGGGTTCGTTTTCCCACTAAATTCAAGCCGGAAAATCGACGGTAAACTGTTGTCGCTCATGGTCTTGCGGCGAGACGACCGAAAACATTTTGCCGGCCCCAGCCGATGGGGTATGAGCAACAGCCTCATTCTACCAGCCGGAAACGCCTTAAAAAAGGCTGTTTTCTGGCCGCCGCGATCGAGGGGTTTTTCGCTCGCCCCAGGTGCGGACGCAAAAACCGCTTTTCCCGCCCGAAAATCGGCGGTCAGTGGTCAGTGGTCGGGGGTCGGGGGTCGGGGGTCGGGGGGCAGGCATCAACCGGCTTCCCGCGTTGGATCAATAATGAGCCTTGCCGCGAACCTGCCTTTTAGATACCCTTCGACACCCCACGGTCTGTTCCGATTTGTCACTTGTATGAGGGAGTCCGGGAATTGGCCCGATAAAACAGCTATTTAGTCCCGGGTGAATACACCCGGGGCACGGTCTGGTGCGAAAAACCACTCTTCCCCGCCGTGTATTCACGGCGGGCTAAATGGTATTCACGGCGGGCTAAATGGTATTCACGGCGGGCTAAATGGTATTCACGGCGGGCTAAATGGTATTCACGGCGGGCTAAAGAAAAAATTCCCGGACTCCCTCAATTATGTTATTTGACCGGATGGAATACGAGGTTCAACACTGCGCTCGACGTTGCTCGACGTCCGGCCGCGAGTTCGCGCCGGGCGAGGAGTATTACTCCGTGTTGGTTGTCGAGGGCGCCGAGCTGAAGCGGTACGACTATGCGGCCGATGCGTGGCCGGGTCCGCCGGAGACGGCCGTCGGCTGGTGGAAATCGCGCCTGCCGCAGCGCAACGCCAACATAAAACATTGGGCCCCGAACGACGTAATGCTCGACTTCTGGGACCGGCTGGCCGACCAATCCGACAAGCAAGACATGCGCTACGTGCTGACGCTGCTGTTGGTCCGCCGCAGGGTGTTCCGGGTGGAGGAGGAGAAACTCGATCCGAACGGCTTGGAAGTGCTGGTGGTGCATTGCCCACGCCGCGACGCGATGTACGAAGTTCCGGCGGTCGTGCCGGCGCCGCCGCGAATCGATCGGATTCAGGAAGAGCTTGCCGCGCTGCTGCGGTAGCCGCGAGGAGGGATTAGGGATTAGGGATTAGGGATTAGGGATTAGGGATGACGGATTAAGAACGACGTCGGATGCGAAACCGCAAGTGGTTGTTTTCGGTCATTTCCTTACGACAAATCCAACGGCACGATACACTATGAATCACTATGGATGGACGATACGCCGGAACATGAACCACGCGGTCGCGATTCTGATGCTGGTATTGTTGGCGGTGACCGGAGTGGGCTGCAAAACATTTCCGTGGGCGAAATATCCGCCGCCCATGCCGCAGCCGCGGCTGCTGCCCCCTTCGCCGACGTTGGAGCAAGTCATCGAGGTGGTGAACCGGAACAACTCGCGGATACAGTCGTTTTCGAGTTCCCGGGCTTCGATCGACGGGCCGGGCTTCCCCTCGCTGAGGGCCGGCGTGGCCTTCGAGCGGCCGCGGCGGTTGCGATTGCGAGCCGAGACCGGGCTGACCGGGGCGGAGTTCGACCTCGGCAGCAACGACGAGCTGTTTTGGTTCTGGGTGCGGCGGAACCAGCCGCCGGCGGTCTACTACTGCCGCCACGACCGGATCGCCGCCAGCGAGGCGTTGCGGGCAATGCCCATCGATCCGGAGTGGCTGATCGAAGCGTTGGGCGTGGCGGAGTTGGACCCGGCCTTGCCGCACCAGGGACCGTCCCCCTTATCCAACGACCGGCTGCGGATCGACACCATCCGCAACACGCCCGAGGGACCGATGACCAAGATCACGATCATCGACGGTTCGCAAGGTTGGATTCTCGAACAGCACCTGTTCGACGCCCAACGTCGGCTGCTGGCCAGCTCGGTCGCCGGCGGACATCGCCGCGATCCGCTGAGCGGCCTGGTAATGCCCACGGTCGTGCGGATCAACTGCCCCCCGGCCCAAACGTCGATGCGGATCAATCTGGGCAACGTGGAGATCAACCGACTGTCGGGCAACACCGCGGCGCTGTGGTCGATGCCGGAATACCCCGGCGCGCCGGTGGTGGACCTTGCCGATCCGAACTTCCAGCCGCCGGCGTCGTCGTCCCAGGCGGCCGCGACCTCGCGCCGCCCGATGCCGCAGTCCAATTGGCGGCGTCCCACGCGATAGTCGGCCGCAAGCCCCGCACCCTCGTTCCCACGCGAAGAGGTTTTGTAGGGTGCGTGAAACGCACCACAACCGGTAGCACTTCACATTCAGTCAATAGCACACATTCTATGACTTTAGAATCTCGTCGTATTTATCGTGCCTGCCGATCCAGAACCAGACCAAGCCTTCGCTCCGTTCCTTTGCCAAGGCCCGATACCGCAACCCTATTCGAGCCGACCAAAAAATCCCCGTCTTCTTCAAGCGGATCGAAGGGTGTCGCGGATCGGCACGGAGCAACTTAAAGCTCTTGTCGGCCAATTCCCGAATCTCCGGCGGGAGCCGGCGATAGTAGAGCCAAAACTCGGGCGTGGCAAAATGGTTCACAGCGGAGTGCAACGACCAGACTCGAAATTTTCGTCGGCTTGCTTGGCGAGATGGTCGAGTTTGCCGGCGCGTACGTCGGACTCCAACTGCGCGTCCCACGCCTGGGCAACGAACTCCTCGAACCACTGCGAAAAAGCGGCAAGCTCGGCGGCCGAAAGCCGCGCAACCGCCGACTCAAGCTCTTGAACGCTCATAAAATGAGTTCCCGTTTTCGCGGTCTTCTGTGGCAAGCACCCGGATGCCGAAAAAAACGCTGCACTGGAACACAGTTCCCCTATACTGCCATTTTAGGCGGAAACTCACTACGCCGCAAGTGGGAGCTAAACACCCCTGCCGTGATCGCGCGGGCGACGCTGCTGGCTTGTCCGGCAGTGTTGCAGTGCTAGGGAGACATCGGGCAACGTCCGCGCAGGGGAGTCAATCGGATTTCGAGGGAGCGATGCGATACACCTGGCACTCGGCCAAGGTTTTTTCGACCCGTTTGTCCAACTCGTCGAGCTGAACGATCAACTCCTCGTGTCTGAACTCCAATTCCTTCAGCAGGTCTAGTTGCGCGGCTTGGGTGTCCATCAGGCGGGGCCTCGGGGTGAATGGAGTTGCCTTTCACTCCATCGGCCTCCGGACGGCCAGGGGTTCAGCCGGCATGGAGGCGGACCATCGGAGTAGTGCAAAACCGTCAACATCTTACGGTTGGGTAAAATATGCCGGCCGAGTTGATCGGATTGGTCGGTGGCCCACGAGAAATGCTAATATTGAGGCGTCTAAGACATGGGAAAACGGGAGGGATTTAACGATCTCGATGGAATTTTTTTGAGAACCATTTCAGGCTTGACAGCGTCTATACGGTCTATACGATAGCATAGCGTAGCAGAAGGTTCGCAAGTGTGCGGGCCTTTAACAGTTTGCCCGAGAGAGTACGATGACTTCGATACGGCTGAGTCACGAACAGCGCAGAATGGCGGGTACATTCGCCGATCAATCGGCGAATCGATGCCCGTCATATCCATTGCGCATGTGACACTCGGCCGCACATATTCCGAAAGAATACCGAAAGCCCGGTGTCACAACGACCTCGGGCTTTTTTTTGTTGGGTCGGTAGCTGAGATGGTGTAGCACCTGGCTGAAAACCAGGGGACGCGGATTCGAGCACCGCCCGCCCCACTGCGTCAATGGTGCGCACGCCCAGATGCGTCAACTGCGTGGAAAATATGCGCCGAGAAGGCCCGTTCGTCTATCGGTTCGAGGACACCGTCCCTTCAAGGCGGCAAGACCGGTTCGACTCCGGTACGGGTCACTGACGGCAGAACGTAGTGGTCTGTCCATCTCGACTTTACACGTTGGGTGCCACTGCTGGCTTGTCCAGCAGTGCCGGAAACACGGTTGGACAAGCCAACCGTGGCACCCGTAATTTCAACTTGGACAGACCACTAGATTTTCACCTCGGGCACGTCGCCGGCGTCGTTGAAGACGAATCGGCCTCCGACGCTCATCACCCGGCGGGGCAGCCCCGTCTCGCCCAACAACCGCCGCGCGATGTCGATCTCGTGGACTCCTTGATTGCACGACTCGCCATCGCCCATGTTCCAGGTGAAGCTGCAATCGTATTGGATGCGATCGCGATAGATAGGCCCTTTCCGGGCCGGGCCGCACCACAGATCGTAGTCCAGCGTCTCGGGGATCGGCAGCGGCGTGGACCGCTTGCCGATCGAGGTCCGCGCCTTATTGGCGAAGCATACGATGTACTGAATCTTTCCCAGTTGGCCCGACTTGATGTACTCGTCCGCTTGCCGGTCGGTATCCCGGGATCGGCTCTGGAGACCGACTTCGACCAAGCGGTCGTACTTGCGAGCCGCATTGACCATCTGCCGGCCTTCCCAAATGAAATGCGCCAGGGGCTTCTCGACGTACACGTGGCGGCCGGTCTGGCAGGCCCAAATCACCGGCAACGAGTGCCAGTACTGCAACGTGGCCACCGAAAGGACGTCGAAATCCTTGCGATCCATCAGCCGCCGCACGTCGGCGACCGCTTCCGGCTTGTTCCCGAATTTCTTTTCGACGCTCTCGGCGGCCGCTTGCAGGCGTTGGCGGTCGGGATCGCAGACGGCCACGATGCGCACGCCTTGCCGGCGCCCGAAGAGGTTGATATGAACCCCGCCGCGGACGCCACATCCCACCACGGCGATGCGGATCTCATTGTTGGCCCCAAACACCCGCCGCGGAACCACCAACGGCAAGCCGAACGAGGCGACCGCGGCGGAAGTCCCTTGAATGAAAGACCTTCGTGTAATGGACATATCCATGGCTCCTTTCAACCATATTTTAACTCATTCGTGGTATCGTGGTATAAATCAACCCACTGGCCGCTAAAGCGGCCAGCCCTTATGATACAGTGATACAGGGGGCTGGCCGCTTCAGCGGCCAGTGGAACCCGCAGAAAGAAGGCTGGCCGCTGAAGCGGCCAGTCTGAGTTGAGTCGATCTCGAGAGATTCCATTATGAGTTCCTGGACCCGCAAGACCCGTCACGTCAGAGGTCCGGTCTACAAGGGTCAACACCGTTTCGAGCACTGGTACCGCGACAACCAGGTGTATTTCCTCACGGCCCGCTGCTGGGACCGCTTCCCCGCCTTCGCCTCGGAGGAAGCGAAGGCCGTCTTCTGGGACCGCTTCAACTTCTACACCCGCGAGGCCCTGTTCACGCCTTGGGTCACTTCCATCGTCAATAATCACTATCATTCGCTTGGCTACTGCAAGGCAGGGGATAAATTGGGAATCATGATGCAGCGGATACACGGGTCGGTGGCCAAACTGGTCAACGACTTGCTGCCGGAGCGCCGAAAGCCGTTCTGGGGCAATCCGGGCTGCGAGAACTATTTTGACGGTTGCATCCGCGATGAACGGGCAGTGCCGTTTGGCCTATCGCTATACTCTAACGCAGAGCGTTCGACACGGCCTGTGCCGCGACTGGCGCGAGTACCTCCACACGCACGTCAACGTCGACTTGGAGGCCGGCATTCGTAGGGCCTTGGAATTGAAAGCGTTTTTGGAGGGAGTTCCGTACAAACGCTATCGGGACCGCGACGCCACCGGCCGCTAAAGCGGCCAGCCCTTTCACGCAAAAACCCGCACGAGGGCCGGCCGCTTCAGCGGCCGGTTGAACGGCCCGCACGAGGGCCGGCCGCTTCAGCGGCCGGTTAGCGTGCGCTGCAGCGCCATCAGCGCCATCGCCGTCCCGTATTGCTGATGGTAGTCGTACAGCGGATAGTCCCACCACGACCCGTCCTTCTCCTGCAAGTTAATCAGGATTTTCGCCATGTGATCCTGAAACGGCGCGCGTTGGTCCGCGGGGAGCTGCTCGATGCACAATGCCGCGTAATAGTGGCCGAAGTAGAAGAAGTAGCCGGCCACGGCGAACCAAGACTCGTGCGGAATGGGGCGCTTCCGGCCGATGTCGAGCCATCCGTTGCGGGCGAACAGCCGATCGAGCCAGGTTTTCAGCACGTCGTCGGTCACGAGTTGGTCGCCCCAGAGGCGCATCGCCAGATTGCAGGCTTGCGAGCGGCCCAGGCTGCCCGCCGGGCGGTTGATCAGATACATCGGCTTGTACTTGTGGTGCTCGCCATACAAAACGGAGAAGTCGGGCTTGCGCTGTCGGCGAATCGACGCGGTCGCCCGCTCGATCAGCCGCTCGGGCACTTCCGCGCCCGCCTGCTTGGCGTCGTGCAGGGCCACCAACACCGCAGCCGTGACGAAGCTGAACGACGAGTCGCTCGGTTTGCGCGTCTGGGCCACGAAATCGTAGTAAGCCCAGCCGCCGTCGATGACCTCGTACCGATCGAGCATGCCGATCTGGTGCTCCATCAGCGCGAGAATCCGCCGACGGCGATCCGCGTCGTCGGGCTTTCGGCCCAGCATCCGCGTCAAGGCTTGGATCGCATAGGCGTGCGCCCAGGTGTTGTAGAAGCAGTCCGGCGTGGCACGGCGCACCCCGGGCAGGCGCTCGAACATCCAGGCCTCGCCGCGATCCAGCGCCCGGGCGACTTTCGGATCGTCGCCGCCGGCTTCGATCAGCGCCGAAACGCATAGCGCGGTGACCGCGCCCCGAAAAGCGTGATGCGCGCCCGGCACCGGCGCGTAGATATCCCCGGGCCTGGTGATATTCACCGATCCCCACGAGCCGTCCTTGTTCTGCCGCTTCAGCAGAAACTCCACGCCGCGGCGGATCGTCTCCTCGATTTGCTCGGCCGTCGGCGGCTCGATCCGTCTCGGCTTCGGCCCAATCACGGCCAACGCCGGCGGGCGCGGCGGCGCCTCGGCGGCCGACGCCGGAAGACACGCAATCGCCACGGCCGACAAGATGATCCATCGAATTCGAATACACGGCGGGCAAGCCCGCCCGCTACACTTTGATCGCATATTCTCCGTCCTTCTCACTCCTTGTCCTTCGATGGTTCGAGAACGACCTTCTCGCCCTCCTTCAATCCCTTGAGTATCTCGACCTGATTGTCGGTCCTACGGCCGACGGTCACGGGGCGGGTCTTCGGCTTGCCGTCCTCGCCAAGCACTTCGACCGACTGTTTCCGATCGTCCAGTTCGTCGGTCACGATGACCTTCGGCGGCACGCAAATCGCGTCCCGCTTAAAATACGGAACCAGTTTCACCTTGCAGGTCATGCCGGGCATCAACAGCTTTGATTTGCCCTTAAGATGGACCGTCAGCCACCCGTCGAACTTCTCCGGCGCGATCGGAATGTCGCCGACCCGATCGACCTCCACCGGAAGACGCAAGTCGGGGTAACCGGTGGGACCGGCGGTCCCCTTCAGACCCGGCCGAAGATCGTGCAAATACTTTTCGGGAACCGTCGCGCGGATGCACATCGGCCGCGGCGAAACCACGGTCATCACCACCTGGTTCGGTGGGACCGTGCCGTGGGGGCGGAGCATGTTCTCCATCGCGGCCGTATCGGCCGGCGTGCCGCGGGTGAGTCGGCCGTAATACACGATCCCGTCGGCCGGTGAGCGGACCGTCATCCTTTCGCGGTCGGCCAGCAGTTTTTCCAGTTTTTCCTCGGATTTTCTCCGCTCCTGCCGCAGCTTCTCCAACTCCAAACTCTGTTTATGCAACGCCAATGGAAGTTCCGCTTCGTTCTTCTCCCATTCCAAAACCGACCGCCTTGTCGATTCCTTTACTTGTTCCTCATTGCGCGGGATGGCGAACCGCATGGCGAAGTCATGGTTGATCTCGGCGACTTCAGCCGCGAATTTCGCCCGTTCCAAAGCATCGCGCGCCCGCTTCAACACGATCTCCTCGGTCTCCTCGGTGATGTCGTCGGCCTTATACATTTTCTCCAACTGGCGCATCTCTTCCTCCTGGTATTCCCGCATCGCCTTGGCCATCTTCAGACCGAACTCCACCGCCTTCAGGCTCAACGGGCGGGCGACGCGGAAGAAAAACTCCCGGTCTTCCTCGGCCACCTTCGCGGCCCGCCGGCTCGACTCGAGATTCATCGGCGTGATCTTCTCCAGCACCTGCAAATGCTCTTCCGCCTGATGGACCGCCACTTCGGAGAGTTTCCCTTCGGCGCGCAGGTCGGCAATGACGCGGTCGAGCTTGTCGGTCTCAAACTCGAGAATCACGCCCCCCTTACGCACATGGATACCGTGCGGCGCGGCGCTGAGGACCGTCAGCTTCGACCACTCTTCCGGCGAAAGGAGTATCTCGTAAGCTCTTTCACCCTCGAAAACGCCCTCTAGTTCGACGACGATCCGAAACGGCCCCTTTTCGACCGTCTTGGTGGCCGGCGCGGCGGCGGCCGGTTTCTTCTCGTCCTTCTTTTCTGCTTTATCCGCTTTATCAGAGGCGGAATCGGCGGCAAGCACCGATGTAGCCCACAACGCCAATGCAACCAGGCAAAGATGCCGACAGAAAATCGAGCGGCCCATGCTGTCCTTCTCCAGTCCAGATATGAGGTGTGTGTCGATTATGCAACGGCCCGAATAGCCATCGCAGCTTGTCTATTGTGACACACGAAAGGCGGTGAAGCAAGCCCCCTCGCCACTGCCCACAATTTCCGCAAAACTGCCGGGCAGGGTATGCAGAACGGCTTGTAGATGGAACAAGAAATGCGAAAACGCGGGCTATATCATCTTCTTGCCGTCGATCACTAGCCCGACTTATTCATAAAAAGGCATAGTGCCGTCGTAAGTCGTTTGTAGAAATACCATTGGATTCAAGCCCCTCAAAGGCACTATGTATTTCGCAGCATCGGTAATTCATGGGTTCTCAGCATCCCATGAATAATCCGGGCTAGCGGGGTTCTTGGTTCTTGGTCTGGTTCTTGGGGTCATGGTTCTTGGGGTCAGAGCGGAATGGCACTGTTGAATCAGCACGTGAATTGTAACAAGTTGCCACGGTGAGAGTTAGACAGAAAAACCTGCCGTTGGCCATGAAGTGCTGCGGGCGCAGACAACGACGGTGGACGCCGCGGGTCGGTTTTGATACACTTCCGGGCGTGCAAAGAGAAATTGGTGTTGTGGTGAGGACCTTCCTTGTCCTATATTGCCACAACATACGAGGCCTTCCTTGCCGAGCGGTTCCCGCTTTGGGATCAAG
>JAHIKV010000002.1 GCA_018897395.1 Planctomycetota bacterium | reverse complement strand
CCTGCGGACCAGTCATTCACCTCCAGTTGCTCTCCACCCCCTCTCACGAGGACGCAGTTACTATTGGTTACAAAGTTCAGACCCAACTTCGACAGGGACTCCCACCCTGCTGATTCGATACACTTACAAGCGCACTAGGACGGATTTCCTAATCCGTCCAGTTTTCGGGGACGGATTGGGAAATCCGTCCTACAGAATTGCACACGTTATTCATTTTCAGATCCTAACTGAGAACACCCAAACGACCCTGCGGCGGGGCGTTCAATCCACCAATTCCTTCTCGATCTCTTCCAGGGTCTTCCCTTTGGTTTCCGGTAGGAACTTGGCGCAGAACACAAGTCCCATGGTGCAGACCGCGCCGTAAATCCAGAAAGTAAAACCCGCACCGATCCCTTCTTTCAACAAGGGGAAAGTGAAGGTCAGTATGAAGCACGCCGACCAAAGGGAGAATACTGAAATGGACATCGCCGCCCCGCGGATCCGGTTGGGAAAGATTTCCGAGAGGACTACCCAAGTGACCGGCGCCAGCGAGAGGCCGTATAAGCCGATCGCCGCCAACATTAGCACGAGTATGAAGATTCCGGTGAATCCGGTGAGGAAGCCGGCGCCGATCAAGAAGTGCAGCAGTGCCAGGCCGGCAAAGCCGATCAACATGAGGATCCGACGCCCAAAACGATCGACGCAAGCCAGCGCGACCACCGTGAACGTGAGGTTCACCGCGCCGATAATCACGATGTTGAACAGCGCCGCGGAGACCGTGTAGCCGGCGGCGCGGAACAGATCGGCGGCGTAGTAGAAGA
Organism: Planctomycetota bacterium; assembly: GCA_018897395.1. Taxonomy (GTDB): domain Bacteria; phylum Planctomycetota; class Planctomycetia; order Pirellulales; family Thermoguttaceae; genus JAHIKV01. The sequence continues at coordinate 14,938 of JAHIKV010000002.1, read as the reverse complement.
TCACGTTCATGCCGCACCATTGCTGGAGGATCGCAAAAATGACGCCGACGGTAATAATCCACCGCAGCTTCGGCTCCAACAGGTCCCGAAAGTTCACTTTCTCGATCTCGCCGACCAACGTCTCCTCGATGCTGGCCGTTTCCCGATCGGCGAACTCACGGCCGCCGATCCGCGTCAGCACCGCGCGGGCCTGGGGCGAGCGGCCGTTCTTGACCAGCCACCGCGGACTTTCGGGGACGAAAAACATCAGCACGAAAAACAGACTCGCCGGCAATGCGGTCACTCCGAACATCCACCGCCAGCCGGACGTGACGTTCAGCGGAGTCATTTCGCGTCCGACCACTTCCAGCACCAGTTTGTCGTCGGTGTTAACGGGGGTCTTTGCCTGCTCCGTATAAATTCCCTTGACGATTGCGGCGGTGCCTTCGTAGTCCAGTTTTCCCGAGCGGCCGGCGGCCAGATCGGTGAACTCCTCGATAAACTGCCGGCGATCCTTTTCCTTGACCTGCCAGGCAAGCTCCTCGGCGACTCGGGCCGCGTTCCATCCCGATTCAGAAACCGGGGCCTCGGCAAGCATTCTCATATCGGCGTTGCGTGTGATTTGGTCGATGCCGAAGTTTGCTACCTGCGCCAACAGGATTCCCAACACGATGGTCAATTGGTTCATGGCCACCAATCTGCCGCGGACGGCCGCGGGCGCTACTTCGGCGATGTACATCGGCGAGAGGATCGAGGCCAGCCCGATGGCTACCCCGCCGGCGATTCGCCAGACGTTGAACGCCCAAAATGTGTCGACCATCGCGGTGCCCAGCGCGGAGACCACGAACACCAGCGCGGCGAGGATTAAGAGCCGTTTGCGGCCGAAGCGATCGCTCAGCGCACCGGAAAGCACGGCCCCGATCAGACAGCCGAGCAGCGCGCTGGCCATTGCCCAGCCCTGCTCCCAGCCGGTAGTCAGGGAGAAAAGCCGCTCGTAAAACGGCTTTGTGCCGCCGATGACGATCCAGTCGTAGCCGAACATCAGCCCCCCCAGGGCTGCCACGAGCGAAATCGCCCAGACGTATCTCATGTTGTATCGGGGGCGGAACGGGGCCGGTTCGGAAGGAATCGCCATTGCGTTTGCTCCATTAGCATGGTGAATTACTTCGCCCATGCTATCCACAAACGGTGGTGCTTGACAAGAGGCGCCGGTAGAACGTTTCGGTCCAAAGACCGCGCCGTTCGTCCAACCCGGGGCGATGCGGAGACATACCGCCCACTTTCATTGTTGAGCTAACGGAATTACAATAGCCGCGGTCTCCCATCAAGAACGAGACCGGCGTGAGCATACTACAACGCAAGATTCCCAAAATGAACTCCCGCGAACGATTCCTGGCGGTCCTCGACGGCAAAATGCCGGACCGAGTGCCCGTGACGCTATTCATCTGCGATCAAGGCCATTTCCTTAACCAACTTTGCCCCGGCGTCGATCCCTGGGATTTCGAGACGTTGCAGTTGAAAGTCATCGAGATTCAACGGCAGTTCGGCGTCGATATCTTCGTCCGAATGCTCTTCGGGCTGAACGATCCGCTCTCGATCCACATGGGCGGGCTGAACGTCTCTCAACAGACCGACCGTTGGGAAGTCCACACCGAGGAGTCGCAGCGCGGCGACACCACCGTCTGGAAATCGACCATTCGCACTCCCGACGGCACGCTCACACAAGAGTTCTCGCGCAACCAGCAGCGGCCGGGCACCTTCGTCTACGCCTGCACGAAGAAGCCGATCAAAACGCCCGCCGACCTGGAGATCGCCGTCAAGCACGAGCCGCCCATGCCGGAGTCGTTCAAGCAAAACGCCAAACGGCGCGTCGAGCGGATCAAGGCGGCGTTGGGCGACGACGGAATCGTCGGCTCCTGGGCGCCTCACGGACCGTTCAACAACGCCTCGCTGCTGATCGACCACGACGAGTTGTACAGCCTTTTTCTGACGGACTACGACTTTTACGATCGCCTGATGCGGTTCGCCATGGACCGGATTCTGGGCTACGCCCGGGCGATGGACGAGGCCGGCGTGGACGTGCATTGCGTGGGGGGCAACGTCCCCGGCGGCTTCCTCGGCAAAAAAACTTACGACCGCTACATCCTCCCGTTCGAGCGGGAGTACATTTCCTTCGTGCAGCAAAACGGCACGCCGGCAATGTACCACAACTGCGGCCAGATAATGAACCTGGTCGAGTCCTACGTGGACCTCGGCGTGTGCGTGGTCGAGCCGTTCTCGCCGCCGCCGTTGGGCGACGCGGACCTCGCCCGCGCGAAATCCATCGTCGACGGCCGCTACGTCATCCTCAGCGGCATCGACCAGGTGAACGTTCTGCAAAAGGGGAGCGTGGATCAGGTGCGACGGGCGACGGAACAAGCCATCCTTGTCGGCAAACCGGGCGGCGGGTTCATTCTCCAGCCGGTCGATTTCCTCGAATACGGCACTCCGCCGGAGAACGTCGAGGCCTACGTGGCCGCCGCCCTGGAACACGCGGCATATTGACGGACCTTACTACGGCGTTTAGAATTTCGCCCTCGCCGGTCGTTTGTCCTTTACTATCCACTATCCACTATCCACTATCCACTATTCACTAGCCCATGAACTCCCGTCAACGCGTCGAAACCGCCCTGAAACACCAACAGCCGGACCGCGTTCCCCTGGACCTCGGCGCCACTTCGACCTCGGGCATGCACGTCAGCAGCGTGTACCGGCTCCGTCAGGCACTGAAGCTCGATCCGCCCGGCACGCCGGTGAAAGTGGTCGAGGCCTACCAGATGCTCGGCGAAATCGCCCCAGATCTGCTCGACGTGCTGGGGGTGGACACCGTCGGTTTGGGAGGCGCCAAGTCGTTCTTCGGCTTCCAATACGACAATTGGAAACCGTGGACCACCTTCGACGGCACGCCGGTGCTGGTCCCCGGCGGATTCAACACCGAGCCGGAACCGAACGGCGACGTCCTCATGTATCCCGAGGACGACCGGTCGTTGGCCCCGAGCGGCCGGATGCCCAAGGGCGGGTTCTACTTCGACACCATCGTCCGCCAGGAGCCGATCGACGACGAGAAGCTCAACGTCGAGGACAACCTGGAGGAGTACGGCCCGATCTCCGACGATCTGCTCCAGCACTTCGCCGGCGAGGCCGACCGGCTGCGGCGCGAGAGTGATCGGGCGATCGTGGCCAATTTCGGCGGCACGGCCTTCGGCGACATCGCGCTGGTCCCCGCCCCCTGGCTGCGGAACCCCAAGGGCATCCGCGACATCGCCGAATGGTACATGAGCACCGTCACTCGGTTCGATTACATCTACGAGTTGTTCACCCGCCAGTGCGACATCGCCCTGAAAAACCTGGCGAGGATTTACGACGCGGTGGGCGACCGCGTCTCGGTGACGTTTCTGACCGGCACCGATTTCGGCACGCAGACCGGACCGTTCATCAGTCCGGCCAGCTACCGAAAACTGTATCAGCCGTTCCACGCCCAAGTGAACGATTGGATTCACGAACACACGCCGTGGAAGACGTTCATTCACACCTGCGGCTCGATTATCGCCTTGCTGCCCGACATCATCGAGGCCGGGTTCGACGTCCTCAATCCGGTGCAGTGTTCGGCCGCCGGCATGGACCCGCGGACGCTCAAGGATCAGTTCGGCGATAAAATCACCTTCTGGGGCGGCGGCGTGGACACGCAGAAGACCCTCCCCTTCGGCACGCCCGAGGAGATTCGAGAGCAGGTTCGCGAGCGGATCGAAATTTTCGCCCCTCGCGGCGGGTTCGTCTTCAACACGGTCCACAACGTCCAGGTCGGCCCCCCGGCCGAAAACCTGCTGGCCCTCTACGAAGCCGTGCGGGATTTTCGGTAGCGCGGCGTTGTCCGGGAGGTAGGCTCGAATAGTCGGCATTTAGCCCCGGATAGTCGGCATTTAGCCCCGGGTGAATACACCCGGGGCACAGGTGCGCGGAATGCTCTCACCTCTCCCCGCCGTGTATTCACGGCGGGCTAAATGGCCGTGTATTCACGGCGGGCTAAATGGCCGTGTATTCACGGCGGGCTAAATGGGGCAAAAATACCCGGCAATTGGCCACGGGCATCAACCTCCCCAGTTGGGTGCGATTGTCCGCGTCAACCCCTGCCCGCAACCCTTGCTCATACATCGACTTGCTGGTAACATCATGGTGGTTTTGGGTGGTTCAGAGGAGGGTAATGCCCCACGGCCGACAGACAACGGCTGTCCGGCTATAGGGGCCAATACAAGAAAAAAGTACGTTTTGTGAGGAGTGGTTGCGATGCCGCAAGGTACCATCAAAAAACTTGCCTCGGACCGGGGTTTCGGGTTCATTTCGGGCGCCGGCGGAGACGTCTTCTTCCATCACTCGGTGGTGGCCGACAACAAGTTCGACGAATTGAAGGAAGGCCAGCCGGTAACCTACGAGGTCGCCACCGACCCCGACGACCGTGGGCGAGACAAGGGACCGCGCGCGGTCTCCGTCACCCCGGTCTGAGTAGGGGCGGCTTGGAGTAGCGTAGCCGTACTCATCGTCCCCGAGGGGATTATGAGACGTTCGTGCTGCGCCGATGCGGCTTTACCTGCTCGAACCAATCCGACCTCGGCCGTGTCCTTCCCCGCGTCCTTCCCCGCGTCCTTCCCCGCGTCCTTCCCCGTGTCCTTCCCCGCGTCCTTCCCCGCGTCCTTCCCCGCGTCCTTCCCCGTGTCCGCCGCCGTGGCCTTCGCCTTCGGTGCGTTCAATGGGAACGAGCAGAAACACCAGCAAGATAATCAGTCCGGCCAGTCCGAGGAGGATCAGCATCCAGTTTCGCTTCGAGGCGATGACGTTCTTGACGAAGGCGAAATTGAGTACGATGTGAACCGCGACGAGGAATATCAGCAGATAGGCGGCCCAGAGGTGATAGTGCCCCCACTCGTGACGGTCAAGCCCGAGCATCGTCAGCCCGTGTCCGCCGCGAGGGCACGGAACCAGGCGATATTGCATCATCAGTCCCGTTCCTACGAGGAAACACATCGCGAGGAACATTACGATGTCGGTATATTTCCTGATTGTGTTGTGTTTCACTATTTGACTTTCATTCCAGCGCAACGAAGCCCTCGTTCCCACGGTCCTCCGTGGGAACGCACTACCCGCGACGTTCCGCGTCGCCGTCACCGACGCAGAGCGTCGGTAAACGCGGGTTCCCACGCGGAGCGCGGGAACCAGGAAAACCGTTTATCGATCGTCATTCTTCTCCTTCTTCTCCTTAACCCAGATGTTGCGATACTGGACCTTGTTGCCGTGGCCTTGAAGATAGAAGGGGCGCGGGGCGGGGCCTTCCGCCTGACGGCCCGGAGTGTCATTCGTCAGATCGAACCACGGGTGGATTAGCACGCCGTTGTGCCGCACCTCGATCCGGACGTCGGCGACCTTCTTGCCGTCCTGGTATCTCGGGGCGATGAACTCCACGTCGTAGGTCTGCCAGCAAAGCGGCGGGAAGCACATATTCACGTCCGGCTTGCGCAACTGGTAGAAGCCGCCGCACTCGTTGTTCTCCCCCTCCAGACCGAACGAGTCGAGCACCTGCATCTCGTAACAGTCGTGCAGGTAGAGGCCGCTGTTGCTCCGGTCCTGACCCCGCGCGGTGGGCATGTACGACAAACGGAACTCGATGTGCAACATGTAGTCGCCGAAAGCGCGCTTCGTGGTGGCCTCAGACATCAGGTTATTATCTTTCGACATCCTGCCGTGAATGAAGTTCTCGGCGGTCGTGCCGTCGAACAGGACCACGGCCCCCTCGGGCGGCTTGGCGCCTTCGGTCGGGCTATGACGCACCGTCCGCTTCAACTTCAACTCGACTTTGTCGCCGCCGCCGGCGATGGTCATCGCGGGGCCGTCGATCTTGCCCGAAAAATCTTGGCCGGAAAGCTTCGTAATCTCGCCGTCTCGTTTTCCGCTAAGCGTGAAGCGAGGTTCGCCGCGCTTCCAACCGTCGCCGGGCAGGCCGCCTCTGGTAGCCACCACGTCGAATTGCCCATTGCCTCGGGCAATCACTTGCGCCCCGACCTTGACGTTCTCTCCGTCCGACCATAACCCCTCGCCTATGTATTCCCCTTGAACCGCAAAGTCGGGGTCTTTGGCGGCTTCGGCCGGATCGGTAATCTCGCGCTGCCGATCGCCGGCGGCGCAGGCGAATCCACATGGTAAAAGTGAAAGCAAAAACAAGATCATTCTAATTCCAGGCATGACGTGGTCCTTTCATCGAGGGAAGGGAAAAAGCCGGCAAGCTATAATTTTAGCCGCAAAACCGCATGAAATCAATGGGCTTGGAACACATGCGTCCCCTCTCGTTCCCACGCGGAGCATAGGAACAAGATGAAAAATGCTGCACCAAGCTCAATACGATCGTTAAGACTTGCGCATCTTGCCCGGCCTTATTCATCGGGTTTTAGCCGAAAACTTCCCGCAGGCCCGCCCACCAATTCGACCGATGAGAAGAAGGAGACGAGTGCGCACCGGCGGGGCGCGCGCCGCCGTGGAACCATCCATTTTCAGGTGGTAAGCATGTCGAAATTGTCATTCCCTATTTTGTTCGGGACGCTCCTGCTCGCCGGCCTGATCGCCGACTCGCGGGCGAGGGCCGAGACCGTTCCGGAGGTCTCCGCCAGTAGGGTAATCGAGTTGGCCCCTCCCGATTCGCAGGAGAAAACGCCGGTCATCTCCAGCGTGGCGCTCGATCCGACGGAGAAATATTTGGCGGCGGTCGGCGACGACCACCTGGTGCGTCTATTCGACGCCCAAAGCGGCCGGCTCCTGCACCGGTTCGACTCGCACGTCGATTGGGTCCATGCTTCGGTCTTCCGGCCGGACGGTCAACTGCTGGCCACCTCGGGCGCCGATGGCCGCATCCGCTTCTGGAACATGGATTCCACCGTCCGGCCGCACGTATTAGTCGAACAACTTCCGGTAATTTACGCGCTCGCTTTCAGCCCCGACGGGCGGATGTTGGCGGCGGCCGGTTTCGGCGACAAAGTTTGGATATTCGACGGCCGGCAGGGGAAGCTCGCGCGCGAACTGGCCGCGCCCGGCAACGACATCCGAGCGTTGAGCTTCTCGTCCGACGGATCGCGGCTGGCAGCGGCCGGCCGCGCCGGGGTGGTCCGCCTCTGGGACGCCGAGAGCGGAAATCAGCTTGCCGACGTGCGGGTCTCCCCGCGGCGGATTTGCGCCCTGGAGTATTCGCCCGACGGAAAACTTCTGGCCGCCGCAGGCGAGGAACGAGTCGTGCGGTTGTTGGACGCGGCCTCGGGCGAACCGCTGTCCGATTTGCCCGAGCGGTCGGGAGACGTCTTAGCGCTTTGCTTCTGCGGCCCCGACAAACTCGCCTCGGCCGGCAGCGGCAACGTGATTCACCTCTGGGACGTGAACGCCCGGCAAGAGCTTCGCCGATTGGTCGGCCACACCGGTTCGATCACGACGTTGGTCTTCGACCGCGGAGCGGAGACGTTGATCTCCGGCGGTTTCGACACCACGGTCCGCCTGTGGGACTTGAAGCACCTGGACGTTGAGAGAGTTACGCGGCGTTAGGAAAAACATGGACGTTTGGCAGCCCGTTGAAAAAGTCGGTTTTCGGGAATTTGGGTGCCACTGCTGGCTTGTCCAGCAGTGTTTTTCCGGGAGTTTCAGCCATGCACTGCTGGGCAAGCCAGCAGTGGCACCCTTTTTCAACGGGCTGTTAGCGGTCGCGTCCACGCGGCCATTTCCCGGCGTGGGCGCCGGGGCTAAACATAACGGATAATCGACACGGAGGTTGACGTGGGCCTGCTACGCAAAACGCATCGGAGGCATGGAGTTCCCCAGCCGCACCGACAACAACCGCGCCGCGCCGGTTCGCCGTGGCGAGTCTGCCGCTTCGAGCGGATGGAATCGCGGCACCTATTGTCGGTCTCGATCGCGCCGATCCAGATCGGCGCCGTGTACTTCGAGGACTCGAGCACCTCGGACCAAGTGGGCGACCTGTTGGAAATCAGCTTTAGCGGCGGCGCCGCCGGCACGCAACTCGCCGAGTTGCGGATCGACACCGACAAACTGGGCGGCGGCTTGAGTATGGGCGACACCTTCTTCGACACCGCCGCCGGCGGCGCGGGCGTCTACGGGTATTCGCCCTTCACGGTGCTCGATCAGAGCGGCATCGATTCGGTGACCGCGCAGGTCGCCGACGGCGGCACGTTGTTGATCTTGACCTTCGAGGGCTTCGACGCCGGCGAAAAGCTCGTCTTCAGCATCGACGTGGACGAACAGGGGCTGCTCTCCGCTAACGCCGTGGCCGAGGGAGCGGAGTTCGAGGGGTCGATCCTTTCCGCCACTTTCACCGCTCCACACTACGCCGTGGCCGCCGGAAATGACATCTTCCACGACGCCTACGACGGCAAACTCGCCGGCTCGGGCCTGGACCTGCCGAACGACGATTTCAATCCGCCCAGCCCATACATGCCCGAGGAAGCGTCGCCGGGGCCGGTCTACACCGCCGGGGCCATATTCTCCTTAGAGCAGGAACCGCTGCCGATCACCCTCTCCGGCACTGTCTTCGAGGATCCCAACCTCGACAACCTTCAGCAAACCGGCGAGCCGGGAATCGCCGGCGTGGAACTGACGCTGCTCGAACTGGTCGGCGGCGAGTACGTCGTCACCACGGCGACGACCACGACCGACGCCTTGGGCAACTACGAGTTCGAGGGCCTCCTGCCGGGCACGTACCGCGTGGTCGAGACCCAGCCGGGCGGATACCTCAGCGTCGGCGCCGCGGCCGGAACCGTCGGCGGCGTGGCCCGCGGCGTGGTGACCAGCGAGGACATTCTGAGCGGCATCACCCTCGACGGCGGCGAAGACAGCGTGGACAACGACTTTGCCGAGACCTTGCCCGCCTCGATCGGCGGCCACGTCTACCACGACGCCGACAACGACGGCCGCATGGACCCCGGCGAGACAGGCATCGGCGGCGTCCAAGTTACGCTCTACGTGCAATCCGAGGGCAAGTTGATCGCCACCGGAACGTCCACCACCACCGACGCCGGCGGCTACTACGAGTTCGACGGCTTGATGCCGGGCGAGTACAAGTTGGTCGAAATCCAGCCGGACGGATACCTCGACGGCCTCGACGCGGCCGGAACCGCCGGCGGGGCGGCACACAACCCCGGCGACCTGATCGACGGCATCCAGCTTGTCGGCGGACAATCGGGCGAGGACTACGATTTCGGCGAACTGCTCTCGGCTTGTGTCAGCGGCTACGTCTACGTCGACGCCGACAACGACGGCGTATTCGACCCGTCGGAGACGGGCATCGGCGGGGTGACTCTCACGCTCTTGGACGCCGCCGGAGAGCCGACCGGCGGAACGACCGCGACCGACCCGTCCGGCCACTACGTCTTCTGCGGCCTGACGCCCGGCGTGTATCGCGTGGCCGAGACCCAGCCGGACGGATATTACGACGGGCTGGACACGCCCGGCACGGTCGGCGGGGTGGCCCAAAACCCCGGCGACCTGATCCACTCCATCCCACTCGGCAGCGGAACGGCCGCCGTGGACTACAACTTCGGCGAACTGCTGCCGGCCGGCATCGGCGGCCGGGTGTTTGCCGACAGCAACGGCAACGCCGCACTCGATTCCGGCGAGCCGATGCTGTCTGGAGTAACCGTCTTTTTGTTGGACGGCTCTGGAAACCGCATCGCTTCGACGACGACCGACGCCAACGGAAAATACGGCTTCACCGGACTGAAACCGGGCGTCTACGGCGTCGAGGAAGTACAGCCGGCGGCCTATCTCGACAGCGGCGAGCAAGTCGGCACGGCCGGCGGGTCGATCGCGGCCAACGATATGATCCGCGGCGCCAACCTCGCCTCGGGCGTCACGGGGCTGAACTACGACTTCTGGGAAATCGTGCCGGCAAAAATCTCCGGCTACGTGTTCCAGGACGGCGACGCGATCGTTATCGAAGAAGGCGATCCGATGCCGAACGTGCCCGCGCTGCGCGACGGCGTGCTCACCTCCGACGACACTCCGCTTGCCGGAGTGGTGCTGCACCTGTGCGACGCCGTCGGCGTGCCCCTGCCGGCCGGCAACGGCGGCCCCATCACCACCGTGACCGGCGCCAACGGGTACTATGAGTTCGACAGGCTCTATCCGGGCATCTATTCGATCGTGGAAATCCAGCCCGAGGGTTACATCTCCGGCATCGACACCGCCGGCAGCCACGGCGGGTTAGTGGTCAACGGTTACACGTCGGTCGATCCGACAGTGCTCGGCACGTTGGCGGTGGACCCGGAGGGGAGCGCCATCGTATTGATTTCCATCGAGTCGGGCAACACGGCGGTGCATTACAACTTCAGCGAGGTGCTGATCGAGTATGAGCCGCCGGACATTCCGCCGATTATTCCGCCGCAGCGCCCCACTCCGATCACGCCTCCGCCGACGATCTTGCCGTTTGTGGACTACCGGCCCGTGGGAAGCCCGTATTACCTTATACCCGAGGTCGTGATGCAGCCGATCTTTGGCGGCGGCGGCGGGCCGGGAGGATATACCTGGCACCTGAGCGTCATCGACGCCGGACATCCGCGCAGCGAGTCGTCGGGGACCGAGTTCACCCAGGTCTCGCACAATCCGTACTTCGATCCGATTTCTTGGACCGGCGCCGATCTCGACCGTTCGCAATGGGTTCTGGCGGACAAGGACGGCGTGGAATTCGAGAAGTTCCAGTTCGGCATGGCCGGCGCGACACCCGTGGTCGGCGATTGGGACGGCAGCGGAACGAGCAAGATCGGCGCGTTCCTCGACGGCGTTTGGTTCCTCGACCTGAACGGCAACGGCGTCTGGGACGAAGGAGACCTGTGGGTGAAGCTGGGCGACGAAGGCGATCAGCCGGTCGCCGGCGATTGGAACGGCGACGGCAAGACCGACATCGGCATCTTCGGGCCAACGTGGATCGGCGATCTTCGGGCGGTGGCGGTCGAGCCTGGGTTGCCCGATTCGCAGAACCCGCCCAAGGACCGACCCAAGAACGTCCCCCCCGATCCGGCCAACGCGGCCGTCGGATGGCGGACGATGAAACCCGGCAACGGCGGAAGGATGCGGTCCGATCTGATCGACCACGTCTTCCAATACGGCGCCAAGGGGGACGTAGCGGTCACCGGAGATTGGAACGGCGACGGCATCCACGCCATCGGCATCTTCCGCGACGGGATCTGGTTCCTCGACCTCGACGGCGACGGCCGATGGGGCGAAGGGGACGTGGTCGCCGAATATGGCCAAGAGGGAGACCTGCCCGTGGTCGGAGATTGGACCGGCGACGGAATCTCGAAGTTCGGCATCTATCGCGACGGCGCCTTCCATCTCGACACCAACAACAACCGCCAGATCGACGCTGCCGACAAGGTCTTCGAGCTGGGCGGCGCGGGCGACAAACCGGTGGCCGGCGATTGGAACGGCGACGGCGTGGACGAGGCCGGCGTATACCAGGACGGCGCCGCCCCCGTGCCGCAAACGTAAATGGACTTGCGCGACAATGGGAAGATACCGATTGTTTAGCCCCGGCGTCCACGCCGGGAACATATTTTTTGCCGCTGCATAGCGTTCCCGGCGTGGACGCCGGGGCTAAACGATTTTTCTCCCGGGATCACTCAAGTTCATTTAGAGTTCAACTCCTCCGTCAGCAAGTCCCACAGCGCGTCTAGCGATTGCGGGATGGTATGCACTCCGGCGATGGCGGGCATGAAGTTCGTGTCTCCGATCCAGCGGGGAACGACGTGCCAGTGGAGGTGGCCCGGCAGCCCGGCGCCTGCCGCGCGGCCGAGGTTCACGCCGATGTTGAATCCTTGGGGCTTCAAGACTTCTTCCAACAGGCCCGTCATTAGGGTGATCTGCCGCGACAGCTCGGCCTCGATCTCGAGGCCAAGCTCGTCCAATCGGGCGAGATGCCGGCTGGGGGCGATCAGCAGGTGCCCGTTGTTGTACGGATACCGGTTCAGCAGGGTGACGGTGTGCTTACCCCGCTGGACGATTCCCCGGCGTCGATCGTTGCCCGCCGCGTTGGCCCGGCACAAGAAACACTCTGGATCGGCGCCCGGCAAGAGTTTTTCGGGCCCGCACGGCTCGGGGTCGTCATTTCCGCCGAGGATGTATTCCAAGCGCCACGGGGCCCAAAGCTGTTCGTTTGACACAGTCGCCCCCCCATTGGCTGGTAAAATTGTTCTTTCGGCAGTCTAACCGGACTTGTGGCATGGGGCAAGGAGGAAAGTAGGGTGGGTCAAGCGAAGCGCAGCCCCACCACGATTTTCCCGCTGTCGGCGGGGCTGCGCTTCGCTTGACCCACCCTACGGCCGATGCTGAACTTCAAGTTAGGTTCCGTCGGCAGTCGAAAGGGATAATATGGACCGGGCAGTATTTGTGGCTTGAGGGGGATCAGTCGCTCCGACCACTCGCCGACGAAGACTTGCCGCGGTAGACTGAGATACTTTGTTTCCGTTGCGAAAATGTAGGGTGGGTCAAGCGAAGCGCAGCCCCACCACAATTTATCCGCTGTTGGTGGGGCTGCGCTTCGCTGGACCCACCCTACACAGTCCAATCGCCCGCCCGTGATCGACTTTCGCGTAGACCTGAACGTGTTCCGCGGTCCGCTGGACCTGCTGCTTTATCTCGTGCGCAAACACGAGGTGGAGATCACCGACATTCCCATCGCGGCGATCACGGAACAGTATCTCGACTATCTGGCGGTGCTGGAGCAATTGGACGTTGGGGCGGTGGGCGACTTTCTGGCCGTGGCGAGCATGTTGATCGAGATCAAGTCGCAACAGGTTCTGCCGCGGAGCGACGAGGTGGAAGGGGAGCTGAACGACCCGCGGCGGGAACTTGTCCGGCGGTTGCTGGAGTACAAGAAGTTCCGTGACGCGGCCAGTATGTTGGAGGAGCGCGGCCGCGGTTGGCAGCAGCGCTATCCGCGGCTCGGGACCGACCTGCCGCCGCACGAGCGCAACTTGGCCGAGGAGCCGATCCAGGAGGTGGAGCTTTGGGACCTGGTCAGCGCGTTTGGTCGGATCATGCGCGAGACCGAGGCCGCCCGGCCGTCGAGCATCGTCTACGACGACACGCCGATCCACGTGTTCATAAGCCGCATCCACGCCCGGCTGTTGGAGGCGGGCCGGCTCAGGTTCCGCGACCTGTTCCAGCCGGACATGCATAAATCGACGTTGATCGGGATTTTCCTGGCCGTTTTGGAGCTTGTCCGCCATGCCCAAGTCCGTGTGGACCAGAACTCCCTGTTCGGCGAAATCTGGATTCTGCCGAACCTCGAAAGCGACGCCCCGCTGGATTTGTCGGACGTGGACGAGTATGAACACGCTGGAAATAGTGGTTAGTGGATAGTGGATAGTGGATAGTGGATAGTGGCTGGTGGTTAGTGGCTAGTGTTCGACTCGTTGGGGTGGCAGTTGTACTGCCGCCCCGTATCACCGTCCATCGGGGTGGCAGTACAACTGCCACCCCAACGAAACCCATCAAATCACGATTGACAGACCACTAGCCACTAGCCACTCTTCATCATGATCAACAACCTCCCCGTCAAAACGATCGCCCACAAGGGCCTTACGATCGAGGGCTATTCGCGGGCCGCCGTGCAGACCTACTGGAGGATCCCGGAGTTGAAGGTCGGCTTCGATCTTGGGGCGCAGCCGTGGTCTTTCATGGGCACGCCCACCTGGTTCGTCTCCCACGCCCACATGGACCACCTGATCGCGTTGCCGGTGTACGTTGCGCGGCGGCGGATGATGAAGATGACGCCTCCGACGATCTACTTGCCGGAATCCATCGTCGAGCCGATGCAGCGATTGCTGCGGCTGCTCAGCCGCGTGGACCGCGGCCGGTTGCCCTGCACGTTGCTGCCGGCCACACCGGGCGATGAAATCGAGCTTTCGCGCGAGCAGGTGGTGACCGTCTCGGCCACTACTCATACGGTGCCATCGCTGGGGTTCGTCGTTTGGGAGCGGCGGCGGAAACTCAAACCTGAATATCAAGGCCTCGAGGGACACCAGATACGCGACCTGCGCCTGAGCGGCGTGGACGTGACCAGCGAGGTCCGCCTGCCGCGGGTGGCGTATTTGGGCGATAGTTCGCCGGACGGCCTGGACGCCTGCCCGGCAATGTTCCAGGCCGAAGTGTTCATCATGGAGCTGACCTTCGTCTCCCCGCACCATCGCAGGGACAAAATCCACAAGTACGGCCACATGCACCTCGACGACCTGCTGGAGCGCCGCGGGCAATTCCGCAACGAACTGATTATCGCCTCGCACTTCAGTACGCGATACCATCCGAATCAGGTCCGCCAGTGCGTCGCCAAGGCCCTGCCCGACATGCTCGACGGCCGCCTCCACTTGTGGCTATGAGGGGGTCGGGGGGCAGAGGTCGGATGGCAGCCGCTTGCGCTTTCGCACTCTTCCGGGTCGGATTTATCCTTGTAACTGGACTTTTGCAAAGTCTCAACTGGCGTTGGAAAAATAGGTGCTTGGAATCTAAGAACGTGTTTTGAAATTGAAATATCCGTATTTAGCCCCGGGTGAATACACCCGGGGCAAGCGGTTTTTCACGGTCAATCCGGCCCGCCGTGTATTCACGGCGGGCTAAATGAATGATTTTAAAACACGTTCTAATGCTGGTGTTTTGGCCTGGCGCAGGACGGTCAGGCGGTACAGGGGGACCAAGGAGGGTCCGCGGATGCCGGCGATTGTGGAGTTTCCGCTTTCTGTCCCGCGCGATAGGGGTAGGGAAGGCCGATTGAGTTCGGCCTCCCCTCCCTCCGAACCGGACTGGCGGATTTCCCGCATCCGGCTCTCCGGTTGATAGTTTTACCTCCGAGAGGATTGACTGACCAAGACATGGGCCGCTGTCAAGT
>JAHIKV010000107.1 GCA_018897395.1 Planctomycetota bacterium | reverse complement strand
CTTGGCGTCAAATTTGAAATGCAACACACGAAAAACCGCTGCCGACAAGCACTTGCAGCGATGATTGTCGCAAACCGTTCGCTCTCAATGCACTACATGTTGTGCCAGCATTGCTGGCAGCGATTGTCCGCCGGGGAATTTGTCGGGTACTCGTTGCATTTGAAATTTGACGCCAAGATTCATAATTCATCATTCATCGTTCATAATTCACCATTCCCCCATCCCGCTATTGGACAAAACGGCGGAATTTGTTACAAGTTCCGCCACCAGCCTAGTTTGTGTCTTCGCGCCTTTGTGGGTAAGCGAACCGATCTAAACCGTCCAAAGGGTTGCCGGCTATGAATTTCGGTCGAGTTGTGCGGATGGCGATCCGCTACAAGTTCACTTTCGCGGCCTCTATTCTCTCCGCGCTGGTGGTGGCGGTTTTCTGGGTAGCGAATATCGGCACTATCTACCCGGTAGTCGAGGTGATCTTTGAAAACCAGTCGATGCAGCAGTGGATCGACTTGGAGATCGAGAAAAACCAAACCGCCGTTGCAACAAAATCCGCCGAAGCAACTAAGCTGCGCGAGCAATTGACGGCGCTCGGAGACGGCGACGACCCAAAGCAACGTCGGCGCCTACAGAGTGAGATCGCCAACCTGGAAACGGAATTATCTTCAGCCAACGCGACCTTGCGGGGTTGTAGAATTGCAAAGCCGTACATCGACGATTATTTGCCCGAGAGTCCGTTCCAAACGCTGCTCGTGATCACCGGCTTGCTTGTGGCGGGAACCCTCATCAAAGACGTTTTTCTGATATTCAACGGTATATTGGTGGCGCGGATGGCCCAATTGGCAACGTTCGATTTGCGAAAGCTCTTCTATCGCCGCACGTTGCGGATGGACCTGGCCGCGTTCACCGAAGACGGCACGGCCGACCTGATGAGCCGCTTCACCAACGACATGAACCAGGTGGCCTCGGGCTTGGAATCGCTCTTCGGCCGGCTGGTCCGCGAGCCGCTGAAGATGTTCGCCTGTCTGGCCGCCGCGGCGTTTATTTGCTGGAGGCTGCTCCTGCTGACGATGATCATTACCCCGATAGCGGTCTTTTCGATTCGATGGTTGGCGAAGATGCTCAAACGGGCCAATCGCCGGGCGATGGAGGAAATGGCCCTGATCTACGCCACCTTGGAGGAGACCTTCCGCAGCATCAAGATCGTAAAGGCATTCACCAACGAGCGGCGCGAACGCACCCAGTTCCACGACGACAACAAACGCTATTATCACAAGGCCATGCGCATCGCTCGCTACAATTCGCTCAGCCATCCGCTGACCGAGATGATGGGCATCGCCGCTATTTCGCTGGCAATGACCGCCGGGGCATGGCTGATTCTTTCGAGGGAAACGCATCTGTTTGGAATCCGCATGAGCGACGCGCCGCTGAGTCGCGGCGCCATGCTGACCTTCTTCGTTTTGCTGGCCGGCATGGCCGATCCGCTGCGGAAAATGTCCAGTATCTTCAGCAATCTACAGGCCGGCAGCGCGGCGGCCGACCGCATCTTCTCGCGCCTCGACAGACGGCCGCGGGTCCGCGAGCCGAAACAGCCGGTCCCCTTCCGTCGCCACGACCGCGATCTGACGTTCGAGAACGTCGGCTTCGCCTATTACACGGACAAGCCGGTCCTCGAAGAGGTCAACCTGAAAATCGCCTTCGGCGAGACGATCGCCTTCGTCGGCCCGAACGGATGCGGCAAGAGCACGCTGGCCAATCTGGTCCCCCGGTTCGCCGATCCCACCTCGGGCGTGGTCAAGCTCGACGGCGTGCCGCTCGGCAACATGCGGCTCCGCAATCTGCGCGGGCAGATCGGGCTGGTCACCCAGGAAACGATGCTCTTCGACGACACGATATTCAACAACATCCGCTACGGCGCACCCAACGCCTCGCGCGAACAGGTGGTCGAGGCGGCCAAGCAGGCCCATGCACATCGCTTCATCGAAAACGAGTTGCCAAACGGCTACGAGACCTCGGCCGGCGCGTTGGGCAACCGGCTCTCCGGCGGACAGCGCCAGCGGATCGCCCTGGCCCGGGCTATCCTCCGCGACCCGGCCATCCTGATCCTCGACGAGGCCACCAGCCAGGTCGATCTGGAGAGCGAGCAGGCGATCCAGCAGGTGTTGGAAAAGTTCACCCGCGACCGCACCACCATTCTGATTACCCATCGGCTGGCCGTCTTGTCGCTGGCCGATCGGATCGTGGTGATGGAGGGCGGGCGGATTTTCGACGTCGGCAGCCACGACGAACTCCTCGCCCGCTGCGCCCTCTACCGCCGGCTGTATCAGATCCATTTCGAGGGTCTGAAACAGACGGCGTAATTGGCGTTTCACTCAATAGTGATAACGTGCTTGTGCTATCAATATGGCAGTGCCGTCGATCTTGTAGACGAGCCGATGTTCCTCGTCGATCCGCCGCGACCAGTAGCCGGCCAGGGCGTGCCGCAATGGTTCCGGTTTTCCCGCTCCCTGAAAGGGCGTACGGGAAATCTCCTTGATCAGATCATTGATCCGCTTGAGAACTCTGCGGTCGGTCCGCTGCCAATAAAGATAATCGTCCCATGCCTGGCTGGAAAAAATGATCTTCATTCGAGAAGAGTCCGTTCGGCTCCCTTGCCTCGCTCCAGTTCATTCAGGGACGCCAGAAGACGGCCGGCGTTTCGCGGACTCTTCAAGAGATACGCCGTTTCCGTCAGCGATTCGTAATCCTCCAGCGAGATCATGACGACCGAATCTTCCCGCTTCCGCGTGATGATTACCGGATCGTGGTCGCGGCAGACACGCTGGATCGTCTGGGCCAGGTTTTCTCGGGCTTCAGTGTAGGTGATTGCGTTCATGTTGTACAGGATACTGTACGAGCGGCCGGCTTGTCAACTTTGATTCCGCCGGTTGTTGTCATTCTGACTATTTCGCAGTATCATAATCACGTCGGTTTTCTGCTGTGGGTGGCAGATTCGTAGGCCGGGTCGTGACCCGGCACATATTGGTCAGAAACGACCAACGATTGCAAACAACCGCCGGGTTACAACCCGGCCTACTCTCTCCTTTCTCCTTTGATAGCGAAAACAGGTCGCTTTTCTGCGAAAATACCATGCAATCCAAAACGCGACACTCGGCAAGTCCCACACCTTCCACAAACGATACGCCGTTGCCCGACGATCCGGCTCTGTTGCCGGCGGCCGCGGAACTGTTCAGGCTCGCCACGGAGTGCGAGGAGGTCGCCGAGCTGCTTCGGGGGGTATTGCCTGCTCTGCCGGAAACCATCGACGCGGACTACGTCGCGCTGGCGGCCGCCGTCGCCGGCCGCTGGTCGGTCGCGGCCGAATCGGGAAAAGCAAAACCGCTGCCGATCGACCTGCTGGCCGAAGTGCTCGATCGAGAACGTACGGGAACGGACTCGGGCTGGGTCGCCGTCCCATTGACGTCTCGTTCGGAAGAGAGCGAAGCGTTGGTCTTCCATCTCTCACAAACGGAGAACTCCGACAAAGCCCTGGCGGCAGTCGAACGGCTCGCGCCGATTTTCCATCGGGCGGTCACCGGCGTTCGCCGTCGCGCGGACGACCGACGCCGGCTCCATCGCTTGGAGGCCGTGCTGGAAATCGCCGCCCAATGGAACCAAGCCCGCGAGGTCGAACCGCTGCTGGTCCAGATGGCGGAGGCGGCCACGCGGCTCTTGCAGGCGGATCGGGCAAGCATCTTTCTTTGGGATCGGCCGAACCATACGCTGGTCGGCCGCCCCGCGCTGGGCGCCCCCGACGGCGAACTGCGAATCCGCGACGACCGCGGAGTGGTGGGCGAAGTGATCCGCACCGGACGGCCGCGGCGCGTGGACGCCGGCACGGAACCGGAGGCCGTCGATCGCCGCGTCGATGCCCAGCTCCGCTACAAGACGCGGACGCTGCTTTGCGTTCCCTTGCGAGGCCGATCCGGCGAGCTGTTCGGGGCGTTTGAATTGATTAACAAGCAAGAGGGGACGTTTACCAAGGAAGACGAGGAGGCGCTCGGCGAGTTGGCCGAACACGCGGCCGTGGCCCTGGAAAACGCCCGGGATCGTCAACAACTTCTCACCGCCAACAGCCAAATCACCAAAGAAGCGGCGGAGAAGGTGCGGCTGATCGGCCAAAGCCCCGCCGTCGAGGCACTCCGCTCGATCATCCGCCGCGTGGCCGACACCGACCTGGCCGTGCTGATACTGGGTGAGAACGGCGCCGGCAAGGAGGTTGTGGCCCAGTCGATCCATTACCTAAGCCGCCGCCGCGACCAGCCTTTCGTCGCGGTCAATTGCGCCGCCATTCCCGAGAGCTTGGCCGAAAGCGAGCTGTTTGGGCACGAGAAGGGGGCCTTCACCGACGCCCGCGAAGCGCGGGCCGGAAAGTTCGAGTTGGCCGCCGGCGGAACACTCTTCCTCGACGAAATCGGCGATCTGAGCCTCGCCTGCCAGGCGAAGCTGCTGCGGGTAATCGAGGAGCGGGTGTTGGTCCGCGTCGGCGGCTCGACCCCCATCCACACCGACGCCCGGCTGCTGGCCGCCACCAATCAGAACCTCGCCGAGATGGTCCGCGAAAAACGGTTCCGCGAGGACCTCTATTTTCGTCTGAACGTGGTCGCGGTCGAACTGCCGCCGCTGCGCGGGCGGGGAGAAGACATCCTCCTGCTGGTCGAGCATTTTCTGGACGACTTCTGCCGAAGGGCCCGCCGCAAGACGCCGAAACTGTCCGCCGCCGCGAAGAAGCGATTGTTGGAACATCCGTGGCCGGGAAACGTCCGCGAACTGCGGAACCTCATGGAGCGGCTGGCGTATCTATCCACCGAAGACCGGATTGAAGCCGAGGACTTGGCCTTTATTCTCTCTCCCCGCGGCCAGGCGCCGCCGGCGGCCGACCTCGACCAATCGTTGGCCGACGCCACGACGCGCTTTCAGTCGGAGTACATCCTTCAGCAGATCGGCCACAGCGGGGGCAACATGAGTCTGGCCGCCGACCGTTTGGGACTACACCGCTCGAACCTTTACCGGAAGATGCGGCAATTGGAAATGGAAACCCATTCGACTAGCCGGATAGGGGTAGGGAAGGCCGATTGAGTTCGGCCTCCCCTCCCTCCGAACCGGACTGGCGGATTTCCCGCATCCGGCTCTCCGGTTGATAGTTTTACCTCCGAGAGGATTGACTGACCAAGACATGGGCCGCTGTCAAGTT
>JAHIKV010000106.1 GCA_018897395.1 Planctomycetota bacterium | reverse complement strand
GGCCCACGATCTTGTAGCCCTCGATCTTCACCTGCTTCGGTCCAGGCGCGACCTTCACCGTGTATTTTCCCTCGGCGATGATTGCCGCCGCCGTCGGGCCGTTGCCGTCTGACGGCAGGAAGGCAATGGTTCCCTTCTGCACCGGCTGCCCGTCGTAGGTGACGGCGCCGCCGATCTCCACGAGCCTGCTGCCTCCGCAACCGCCGAGCAGCGGCAACAGGAAAAGTGCCGGCAGTAGGCGCAGCGCAAAGGGCGGAAGGCGGAAAGGGGATAGTTCGGCGTTCATCGTTTTACCTTTCTAGTCCGCTGCGCCGCCGGTGATTGGTTCATCTCCACTCTTTGAACTCAGCGCCCGCCAGATGTTCAGCGCGATCGAGTCGGCGACGAAGTGGACGGAGCCGTCGCCAAAGACGGTCACCACGCCGCCGGGGTGGCGGCTGCGGGCGGAAACATAGACCGGCCAGGTGGGACCCCACCCGTGTCCCATCACACACGGGCCGGGCTCGTTGGGCGTCGCCCCGGCGCAGAGCGTCGAGTCGATCCCAGAGTTGGGCGTGTAGAGCGTCATAAATTGGGCCGCGCCCTGATCGCTGTTGAAAAAGTCGCCGCGCAAATCGTAGTCCGTGTCGTTGACGGCCTGGATCACCTCGCCCATGAACATCGTGTTCGCCAGGCCGTCGCTGATCTGGGCCGCCAAGTACAGCCGATTGGCGCTGAAGGGGCCGATCTTGAAGCCCGACGGCTGCGCTTGTAGGAAGTCGCAGTAGCCCCAGTTGAGCACGTAATTGCCCCGCGAGCGGGAGGCCCAGGCATCCGCCCTCCACCTGCCCTGCCGATCGCTGGGACAGTAGTAGTAGGCCGGCGTCGCAACCTCCGTTAGCGGACGGTTCCGGGTCGAGTAGAACGTGTAGTTGAAGTCCCATTGCGCGTAGAGGTTCATCTGCTCCATGTACGGCCACAGCGCGATGACAAAGGTTTGCCGCTGCCAGTCGCCGGGGGTGACAACGGTGCTGGTGGCGGGCGGATGGGTCGCGGTGGGGCCGCAGGCCGACCCGTAGATCACGCCGAAGGGGAACCACCCCATGGCGTGCTCGTAGTTCGCCATCGCCAGGCCCCACTGCTTGAGGTTGTTCGAGCACTGCACTCGTCTTGCCGCCTCGCGGGCCGCCTGCACCGCCGGCAACAGCAGCGCGATCAGGATGCCGATGATCGTGATGACCACCAAAAGCTCTACTAACGTAAAACCGTGTAGGGGCCGGCGAAAGCTAGGCTTTCGCTGAGTAGTAACGTTTTTTCGACCCCTTACACGGAGACTTTCAGAATGTCCGAAACAATCGTAGCTTACCAGTCGTTCATCGGCGTCGATTTGCATAAGAATACCGTCACCCTGGCGACCGTGCGGCCCGACGGCACGCTCATCGACCGCGTGAATATCCCCACCAAGTGCCGGAATCGCATCGAGGACTGGCTGCTCGACAAGCCACGGCCGTCGTGGCTGGCCGTCGAAGCCGTGGGCTTCGTGGAGTGGTTCATCGACGAGTACCGCCCCTGCGTCGATCGCATCGACATCGCCGACTCCACCGAACTGGCCAACCGTCGCGGCAAGCGGCGGAAGAACGACCCCAACGACGCCCGCGACATCGCCCAACGACTCGCCCGCGGCGAATGTCCGCTGGGATACATCGCCGACGACGAACTGATGCAACTCCGCAAGCTCGGCCGACACTGGCGACAACTCAGCACGGTGCAGGCCCGCGCCAAGCAGTGCATGAAGTCGATGCTGCTGGCCGCCAATCTCCGCGGGCCGAAGTTCGACGGCGCCTCGGCCCAACGCTGGTTGCTCGCCCATGGACATCTCCTCAAACCGGCCCAACGCCGGGCCTTTGCCAACTTCGTCCAAATCGTTCAACTCATCGAACTCCAGCGGCAGCCATTGCGGTTCGCCATCATCGAGGCGTGCCGTAGCGAACGCTTCGCGCCCATCACGAAACTCTTGCAGAGCGTGCCGGGGATCGGCGAAATCTGGAGCTGCATCATCGCCGCCGAGATCGGTCCGTTCGACCGCTTTCCCAACGCCGACGCCCTGGAGTTTTGGAGCGGACTCACTTCCGACTTGAAGGAATCGGCCGGTCGCACGCAATCGGGCCACATCACCAAGGCTGGCTCGCGGACCTTGCGCTGGGCGCTGTGCAACGCGGCGCTGACCATGTGTCATTCCGACGCCAAACAGGAGGCGATCCGGCAACGCCTGATCCGCAAGACCGGCGGCATCAAAGGCAAGGCCAACGTGGCGATGGGCCGACGGCTGCTGCGCATCTTGTATGCTATGGTTCGAGATGGGAAGCCGTATCAAGCCGGCCCGTCCCGCAATCGAAACGCCGCCGCCAACAAGGCCCGCGCGGCCAAACGTGCCCGAAAAACGCGAAAGGAGGCGGCCTGAACACATAGACGAATCAATGACGTGAGGCGGAATCTTTGTGATGTCCCGCGTCGGCGCGAGCAATCGCGTCGGGGACATTCCGTCGAGTCGGAGACCGCGACCAGGTTTTATTCGGCCCGGTTGGCAGCGTTGCTTTTCGCTCGTGGAAAAGCGCCCAGGCGTTGCCGGGCAGCGCAACCGGAGACCGCGACAGCGTAAATTCGGCCCGACCGACGCGAACAAGGTTTTATTCAGCCCGGAACACGCGCGGCGGCAAAGCGACCGCCGCGTCCGGTGACTGCGCAGAGATGAATTCACCCGCCGCGTCGCGCCGCTTCCGCGACGGAGGATGGGAAACTCGATTCCGCCTCGGGAATCAAGAGCGACAACTTGGCAATGACGGTATCCGGATGATGTAGCGAAAACACTTGACGTTAGCGTTTTCTCCGGCGTGAACGGTGGATTTTCGGAGGCATGGCTCGGGTGTCCAACGGGTG
The DNA here is from genome assembly GCA_018897395.1 of Planctomycetota bacterium. GTDB lineage: Bacteria > Planctomycetota > Planctomycetia > Pirellulales > Thermoguttaceae > JAHIKV01. The sequence continues at coordinate 307 of JAHIKV010000106.1, read as the reverse complement.
CGCAGAAAACGACCTCTGATGCGACATGCACATCAGAGGTCGGATGCACCGTTGGCGCACCCTCGGCTTGGCTATCCCTAGAGAGGTTGCGTCTCCGCAGGGCCTCTTTCCGTTTCGCCAGGCACTTCAAGCGTAGCATCAAAAGCACAACCCTTTCAACCCAAACGCGAAAAACGCCAAATGACCGTTGACAAACGGCCCCTACAGAGATAAAACCGTGATATTTTCGCATGGCGGGTTACTCCAACATTGTTGGCAGCATCGGAATCTTCGCTTCCGGGGGATTTAATTGGATCACGTAGTTGCC
>JAHIKV010000105.1 GCA_018897395.1 Planctomycetota bacterium | reverse complement strand
TGGCCGCGGATCAAACCGCCGTTCCCGGCCGTCGAGGGCCTTTTCCGAAAGCCGACCGTGGTGAACAATGTCGAGACGCTCGCCTGCGTGAAACACATCGTCGATCGGGGCGCGGCCTGGTTCCGTTCGATGGGCACTCCGCCCGAGCCGAACAATCCCCGCGACCCCGGCAGCTTCGGCCCGAAACTGTTCGGACTTTCCGGGCACGTCAACCGCCCCGGCTGCTACGAGGCCCCGCTGGGTATCAGCGTCGGCCAATTGATCGAGCAGTTCGGCGGCGGCGTTTGGAAGGGGCGGAAGGCGAAGGCGGCAGTGCTCGGCGGACTGAGCACGGGCGTGGTCGCCGCCTCGGAGTTCGACACCCCGTTGGACTTCGCCGCGCCGATGCGGGTAGGATGTCTGGGGCTTGGCACCGGAGGCGTTGTGGTGCTGGACGAGACCTACTCGATGGTCGATTTCCTGCACAACAGTTGCCGTTTCTTCGCCCGCGAAAGCTGCGGCCAGTGTACGCCCTGCCGCGAGGGAACCTACTGGGCGCTGCAAATGATGGAGCGGATCAAGGCCGGCCGGGGACGGTTGCGAGACCTCGATCTGTTGCGGGAGATCGGCGAGTCGATCGGCATCATGCCCGGCACGACGATCTGCGGACTGGCCGACGGCGCCGCCTGGCCGATCAAGACCGCGTTGGCCAAGTTCCGCGACGAGTTTGAAAAATATATTATGCGTACGAATCCCGACGGATACATGGAGACGGAACCGGTGGAAGCGTTGGCCGCAGTTTAGCCGCCGCGTCCACGCGGCGCGTGGTTTGAGAAAATAATGCAACTACACGATTCTACGCCGCGTGGACGCGGCGGCTAAACATATTGCTGAATACTTGTATGGCAACGATCATCATCGACAACCGCGAGATCGAGATTCCCGCCGGGCGGCGGCTGAACGGCATCGAGGCCGCGCGGCTCGTGGGCGTCGAGATTCCGCACTACTGCTGGCATCCGGGCCTGTCGGTGGCGGGAAGTTGCCGCATGTGTCTGGTCGAGGTCGGTACGCGCGACCCGAAAACGGGCGAGATCGCGATGCAGCCGAAGCTCGTCCCCGCCTGCAACACGATCGTCGCCGACAACATGGTGATTGTTACCAACAGCGAGAAGGTGGCCCGCGCCCGAGCGATGGTCGAGGAAGACCTGCTGCTCCGCCATCCGATCGACTGCCCGATCTGCGACAAGGCGGGCGAGTGCCTCTTGCAAGATTATCACTTCGAGTACGGCCAACCCGAGCGCCGGGCGGATATCCGGCCGTTTACCAGCCGGCGGCGCGACCTGGGAGACGTGACGCTCTTCGTCGATCGTTGCGTGATGTGCAGCCGATGCGTCCGCTTCGCACGGGAGATCAGCGGCACATGCGAGTTGATGATTACCGGCCGCGGCGCCCGAGAGGAAATCGACGTCGTGGCCGGCTTCCCGTTGAACAACAAGCTCTCGGGCAACGTCGTCGATCTCTGTCCGGTCGGCGCGCTCGGCGACAAGGACTTTTTGTATCGCCAACGGGTCTGGTATCTGCGGCGGCATCGGGGCGTTTGCACCGGCTGTTCGACCGGCTGCTCGATCTGGATCGAGGAGAACCAGGACCGCGTCTGGCGGATCAAGCCGCGGGAAAACCCCTTTGTCAATAAGTGGTGGATCTGCAACGACGGCCGGTACGACTATCCGCACGTCCACGACCCCCGCCGGCTGACGCAGCCCTGGGGACGCGAGACGGGGATCACCGACACACGCGATTGGATCGATCTGCCGAAGGAGTTGAATCGGTCGCTCGGCGAGGCCGGCCGGTTGGCCGCGGTGATCTCGCCTTTCCTGACGGTCGAAGAGGCGTATTTGCTCTGCAAACTGATCCGCGGCATCGACGCCGAAGCGCCGCTGGTCATAGGTCCGGTGCCCGAAGTGGGCGAGGAAGAGCGGTTCCCCGGCGGGTTCACGATTCGGGCGGAAAAATGTCCCAACCGCCGCGGCGTGGAAGCGGTGATCGCCCATTTCGCCCGACGAGTGGCCACTTTCGACGAACTCCTCACGGAATTGGACCAGGACGCGCTGCAGGGCGTTTGGGTCTCCGGTGGGTACAAGCACGAGTGGATCGGCCAGGCGACCGCCGCGCGGTTCGAGCGGCTGAAGCTGCTGGTCGTGCAAGACCTGTTCCCCTCGCCGTTGTCCGAGCGGGCGACTTACCTGCTGCCCGGCGCGGCTTATCCCGAGCGCGACGGTTCATACGTCAACCACGCCGACCGGCTGCAATCGGTCCGTCGCGCGATCCGTCCGCCGGCGGGCGTCAGGACGGAAGGGAGCGTCTGCTGGGAGTTGCTCGGCCGGAAGGGGCTGTATAATGCCAGGGCGGCGCTCGACGAGATCGCCCGAGAGATATTGTATTTCTCCGTCGCCGCCGATACGGCGCCGGAGACGGGGATTGACTTGAAGGCGAATTTGTTGGCCGGATGATGAAGAGGGGGGAGAAGAGGGAAGGGAGAAGAGAGATTGTAAGCGATGCCGGGTGCGAAACCGCAAGCGGTTTTCTCCGGTTTCATCCACTATTCACTACCCACTATCCACTATGCCGCCAATTCTCGAATCACTGCTGAAGATTGCCGTGCTGATCGGCGGTCTGATGACCGCGGCGGCATATCTGGTGCTGCTCGAGCGTTGGATCGCGGCTTGGGTCCAGGACCGCCTGGGTCCGAACCGGGTGGGAGTGCCGCTGACAAAAATCCGTCTGTTCGGACTGGGCCAGCCGGTGGCCGATGGAGGGAAGTTTCTGACCAAGGGGGAGTTCACCCCCGGGCACGTGGACAAGATATTGTACTTTCTGGCGCCGATGGCGATATTCGTCGCCGCCATCGCGGCGTTCGCGGTGGTCCCGCTGGGGAGCGTCGTGTTGCCGGCCTCGTGGGGCGTCGGCGAACCAGTCCGGCTGGCCGTCGCGCCGGGTCTTGACGTGGGCATGCTCTACATCTTCGCCGTCGGCAGCGTGGCCGTCTACGGCGTTGTCCTCGGCGGCTGGGCCAGCAACAACAAGTACAGCTTCTTCGGCGCCATCCGCAGCAGCGCGCAGTTGATCTCCTACGAACTGCCGCTGGGACTCGGCATCCTCGGCGTGGTCTTGGCCTCCGGCTCGTTGAGACTCGACAACATCATTATCGAGCAGGCGCGATCGGGCACGTGGAACGCGCTGGTCCAGCCGTTGGGATTCGTGGTCTTCTGCGTGGCGGCGTTCGCCGAGGCAGGACGGCTGCCCTTCGACCTGCCCGAGGCCGAACAGGAACTCGTCGGCGGATACCACACCGAATATCTCGGCGTCAAACTGATGATGTACATGGTCTCCGAGTTTCTGCACATGGTCCTGGCGGCGTTTCTGATCGTGATCCTGTTCCTCGGCGGCTGGCATTTCTGGGGCCTGACCGGCTCGGCCGAGGCGGTCTCGTGGCCGGTGGCCCTGTTGAGGGCGATCGTGCTGCTGGCGAAAGTGATGGGCGCGATCTTCTTCTTCATGCTCGCCCGCTGGAGTTGGCCCCGATTCCGATACGATCAATTGATGGAAGTCGCCTGGAAGGTGATGATCCCCTGGGGGTTGATAAACGTGGTCGCGGTAGCCGCGTGGATGGAGTACGGCGTCCAACTGGCAAGACCGTGGAACCTTTCCGCCGCGCAAGGCATGGCGGTCGTCGGCTGGGGAGTCTTGTTGCTTTGCTGGCTGGCGACCACGATTATCGACCCGACCGCGTCGGGCAACCGTCCGCGACGCGATTTGTCGGCAAATGATAATTGTTTGGAATAGACAATAAACGCCCCGCGACTGCGGTCGCGGGGGGCGAATTCAACCATGAAAACCGACGACCGGAACATCAACTGGGTGCGGGAGCCGCGATTGGGACTGGCCGGCCGATCGTACCTGCTGTTGTTCGTTCAAGGGCTGACCACCACGCTCCGACATTTTTTCAGCCGCAAAAAGACGGTCCAATCGCCCGAAGAACGACACGAGATTCCCGATCCGCCGATCTACCGGGGCGTGCATCGGCTGAACCGGGACCAGCGGGGCCGGGTGAAATGCGTCGCCTGCTTCCTTTGCGCCACGGCCTGTCCGGCCGATTGCATCGACATCGTGGCGGCTGAAAGTCCCTGGACGGACCGCGAAAAATACCCCCAGTCCTTCACGATCGACGAGCTTCGGTGTATCTTTTGCGGGATGTGCGAGGAAGCCTGCCCGGTCGATGCCATCGAACTGACGAGTCTCTACGACCTATCGGGTAAGAGCCGCGAGGAGATGATCTTCGACAAGGAAAAGCTGTTGAGCGTTTACGATCAAACAAAAAATACCGAGCCGATGATAACCAAAAGGGATTAGGGATTAGGGATTAGGGATTGGGGATTAGAAAAATGATGAGTGATGAACGGACGACTGGAACACCTCCCTCAATTTCTAATCCCAAATCCCTAATCCCTAATCCCTAATCCCTAATCCCTAATCCCTATCATGCTCGATCCCCGCCACATCCTGATTCTCGCCGTGCTGCTCGGCGCCGTGGGGCTTTGGCTGATGTTGCCGCGCGGCGGCGCTCGGGGACGCGCGGTGGGAACCGTGCTGGGTATTGTCGCTCTGGGATTATGGTTCTCGCAGTCTCACGGACTCGGCCAATGGACGGCCGACGGCATGTTCTTCGTGCTCGCGGCCATAGCCGTCGTGGCGGCCGTCGGCACGGTAACGTCCCGCAATCCGGTCTATTGCGCGATTTGGTTCGGCCTGTCGCTGCTGGGCGCCGCCGGGTTGCTGTTGCTGGTAGGCGCCCAGTTTCTCGCCGTGGCCACCGTGCTGGTATACGCCGGCGCGATCCTGGTTATGTTTCTATTCGTGCTGATGGTTGCCCAGCCCGAAGGGAAAGCGTCCTGCGATCGGATGAGTTGGGAAGCTGGTATTTCGGCCGCGGCGGGGATTGCGATGGTGGGCGTTCTTTCGGTTGCCATCGGCGGGGTCCTTGCGCCTTCGTGTCCCGCCATGCCGCCGATCGTGCCTCCGACGCAAGAAGAATTGGCCGCCGGCGTCCTCGATCCGCATCAGGTGGCCCGGTTGGGCGGCGAGCTGTTCGGCCGCCGGCTGATAGCGGTCGAAATTGCCGGAACGCTTTTGTTGGCCGCGTTGGTCGGCGCGGCGGTTATCGTCAATCAGTTTAGCGGCCGTCGGCACGACGGCCAAAGTCGTGAACAATAGCCGGGGGCTAACAGCCCCCGGAATGTGCGCGAATTACAGGATTTCCTTCCGGGGGCTGTTAGCCCCCGGCTATTGAGACAAACATTTTCCAATCGAATCATCAAACCGAACAGCCGTCATGCACCCCGAAATCGCACTGTTGAACGACTTTCTGCTCGTCGGCGCCTTGCTGTTCGGCGTCGGGCTGATCGGTTTCGTGAGCCGGCGGAACATGATCGTGATGTTCCTGTCGGCCGAGATCATGTTGCAGGGGGTGTCGTTGAGCCTGGCGGCTTGGGGGCGGTTCCACAACGACTTCGGCGGCCAGACGTTGGTGCTGCTGATCATCGCCGTGGCGGCCTGCGAGGCGGCCGTCGCCCTGGCGCTGGTGCTGACGTTGTTCCATCGCCGGGGGAGCCTCGATATTGCCGCCTGGCACTTTTTGCGCGAGGCCAACCAGCCGCCGTTCCGGGACGCGCCTTTGCCCGAGGAGCCGGCGCAACGGCGCGAGCCGTGGCCCCGTTTGCCGACCGCCGGCGTGCGCCCGGAGACGTTCGGGGAAGAGAATGACTATCGGCCGAGAGTTTGAGGGAATGACGAATGTCGAAATCCGACATTCGACATTAGTGATCCATGTTTGACGTACAAACGCTGTTGATCCTGATTCCCGCCCTGCCGTTGGCGGCGGCGTTGGTCACCGCCGCGCTCGGCACGCGGTTGCTGCGCGATCGGAGCCACGCGCCGGTGGTCGCCGCGCTGACGCTGAGTTTCGTGGCCAGTGTGCTGCTGGTGTTCCAGTTGCAGGAGCGGATCGAAGAGCGTGCGGCGCAGCCCGGATCGAGCCGATCCGCCGGCGTCGAGGAGGTGGTCGCTCGCTGGAGTTGGATCAACGTCCCCGATGCCATGCCGCATCCCGTCGACGGACGCATCGAGACGCCGGGTTGGGGCAATTTCAGCATTGAAGTCTCGCTCCGGGCCGATCCGCTTACGGCCGTCATGCTGGCCATGGTCACCTGCATTTCCGCGCTGGTGGCGATCTACTCGATCGGCTACATGCGCGGCGACCCGGGCTACTGGCGGTTCTTCGCCTACGTCGGCCTGTTCGTCTTTTCGATGACCATGTTGGTCTCGGCGAGCAATTTCTTGCTGTTGTACGTATTCTGGGAATTGGTCGGCCTGTGCAGCTATCTACTGATCGGCTTCTGGTATGAACGGCCCGCGGCGGCCGCCGCCGGAAAGAAGGCATTCCTGGTCAATCGCATAGGCGACGTCGGCTTCGCGCTGGGCATTTTTTTGATCTGGACGACCTTCGGCACGCTCGATTTCAGCGGCGTTTTTCAATCGGTTGGTCAGTACGCCGGCGACTGGCGAGTAACGGCGATTTGTCTGCTGCTGTTTCTTGGTGCGTGCGGCAAGAGCGCCCAGTTTCCGCTGCACGTCTGGCTGCCCGACGCGATGGAAGGCCCCACGCCGGTGAGCGCCTTGATCCACGCGGCCACGATGGTCGCGGCGGGCGTGTACATGGTCGCCCGCTGCACGCCGCTTTTCGCCTTCGCGCCGGACGCCCAATACGTGGTGGCCGTGATCGGCGGCGTTACGGCGCTGCTCGGCGCGATCATCGCCATCACCCAGACCGACCTGAAGCGGATCCTGGCCTATTCGACGATCAGCCATCTCGGCTACATGTTCGTGGCGCTGGGCACGTGTACGCTGCTGAGCATTACGGCCGGTATGTTCCACCTGATTACCCATGCGTTTTTCAAGGCCCTGCTGTTTCTCGGGGCGGGGAGCGTCATGTACGCCGCGGGGGGCGTGATCGACATCCGGCGACTCGGCGGCCTGCGCCGCCGGCTGCCCGTCACTTACACGACGTTCCTGGCCGGCTGTCTGTCGATCGCGGGCGTTGTGCCGTTGGCCGGCTTTTGGAGCAAGGACGCCATTCTGCTCTCCTTGCACGACCGCTCGGGTCTGGCCGGAGGCGGGCTGTTCGAGATTCTATATCTCACGACGCTGCTCGGCGTCGTGTTGATCGACTTCTATATGTTCCGGCCGTTCTTCCTCGTGTTCCACGGTGCCGAGCGGATTCCGCCCGAGGCGGGCGATCACCTGCACGAGTCGCCGGGGTCGATGACCGCGCCGCTGGTGGTGTTGGCGTTCGGGTCGGTTGTCGTCGGGGCGTACTTCGAGTGGACGCACGGATTCGCCCATTTCCTGTCGTTCACGCCGTCGTTCGAGTGCCTTGCCCAATCCGGTCATACCGCGATCGGCACGGCCGACAAATGGCGCATCGCCGCGACCGGTTCCGTGCTTACGGCGGTTGGCATCGCGGCGGCGGCGATGTTGTACTTGGGCAGTGGGAAAGCCGTCGCACTGCTCGCCCGAGCGATGAACGTCTTCGGCCTTTACAGTCTCTCTTACGGCAAGTTCTTCTTCGATCCGATCTACAACGCGTTTGTGGTGTGGCCGCTGTTGAGCGTTGCGAGATTGGCGGCGTGGTTCGACCTCAGCGCGATCGACTCCCTGGTGGACCGTTGTGGCCGGATACCCAAGCAGGCCGGCGCCGCGTTGCGTCCGGCGCAAAACGGTCTGGTCCAGTTTTACGCCCTGGCGATGGTTTTCGGAGTGTTGGTGTTGTTGGGGATTATGTTGATGTAACTAAATTGTTTAGCGGCCGTCGGATTTATGGACGTACTACTACTGACATCGCTGTTCCTCCCCTTGGCCGGGGCGTTGCTGCTCGGCGGCGACCGGAATCCGGCGCGTTGGGGAGCACTGGCGATCGCGCTGGCGGTGTTGGGCATCGCGGTCGCGCTGGCGGCGCGTTACCCCGGCGGCACGGCCCCTTTTGCCTCCACGGATTGGCCCTGGCTCGATTGGACCGCCGCGCCGATCGACGTCCGCTTCCATATCGCCCTGGATGGCCTGAGCCTATGGTTGTTCGCCCTGACCGCGCTGTTGATGGTCGTGGCGGTGTTGGTCGGCTGGGAAGCGATCAAGGATCAGGCGTCGCTGTATTACCGCTTGCTGTTGGTCTTGGAGACCGGGATGTTGGGCGTTTTCGTCGCCCGCGACATCATTCTCTTCTACGTATTCTTCGAGTTCACGCTGATCCCGCTCTTTTTCCTGATCGGCATTTGGGGGAGCCGGCAACGGCGCTGGGCGGCGATGAAATTCTTCCTCTTCACGCTTGCCGGCAGCATGCTGACGTTCCTCGGTCTTTTGGCCGTCGTGCTTTGGGTCTACTACCATCCGGCCGGAGAGGCGGCCTCGGGGCGAATGACGTTTTCCATCGCCGAACTGACCGCCGCGCTCGGCGCTCGGCCGATGGACCCGACGATGCAAATTTGGATATTCCTGGCGCTCTTTGCCGGCTTTGCCGTCAAGGCGCCGCTCTGGCCGCTGCACACGTGGCTTCCGCTGGCCCACGTCGAGGCGCCTGCGGCGGGGAGCGTCTTGCTGGCCGGCGTGTTGCTGAAGGTGGGCGTCTACGGGTTCGTGCGGTTCAGCCTGCCCATGCTCCCGCAGGCCGCAGCCACGCTGATGCCCTGGCTCTTATGGATTTCGCTGGCCGGCGTGATCTACGGGGCGCTGGTCGCGCTGGCCCAGAGCGACATCAAACGGCTGATCGCCTATTCCAGCGTCAGCCACCTCGGCTTCTGCACGCTGGGGATCTTCGCGGCCAACCGGCTGAGCGTCGCGGGGGGCGTGCTGCAAATGGTCAATCACGGGCTGGCCACCGGCGGACTGTTCGCCGTGGTGGGGATGCTCTACGAGCGGTTCCACACCCGAGAGATCGCCGACTTCGGCGGACTTGCCAGGCGGTTTCCACGGCTGGCTTTCTTCACGCTCGTATTGACTCTATCGAGCATCGCCCTGCCGGGGCTGGCCGGATTCGCCGGCGAGTTTCCGCTGTTGGCGGGCGTTTTTCAACGCGGCTGGGCCGAGCCCGCTGCTCCCCACGCCCTGCAACTCCGCGCGATCGCCGTGCTGAGCCTCGCCGGAGTGGTGTTGGGCGCGTGGTACATGCTGTGGATGTATCAGCGAGTGTTTTTCGGACCCGAGCGGTTGCCGGATACTTCCTCCCCTCTCCCTTTGGGAGAGGGGCCGGGGGTGAGGGCGGCCGAGGATTCCGGTAGTGGCCAGTGGCCAGTGGCCAGTGGTCAGTACGACGCCACAATCGACAAATTTCCAATCTCTAATCCCCAATCCCTAATCCCTAATCCCTCTGCCGCTTGCCCTCACCCTAGCCCTCTCCCAAAGGGAGAGGGGACCATACGCGACCTCTCGCCCCGCGAGATTTTTTGTCTTACGCCGCTGGTGGCGATGATTTTCTGGATCGGCCTGCAACCCGGTTTCTTCCTCGACCGAATGAGGCCGACGCTCGACGATCTGATCGCCCCGGTGACGCGGGCCTGCGAAACCGCAAGCGGCGTTCAGGCCGTTTTCAACTCCGACCACTCAACTCCAACGCCGCGTGGACGCGGCGGCTAAACTTCCAATCCCCAATCCCCAATCCCTAATCCCCAATCCCTAATCCCTCTCCCAATGACCGCCGCCGACCTACGCCTGCTTGTGCCCGAGATCGTGCTGATCGCCGCCGCGGTGACGATATACCTGGGCGGGGCGTTCTCGACGGCGCGCAGGGCGTGGAGTTGGATCGCCGGCGGCGCGCTGCTGCTGGCGGCGGCTGCGCTCTGGATGCAAAATCCATCGACCCCAGAGATATTGGGTGCCACTGCTGGCTTGTCCAGCAGTGCCGGAAACACTGCTGGACAAGCCAGCAGTGGCACCCTTCATTTTCAAGACGGCGGATCGCTCGGCTGCGACGCATTGGCCCGATACGTCCAATGGCTCGCGCTCGCCGCAGGCGCGCTGCTGGTCTCGCTCGCCTCCAGGCCGCTGCGATTCGACGGCACGCCGGAATACGTCGGCTCGTTGCTATTGACCGTCGCGGGGCTGATGCTCGTCGCCGCCGCCGAGGATATCGTGCTGCTGTTCGTCGCGTTGGAGTTGATTTCGATTCCCACCTACGTGCTGCTCTATCTTGGCCGCGGCGACGCGGAGAGCCAGGAATCGGCCGCCAAGTATTTCTTCCTCGGCGTGCTGGCCTCGGCGATCCTCTTGTACGGATTCAGTTTCCTCTACGGGGCGACGGGCTCGACCGCGCTTTCCGAGGTACGGGCGGCGCTGGACGGCACGGAAACCCTGCCGCCCGGGTTCGCCGTCTTTGCCCGGCTGGCGATGGCGCTGGTCTTCGCGGGCCTGTGTTTCAAGGTTGCCGCCGTGCCGTTCCACTTCTACGCCCCCGACGTTTATCAGGGTACCACCCACGCCAACGCGGCGTTGCTGTCGGTCGTGCCCAAGGCGGCGGGGTTTGTCGCAATGGCGCGGATTCTCGTGGCGGCCATGCCGGGCATGGAACCGTACTGCTGGGCAGTCGTCCTGGCCGTCGCGGTCCTGACGATGACTTTCGGCAACGTGATGGCCCTCTGGCAAGACGACTTCCGCCGGCTGTTGGCCTACTCGTCGATCGCGCAGACCGGATATATGTTGCTGGCGTTGGCCGTGGGGTTGGCCGCGCGAGACGCGCCCGGCGCGTGGAACGGCATCGTGGCACTCTGGTTCTATCTGGCGACCTACGCGGCTGCCACGATCGGGGCCTTCGCCACAATGGAATATCTCGGCCGCCCCGAGCGCCGGTTGGATTCGGTAGACGATTTGGCCGGTTTGGGCCGCACTCGCCCCGCCGCGGCCGCCGTGATGGCCGTCTGCATGTTCTCTCTGACGGGCGTTCCGCCGCTGGCCGGTTTTTGGGGGAAACTGCTGGTCTTCGGCGGAGCGCTAAACGTCGACACTTCGGGAACGGCTGGATGGTGGTTTACCGCGGCGGCGATCGTCGGCGTGTTGAACGCCGCCGTGGCCGCGGCATACTACCTGCGGATCGTGGCCGTGATGTACTTTCGCATTCCCCTGGCCACTCCATCCGCGCGAGGCGGCCGCGGTGCATGGACGTCCGCCGTGGTTTGTGCGTTGCTGGTCGTCGGCATCGGGATATATCCCGGCCCGCTGATGAGGGCAGGGAACTTCGGTGCCGAACCATTGACGAGGGCTGGGCACTTTAGTGCCCAGTGCGTGCGGTCGGGTGGCACTGGCGTCTCGCCAGTGTTGGACGAAGCACGGGCAAGATGCCCGTGCCACCCCACCAAGAAAAAACCGCCGCCACCCCAACCTGCCCCACAGCTCGGAATGGCGGCGACGAAAAAAGTTCCTGCCCCAAATGCTTATCATCTTCGACGGGCGCTGGTATTATCGCGGATTAGGGTGACAACCAGTTGTCATATCATATTAAAGTGAACCCGTGCATGCGTAAAAGTCTACCGCGTAAAAGTCTACCAAGGTAGCCGCCGATGTCTCCACGACGCACCAACGCCGCCGAACTTGCCAAACTGCTCGATTCGGCCACCCGGCCCGTCTACGTGTTGGACGAGGAGTTGACGATCATGTTCGTCAATCGGGCGTGCCGGGAGTGGTTGGGCACATCCGCCGAGGGGCTTGTGGGCCAACGATGTGCGTATCATTCCGAACCCAAGTCCCCCGGCCCCGTCGCCGCCGGTCTGTGTCCGCCGCCTCGGATCCTCTCGGGCGAGACCGTCGAGGCAACGGTCTGTCGGGTTGCCGAGGGCGAAAAATTCGCGGAACGCATGGCCCGGTTTCTACCCTTGGGCGGGGACAAGGACGAACTAATTGCAATCGTCGCCGTCCTTGATGCGGAAGACCGGACGCCGACCGCCGGCGGGCGCGATAGCGGGGCCGATTCGTCCGAAGCCGGGGCAATCGCCCTGCACGAACACATTCGCCGCTTCCGCAACGAGACCGCCGCGCGGTATCGGGCCGATCGGTTGATCGGCAGCGGTCCCGCCATGCGGCTGGCCCGCCGTCAAGTCGAATTGGCCGCGGGCGGCCGGTCGAGCGTGCTGCTTGTCGGTCCACCGGGAAGCGGCCGGCGACGCCTGGCCGCCGCCATTCATTTCGGCCGGAAAAAAGGGGACCTGGAAAAAGGGACGCTGGCGACTTTGGATTGTTCGCTGTTGGGCGCCGATTTGCTGGAAGCTCTCTCCTCGGTCGCCGCAAAGGCAACCGCGCGGGGCTTGGAAGCCGCGCCTGAAACCTTGCTGCTCCACCGAGCGGACGAGCTTCCGGCCGACGTGCAGGTCCAGTTGGCCGATTTTCTTTCCAACCGATTGTCGAGTTGGCGGCTGGCGGCCACGGCGGCCGAACCGCTCGGCGAGTTGTCCAAGCGGGGCAAGTTCCACGCCGACCTGGCCGCGATGCTGAGCACGATCGCCATCGAACTGCCGCCGCTGGTCCAGCGCCGCGAAGACATCCCGTTGCTGGCTCAAATGTTTATCGAGGAGCGCAACGCGGCGGGGCCGCGGCAGATCGGCGGCTTTTCGCAGGCCGCGCTCGATCGGCTCGACGCATACCACTGGCCGGGCAACCTCGACGAGCTGGCCGAGGTGGTGGCCGAATCGCACCGCCGTGCCGCCGGCCGGGAGATCGGCCCCGGGGACCTTCCCGAGCGATTGCGGTTGGCGGCCCAAGCCGCCGCTCAACCGCGCCGCGTCGAGGAGACCATCGTCCTGGACGAGTTTCTCGGCCGGGTCGAGCGCGAGCTGATCCGCCGCGCTCTGGCGCGGTCGAAAGGGAACAAGGCCCGCGCGGCACGGCTGCTCGGCGTCACCCGCCCGCGGCTATATCGACGCATGGTGCAATTGGGGTTGGAGTAGTGGGATAGTGGAGAGTGGAGAGAGTAGAGAGTGGAGAGTAGAGAGTGCGTTCAACAAACCGCTTGCGGTTTCGCAAACAAACGATGAACACCGATACCGAAGGAAATATCGCCGTCGCCCGGCTGATCGTCTGCGAGCGCGACGGGCGCTGGGCCGTGGCGTTGCGTCGTGAGTTGGCCGGCGCGGGCGTCCGCGTTTGGGAAACGCGCGCGCTCGACGACTGCCGCCGCGAGTTGATCGCAAGTCCCACCTCTTTCGTGGTCTTGCAAATGGCCCGCGACGCGATCGAGACGCTCCGTTTCGTGGCATTGCAGACGCGGGAGTTCCCCGCCGCTCGGCTGGCGGTGGCGGCCAAACGCTCGCAAGCCGCCTTCGAGTGGCCGATCCGCGAGGCCGGGGCGGTCCACTTCCTCTGCTCTCCCCGGCAAGTCGGCCTGTTGGCCCGAATGGCCTGCCGCCATCTGGCGCAAGTCCCCCTGCCGCAACGGAGCTTGACCGAACGGATCTGGGCAAGCCTTCCTTGGGGCGCGAGAAGCGCGTGATAGTCAAAGTGCGTCGTGCGGAGGCACGGCCAGTTCTCCGTAGACTCTTCCGGTTGCCGAATGTCTGTCGCCTTTTCGGCTTGCCGCCGCCCGAAGGTTCGCGGCGCGTCGATTTTTCCCTTGATTTTCTTGAATCTTTTATTGACTTTCAGATATTTTCGAGCATATAATGATATGATTAGTTTCATTGGACCACTCCGTAGCGCGTGGTCGTACACGCGAAGCATGAGGTTGCCCCGTTCGGGGCCGCCGGCAGGGGCGCTCGGCCGACACCTGAGCGCCCTCGAACGACGCCGCCGGTTGCAGCGGCAACAGGAGGACCTTCAGGCCGGTCTGGTCGATTACTTGGCGATTCAGCCGTATCCGCCTCGACCGCGACCGCCATCGTAGTGTGTCACGTTTCTCTACTCTTGCCGAGGAGGACCACTCGTTCGGAAGTTGGCGCCGTGCTTCTCTCGCTCTATCAAAAGGAGGATCATTTGATCGCAGACGTTGTGAATGTCTCCCCCGGCGCGTTTGCCGCTTGATGGACGTCATGCATTATTTCGCGGGGTATCGGCGGCTTTGTTCCGCGGCCCCAGTAACGTGCCAAAGCACGTAGCACGTCCTAGCGGCAAGCGCGTCGGTATTTTTCTTGAGAGGGCAGAGGTCAGAGATCGGCGAGGAACGCGCTTTCTTCTTTGAACCAGCGTTGATGCCGTGAATAACTCCAGAAACGCCTGTTGTTTCCATTGTGTTCTCCAAGCCGCTTGCGGTTTCGCAAAACCATTCCCAAAGGGCTTTATGAGAGCGCCCGGGCGGCCGCCTCGACTTCCTGGAACGCGGCCTCGCGCGGCACTTCCGCGCCGCGGCGGAGATTGGCCAGCAGATCGCCCAACAGTTCGTTCTCCAACCACTCGGCCAGCCATCCGGCCCGCTGTCGGGCGTAGCGCGACTGCAACCGTCCGAACAGTCTTCCGGCCGCCTGGCGGACGCCTTCGCTGGTGGTGCTGACCAGAGCCTCGCCTCCGCCGGTGATTCCTCCGGCGATGGCCGCTTCCGCTGCTAGATGTCCGGCGGTCGCGCCGGCCGCCTGCGCGGCCGCTTGGCCGGCCAAATCGCCCGCAAAGTGCAGGCCGGTGAAGAACAGCGCCACGGTGATTGCCGGCCGGGCGACCGCCGCCGCGTGGTCGAGCGATTGCAGGAAACGCACCGCCCGGGGACTGGATGATCGCCAGGCATCGAGTTCGGCCCTCAGAAAGCGGCGGTAATGCTCGTCCACCGCCGGGAGGTTTTCGTGGGCGGCTTGGACCCGCTCGAGCACGCTCGCCCGGGCGTGTCCGCCCAACATGCTCAGCAATCGCGGGCGGAGCACGTCGTTGCCCACCCGCGCCAGCCGATCCAGTTCATCGAGGAGTTTTTCGACGGCCAGTACGACGGCCTCCCGTTCCCGCCGTCGAAACACGGCCGGCGGGTCCGAGCGTGGACCGGCCATCGAGTTCCAAGCGGTTCTCAGCGGCCACGTCGCGCCCCGGCCCAGCACCCGATAGAATCCGTGGACCCGCCGCGACCAGGGCTGCCGCGAGTCGTCCCACCAGTCGCGGATTTCGTCGACCAGTACGCCGGTCGGTAGCGACGGCCAGCCGACCCGGGCCATTTCGGCCGTCGAGAGCGCGGCGGCGGCGGAAGAAAAATCGTCGGCCGCCGCGCGGATCGAGTCGAGATACGCCGGCAGACCGTGTTGCGGATCGAGCACGCGGCGGAGCGCCCCGCGGAAGGTGCGGATTTTTATCTCGTCGAAGCGCAGAGCGGCCAGATCGTCGCGGAGTCTTGGACTGGCCCCATCGGGCTTTGAACTGGCCGCTGAAGCGGGCTTTGGACTGGCCGCTGAAGCGGCCAGCCCTCTGGATGATTTTTCCGCGCCGGGAGGGCTGGCCGCTTCAGCGGCCAGTTCACACCCCGCAGAAATCGCGTAGAACGGCAGCCGCAACTCCTCGGCCGCACGGCGATCGTAGGGGACCGCGTAGACCAACTCCGGCCGGGCGCCGGTCGTCTCGCGGAAGGTCGCCAGCCAGCGGGGCCAATACTCCGCATCGGCCTCCATTTCGCATTGATTGAACACGACGACGATCGGTTTGTCGGCCTCGACCGCCGCGCGAAAAAAGCGTTTCACGGCGGCGTCGTTGTATTTCTGCTGGGTCAAAACGGCCACTAGCACGTCGGCCGTCTGACGGATTGCCCTGGCGCGACGCCAATTGACCTCCGCGTCGGAATCGACGTCCGGCGCGTCGAGGAGCAAGAGCCGCGGCGGCATGGCCGGCCCGACGCGCCAGAAGAGCCGGTTCTCCGGCGACTCGCCCAACGGATCGTCGGCCGAGCGCCAATCGCACAGCTTAAACGGCTCGAACAGCCGCCCAAGCAACGCCGGATCGGCCAACTCCTTGGGCACGAAGCAGACCGGATGCTTGGTACCGGCGGCCAGGGGGCTGGCGGCGCTGGCCACCTCGCCGGCCAGATGGTTGAAGATCGCCGACTTTCCGATGTTCGTGCCGCCGACGATCGCCACGACCAGCAGCGGCGGCAGATCCAGCTCGGCGAGCAGCTTGTTCCGCAGCAGATCGAACCACTCTTGCCCCTCGGGCGTCGGCGTGCCCAACGCGGCGGCCCGAGGGGCCAACACCGCAATCGCTCGATCGAGCCGCCGCACCCGATCGGCGAAGGACTGGTACGTCGGCACATCGCTCATACGCCGGGGACCTTCTCCAAAACGGCAACCAGAGGGGGAACGTCGTCGACAACGGTGTCCCACACCAGGTCGAGATTGATGTCGAAGTAGGCATGTATGAGCCGATTTCGCATGGATACGACGTCGGCCCAAGGAATGGAAGCCATTTCGGACCGGCACTGCGTGGAAACGCTTGCAGCGGCTTCTCCCACAATTTCCAGACAGCGCACCAATGAATGGACCAACATTCGATCGCGGTCAAGGTCCGAGCGTTTCTTGCCGGCCAAGTATGATTGTGCTTCCCTTGCCGAGTCAAGCATGTGCCGAAGCCGGATGAGGTCATTGCTTTTCATAAAGCACCTCGGCGTTGCGGACCACTTCGTCGCGGAAGTAGCGGCTCAAGTCGGCGGGCGTGCGCAAATCGGCCTTGTGGCCGAGAATCTCCGACAACTTGCGCTCCATCCCGGCAAGCTGGATCAAACCGACCGTTTGACCCGCCTCAAACTCCACTAACACGTCAACGTCGCTGTCCGGGCGAAAACTCCCGCCCAAAACCGAGCCGAACAAGGCAAGGCGTCGAATGTGATGTCGTCGCGAAAAGGCGGCGATTGCGCGGCGGTCGATGGCGATGGCGGCAGGCATCTATGACGATCTCCCCACTTTGTGGTCTCATTGTAGTCGCACGATCCACCCGCCGCAAGCCGCGCTAGTCCGCTCCTCCCAACACCACCGCCACCGCCTGGCCGTGATGGCTGTGTGCGAGCACCATCGCCGTGGGACGCTCCAGCGGCGCCGGCCGGCCGTGGACCACGTTGACCGGACACTGCGGATCGGGCCGCTCGTAGTTGAGCGTGGGCGGGATCAGCCCGGCGTGCAACGCCAATACGCTCATCGCCGCCTCGAGCGCGCCGGCCGCGGGACCGAGATGTCCGAAATAGCTCTTCGGCGCGGTGACCGGCACGTCGCCCAGCGCGGAGCGGATCGCTTGGGCCTCGATGCGGTCGTCGTCCACGGTGCTCAAGCCGTGTGCCGCGACGAATCCCACCTCGCCCGGCGTTATCTCGGCGTCGCGCAAGGCGGTCAGGATCGCGCGGCGGATGGACTCGCCGACCGCGGCTTTGCCGCCGGGCGGCTCGAAGACCACGGCGTGGCCGAGGACGCGGGCCAGCGGGGGTTCGCCGCGGGACTGGGCATGCGCACGAGTCTCGAGCACCAACGCCCCGGAACCCTCGCCGTTGACCAGGCCGTCGCGCGCCGCGTCGAAGGGGCGCGAAGCCGCGCCCGGCTCGTCGCCGCGGCGCGACAACTCGCCGTTGAGGCCCCGCATCCAAGCCGCGGGATGCAACTTCGCGCCGACGCCGCCGGCGATCACCGCGTCGGCTTGTCCCCGCTCCAGCACTCGCGCCGCCTCGGCCAGCGCGGAAAGGCTCGACACGTCGCCGAGGGTGATCGAATTATTCGGGCCGCGCGCGTCCTGACCGATGCCGATGTGGCAGGCCGGCATGTTCGGCAGATACTTCAGTATCCAGAGCGGGAACAATTCGGCCATCGCCGCTTGGCCCCAGCGACTGTAATCGAACTTGCCGCCGACGATGCAATCGCAATACGCGCCCATCAATTCGTCCAACTCGCAGGGGATAATGCCGGCCCCGAAGACGACGCCCAGCCGCTCCGGGGCGACCGGCTTCTCGCGCAAATCGGCGTCGACGCAGGCCAGATCGGCCGCCGCGAACGCCAGTTGGATGTCGCGGCTCATCACCTTCAGGCTCTTTCTCGGCCGAACGTACTGCTTGGGGTCGAAATCGGCCACCGCGCCGCCGATCGGCGGAGACAAGGTTGGGTCATGGTGCAGGTCGAGGCGTCGGATGCCGCTGCGGCCCTCGACGAGGGAAGTCCAAAACGGGACCTTCCCGATCCCGATCGGGCTGACCACGCCCACGCCGGTGACGACGATCTCTTGCCGAAGTGACATGATTTGCGAAAAAGTCTCGAAAGCCATGTGGTCTGTAATCTTTCCATCCTAGCTTTGCCGCCCCACGTCGGCAAGTAGCAAGCAGACTCCCCGTGCCGTTCGTCGCAGTTCATGGAGTGTGCCTGCCGCCGAATTTTTCCGTAGTTTCCGGCGGCGGATTTTGGCGAATCCTCAACATAATCCCCCCTTATCCTCGTCAATTTCGACCGGCAAGGTGAATATGCCCGGTTCGCCCTGGGATGAATATTGTATGATTGAGGATGACCGAAAGGATGCTCGCCGATGCGACTGATCATATTCGACCGCCTGACCGAGAAGCGGATCAACTTCCACCCGTTGGCCCTTGGCCGGCCGATCTTCGAGCTGCGCTGCGGCATGACCTCGCTGGCCGACAAGCTGATCGCCGGACTCGGCGCCGGCGACGCGGCCTGTTTCGTTCCGCCCTACATGGCCGAAGCGTACAGGGCGACGACCGGCCGGCCGGTCAACGACCACACTTCGCTTCAAGGCGACGATCTGTTATTGGTCGATGCCCGCGTGAAGGCCGAAGGGCTGACCGCGGCGACCGCCGGAGCGAGCCAAGCGGCCGTCGACGCCGACGGCGAGGTTTTGTGGGTTCGCATTGCCAAGGAAGACCTGCACAAGTTGCGGAGCGACTCGATTGACGCTTTGCTCGAGTCGGCCGTGGAAACCTTGCCCAAGGCAGCGGAAACGCCGGCCGTGTGGAACTACGCGTGGGAACTGGTGTTGGAGAACCCGGCGCAACTGGCGGCCGACTTCGCCGCCGCCGGCCGATACGGAATCGAGGGCCGGATCGAACAGCCCAGCGCGATCCGCGGCGGCGGCAAGGAAGTCTACGTCGCGCCGGGCGCGGTGGTGCATCCGATGGCGGTTATCGACGCCGAGCACGGCCCGGTGTATATCGACGAAGGCGCGGTGGTGCATCCCTTCACCCGCGTCGAAGGGCCGTGCTACCTCGGCAAGAACTCCGTCCTCTTGGGATGCAAGTGCCGCGAAGGAAACTCCATCGGACCGATGTGCCGGCTCGGCGGAGAGGTCGAAGGCTCGATCGTCCACGGTTACTCGAACAAGTACCACGAAGGATTCCTCGGCCACGCCTACGTCGGCCAATGGGTGAACCTCGGGGCGCTGACGACCAACAGCGACCTGAAGAACGACTACTCGCAGGTTTCGGTGGTCCTCGACGGCCGCAAGCCGGTCAACACCGGCTCGACCAAGGTCGGCTCGTTGATCGGCGACCACGCGAAGACCTCGATCGGCACTTTGCTCAACACCGGGGCCTACGTCGGGGCGATGACGATTCTGGTGGCCGACGGCAAGCTGCTGCCTAAGTTCATCCCGTCGTTCGGCTGGTACATCGACGGGGCCGTCACCAGCGGGTTCGGCAAGCTGAGGCTCTACGCGACGGCCAAGGCGGCCATGAGCCGGCGGAATTGTGCCTGGACCGAGGCCGAGGAGAAGATGTGGGACGCGGTCCATGAGATGACCGCTCCGGCCCGCGACGGCGCCATCCGCAGAAGCCGCAGGCAGTTAGGCGGATAACGGGCACGAGAAAGCCCTTCTACGATTCACTCCGACAGGGACAAACGGCGTTCCCAAGCAAATTGCCCCATTTTCAGAAGTGAACGGTTGAGGTATAATGAAAAGGGCGGTTGGGTTTATCCGCATTTACGGTGTGTGCCGAAATGCGAGGAGGGCAAGGATGTTTCGAGGGCGAGTGCATAACGGTGTGGTGGAGTTTGAAGCCCCCGGGATATTGCGCGAGGGTACGGAAGTCGCCGTTCGCCCGCTTGATGGAAGCGGGAAAAAACCAAAGGCGACTAAAAAACCGACCGTCAACCGGGCGCTGGCGCGGCTTGCCGGCAAGGCCAAGGGTCTCCCGCCGGACGCCGCAAGAAACGTGGACCACTATCTTTACGGCCACGCCAAACAATGAACACCCTCAGGGATTATCTGGTAGAAACAGGTTCGGGAATGATTTAGGGGCAGAGCGCACTCAGTCATTAGTGCCGGCCTAGTTCACCGTCGGGTCCGGCGGCAGGTCCTTTATCTTGAGCATCGACTTCAGCAGCGAGCGTCCGAGTTGGCGGAAGACCGTTTCCCAAAGATCGTCCGCGGTGGAGAAGATCATTTCCGCCGTGGCGGGCATGGTCCGCCAAGCGCCTTGGCGAAGCTCGTTCTCCAACTGGCCCGCGCCCCAGCCGGAATTGCCGATGAAAATCTTGTAGGCGGGTTCCTCGTCCAGCACAAGTTGGTCGAGGTTCTGCTTCCTGGCCGAGAAGTATACGCCGGGGACCGGTTCCATCTCGGCCAGCGAGGGCTTGTTGTGCAGGGAGAGCAGCGGGCCGGGCACGGGTCCGCCCAGGTAGACCGGCTGCCGGCTGTTGCACGGCGCGCTGCCCACCTCGCGCCAAAGGTCCTGGATGGTTTTTCGGACCGGCCGGTTGACGACCACGCCGAACGTCCCCTCTTCGTTGTGCTCGACCAACAATACCAGCGACTTGGCGAAGTTCGGATCGAGCAGTTGGGGCGAAGCTACCAGCAGATGGCCCTCGAACGATTCCATACATGCCCAACCTGAATTTTTTCAAGTTCCTCGTTCCCACGGTCCTCCGTGGGAACGCACCGCCCGCGACGCTTTGCGTCGCCCTCTGCCATCGACGCGGAGCGTCGAAAGGCGTAGGTTCCCACGCAGAGCGTGGGAACCAGGAATTTTTTTCAAGCGCCGCTTACCGCCGGGCGAGATCGGCCGCCTGACGCCGGAACCGGGCGGCCTGGTTCGTCAGCTTCTTCCGCTTCGGCACGCTGGTCATCGTCTGGATGAGGCGGTCGCATTTCTCGGCCAACGCCAATTTTACTTTCAACAGCTTATTGTTCGCTTCTGATTTGCTCATTTGGTATTTCCCAATAAATCCGCTTGCACTGCGATTTCAACCGCTGGAACCTTATGATACCACTTGTGCGGGACAAGAGAAAGGGGTACTTTTATTCACGTTTAGCCCGCCGTGAATACACGGCTTCACATTTAGCCCGCCTTGAATACACGGCTTCACATTTAGCCCGCCGTGAATACACGGCGGGGAAGAGCGGTTGCGTACTTCACGCCGTGCCCCGGGTGTATTCACCCGGGGCTAAATAGTGCTGATATTGCGACATTTGTACGGGAGAACCCCCAATGAATATCGTGGTCCTCGACGGCTACACCCTTAACCCCGGCGACCTGAGTTGGGCCGCGTTGGAGGCCCTCGGGCCTTGCGCCTTCCACGACCGGACGCCGGCGTCGGAAACGCTCGCCCGCGCTGCCCTGGGCGAGATGGTGCTGACGAACAAGACCGCGCTGCCGCGCGAGATCATCGAGCGGTTGCCCCGGCTGCGGTACATCGGCGTGCTGGCCACCGGCTACAACATCGTCGACGTGGCGGCCGCCCGTGAGCGGAACATCCCCGTGACCAACGTCCCCGACTACGCAACCCGCTCGGTGGTGCAATCGGTTTTCGCTCACCTGCTGAACCTTACGCTGCACGTGGCCGATCATGGGCGTGGCGTGGCTGAGGGACGCTGGAGCGGCAGCCCCGACTTCGCCTACTGGGACTTTCCGCTGGTCGAGTTGGCCGGTCTGACGTTGGGAGTGGTCGGCTTCGGGCGAATCGGTCGGGCGACGGCGGAAGTGGCCCGCGCTTTTGGGATGAACGTCTTGGCTTATGACCCCGCGCCGCCGCCCGTGGAAAAAATGGTTGCACCGGATGGAATATGCTTCGTCGATCTGGAAGAACTGTTCCGCCAAAGCGACGCGGTGAGCCTGCATTGCCCGCTGACGCCCGAGACGCAACACCTGGTCAACGCCGAGCGGCTGTCGTGGATAAAGCCGACGGCATATCTAATCAACACTGGCCGGGGGCCGCTGGTCGACGAAGCGGCGCTGGCCCGTGCGCTCGACGCGGAGCGGATCGCCGGGGCCGGGTTGGACGTGCTTTCGACCGAGCCGCCGCCGGCCGACAATCCGTTGTTGCGGGCGAAGAATTGCTGCATCACGCCGCATATCGCCTGGGCCACGGTCGCCGCACGACGACGCTTGCTCGATACCGTGGTCTCGAACATCCGGGCATTTCTCGCCGGAGAGCCGCGAAACGTGGTCAACCCGTAGTCCCCTCTCCCTTTGGGAGAGCCGGGATTATTTGGAAATCCAAGAAACCGACTCGGCCAACGAAATATATTATTGGGAGGCAAAATTCGCCGTTGCCCGGATTATGGCCGGCGCGGCAATTTTTCTCGGCATTTTTCGTTTAACCCGGAGCCAACGGCGACGGAGATAACTGGAAAAGACTACTCCATCTCCACACCGTCGCCGTTGGCTCCGGGTTAAACGAAAATTTCAGTGCGTTGCCAAGATTTTTTGCCACGCCCATCGTGGCCGGCTTGTTGACTTTCCGCGGCGAATAGCCCATTATGAATGACCTCCCTTTGTCCCCTTGTTCTGGGGGTTTGATATGACTGCCGTATTCATTGTCTGTGCCGCGATCGGCGGAACCGTGTTGGTCGTCCAGTT
>JAHIKV010000104.1 GCA_018897395.1 Planctomycetota bacterium | reverse complement strand
TTTGTCGAGACGATGCTGACGGTGATTGAGAGTTGTCGTCAGCAGCGTCGCAATGTATTTTCCTTCGTCACATCCGCCGTCGAAGCTCATCTCGCCCACAATTCCGCTCCTTCATTGCTCCCCGGGGTGTGAACGGTTACCGCCTCTCGCCTCAAAGTTGCGATCGAGACTTGACAGCGGGGTTTAAATATTCTCGGGTTTGATTTTTAATTTGTTTTGGATATACCTGCTAATGTTGGATTCAATGGGATCGTACTCAGATTTATATATCTTTCTGGAATTGAAGGCATTTTTCACGTCTTGTAGAAACTTCTCGAAATCTGGATTCTGCTCGCATAGTCTATTGATTGTCTCCCAATCAAGTGATGGCTTGATCCTCGCTGGATAGAGTACGGACGAACTATCCAGGTCTGTTGGATTGAGGCAAACGATCCCGATTCCGAACGATGACGCCAGACGTTCCAATTCCGATAGAAAATCGTCGTCCTGCAGAATGTCCACCGCAACGAGGTAGCCTTCATGCGCCCATGACGAGTTGGAGACAGCTTGAAAGAACGCCTCGCGGTAGTTTCCCTTGGTCAAAGATTTTTTCAGTTCAAAGGAGTACAATCGCAAGGAATTGTTGTCGGAGAGGCGGTTTAGCTCAATGACGTCCGGCCGCCAGTCGTCCAACGGCAAGTAGAAGCCAACGATATCCGGGTGAATCCATTCACTGTATCCCGACCTTTTGGACTTTTCGTGATGCAACGTCTTTGTGAGAATGGGACGACCGCGATTGAATGGCGGATTCGTGTATGCGAAATACGTCAGTAGTGGATGAAGATCGCGTTCCTCATAGGGGACTTTTCGCTCGGGCCTCTTGATCTCCTCTTTTTCAGCCTTGGCTATCGTGTCCGGGGATATTTCGGATTGGCGGTCCTTTAGAAAGAATCGCACAGGGCGCTTGCCGACACCAATAAACTTAGATGCTTCATTGTCACGTACTTCAACGTATAACCTTGCACCGAGCGTTGCTAGTGGTGTCTTTCCTTTTGTTCCAACCTTGGCGGCCAAACCGGTTTCGTTGGCGAACTGCCAGATTTCTTGACATGTGAGCGGTTTGCGCGACTGTTTGAGAACATCATATGCGATGTCGATGAAACCGTACGACATTATCGCTCCCTTTCCCAATCATTGTGTTGTTGAGCCGCGATATTTTCACGCTCGTTTACGGGCGTTGTCCGCCGCAGGCGGTACTAGGCCCGGCGTTTACGCCGGGTTCGCGGGAACGGCTCCCACTCCCATTAAATCATCCATTCGCGCTGTCACGCCCGTTTACGGGCGTCCTGCTCGGTGGAGGCAGGAGGCCCGTGAACGGGCCTGACAATCCACAACCAATCGTTGTTCCCTCCCCAACCCGGCGTGAACGTCGAGCTATTGTCAAACGACTCTCCGGGGCTTCCCTCCTTTTATTCGTTGCTACTTATTCTGTCTCTCATACGCTTCCCGAATGGCGGCGGCAAGCTGGTTGGATTGCGCCTCGTACGCGGTGAACTCGTGGATATTGTCGTCTTTTAGATGGAGTTGCCCCTCGCCCACATTCCCGCGGTGTTGGCCCGGTGAATAGTAACGATTGGATGCTACTTCCTTCGACGCCAGCACCCAATGGCGAATTACGTCGCGCCATACGCCGACCCAAACGAACACATCGCAGCAGGCCGGTTTGACCTGCTGAAAGTTCATGTCGAACCGCTTGGCCGAATCCGAGGGTAACGCTTTGACGTACAGCGGCTCGTCGCTGTCGAAGTCCACCGCACGCGATGCTTTTACTTCGATCTTTATTCGGCCGTCCAGAAGTAAGTCGTACTCGCCGGAATACGTCGAGTCCATCTTTTTCGACGGTTTCTGAAGTTCCGGGACGAGTTCCTTAAGATGTCCCTGCGCCCAGGCTTCGCCGAAACCCCGCGGCGCGCCGATCTCAAAAATGTACAGAAACATGTTCCGGGCGATGTAAGCATCTCGCAATTCGATGTATTCGTCGTGCGTTAGCTTATCGGCGGCCAAGAGAGCGGCGATAATGTACTCGAACTCGTTGAACGGATAGACGGAAACCAGCGTTTCCAAACGGTAACGAAACTCCTCGGCATTGGGCAAAGCCGTCAGCAGTCGGTCAAGTTCATCGCGGAGTTGTTCCATATCGTTCCTCAAAACAGCGAAGGCTGCGCCACTTTGGATTGGCTGCGAGTGCCTTTGGAATGTTCAGCCTCGTCTTGTCGAGGACAATCGTATTGATCCTCAAAAGGATGCCCGTTTTGCCAGCCCACCCGGCCGGTCCGCCGATAATGCTCCAGGCGGCGAATCGTAATCTCGCAAAACAACGGATCGATATCCATCGTGAAGCACCGGCGATTGTTGATTTCCGCGCCGAGAAGCGTCGTGCCCGAGTGCGAAAAGAAATCGACGACCACGTCCGCCGGGGCGGAACTTGCACGGATGATGCGATCTATTGACTTCAGCGGCTTTTGGGCGTAGCAGCCGGAAACGTTCTCCTCCATTCGATAGAACACCTGCTGAACGTCCACCCACACGTTCCCCGCCCGGATGTTTTCCGAACGGCTCCGTTGAAGGTTTTCCGTGATTTGGCCGTTTACCTCTTTGTAGTATCCTCGGAGAATCTTGGGTATATCCGTATATTCAGCGTCCACGTTGAATGTGGGGCGCCCCTTGACGTAGTAGAGAAGCTCCTGACGAACGGCCATCCAGTTTTTCTGCGTTCCGTATCCCCGTTGGTTTCTCACGGTGATAAAGCTCCGGGCGCGAAACGGCTGTCCTCGCATCATTACCATAAAGTCGGGCAATGGCTGGAACCCGTCGTTCTGATCTGCCCCCAGCCACACGTACAGCGACGAGTCGGACGACAGAATCCGGTCGGTGTTCTCTATCCAGCGGGCGCACCACTCGACATATTGGTGCAAGGGACGCTCATCGAAAGCAACAAGATTGTACGGTGGATCGTGGATCGCCAACGTCGTCTTATGATCTCCCGTAAGATATAGGACCTGTTCCAATGAAGAAGCGTCGAGGCACCCAACCCGATGTCCCGTCAATGGATCCTCCCATATCTCGCCGGCTTTCAACCGGCAATACGGAAGCAATGCCTTTCGTATTTCGCAACTCTCATCGAGTCTTGGCAGGGGGGTGTTTTTCATGGTTATTGACCAAAGTCATTGATCTCGATGTCATGTAAACGTAAGACAAGGCGTACTGAGCAGCTTAAGGGACAAATTCCGATTAAGCAACCCCTACGGAGATTTCGCCGGGCCTGGTCGCCGATCAGAGCGCGTCCTTCAGGAAGATAACCTTGTCGTCGCCGGGGGCGTAAAAATCCTTCAACAGCGCCTCTTGCCGATAGCCGCAACGGAGGTAGAAGCCGCGTGCCGGGGAGTACTCTTTGCGGCTGGAGGTTTCGACGTAAATCCGCCGGCCGCCGGCTTGTCGAACGAGTTCCTCCGTTTTTTCCAGCAAGGCTTTCCCGATCTTCCGGCCGTGCAGCGATTTTTCCACGACGATCCAATAAAGGTCGAAGCCGGCGGCCGTCAACGGGATCGGACCATAACACGCGTAGGCGACGGTTCGGCCGCCCAGTTCGGCGAAGACGAATTGATAATCGCTTTGCGGACCGCGCCGCAACCGGTCCTCGACCAGTTCCACCGCCACTTCGACTTCGACGGGCGAGAACGCGCCGCTGGATTCCACCAGCCGCCGTACGCTTTCCGGGTCGTCGGCGCGAACGTCATAACGAAGTTCAATCGGTCGGTCGGTCATTGCACAAAACGTCCTCCAAAATTCGCTCGATGGCCCGGTCGAACGGAATCGACGCCTGGCGGAGCATGGCGGCGAATCCCGCGTCCGGCGAGAGGCAGGGGTTGGCGTTGATCTCCAATATCCACGGTTGCCCCGAGGCGTCGACGCGAAAATCGACCCGAACCCAACCGTGAAGATCGAACAACCTCCAGCACTCCATTGCCAGCCCGCAAAGCCGATCCAACAGCGGCCGGTCGGAAGGATCGAAATCGAAGCGGCGGGGCGTGTTGAGATACTCGAAGCAATCCTCGCTCCATTTTGCCCGATAACCGACGAGGCGAGGCTTTCCGGCCGGGAACGCGGAAAAATCGATTTCGGCGGGGGGGAGCGTCTCGGGGCCATCCCGGCCGGCGAGCATGGCCACGGCGAATTCCCGGCCTTCGACGAACCGCTCGGCGAAACACCGGCGGCCCGATCGCGCGTATCGCTCGGTCAGTCGGCGTTGCAATTCGGCCGGACTCGGTCCCTTCAGCAAGGCATCGTCTTCCATGCCGTCGGAGCCGTGCTCCCAGACGCCCTTGATGATCCACTCCTTCGACGCGTCGTGCGAAGCCGCAAGCGGCAGTTGCGGCTTCGTGTCTTCGATCCAATCGGGCGTGGGGAGTCCCGCCCAACGCATCCGCTGCTTGGCCAGCGGCTTGTTGGAAGTCAGAAACATCGATTCCGTGCGGCTGCCGGCGTAGGGCATCCCCAGCGAATCGAGGACCGCCAGAGGGAGATAGAGCAGCGAGTCGGACCCGTCCAGCGACTCGACCAGGTTAAACGCAACCTCGGCCCCCAGCCGGGCGAGATCGCTGCGCATCGCGGCCAGGTCGAGGGTGCAAGGGACCGCCGTCGGCCGGTGTCCCAAGCGGGTCAACGCCGCCCGGACCTCATCGACCTGGACCAGGGTGTCTTGGTCTTCCAGCGGGGCGTCGGCGGCCACGGCGTTATGGAGAACGGCGACTTGCATAAGGGAAATGCAATATACATCATGCGATCTGCATTTTGCAATTCACCTTCATTCTTCGCCGGGCGGAACTGACGATCCGGTCTATCAGATCGACGTACGAAACTCCCAAAAAGCCGCAGAGGATCGGCAGGTCGGAATGATGCGGATGGAGGCCGGGCAGCGGGTTGACCTCCAAGAAATGCGGCCGGCCTTGGGCGTCGCAGCGAACGTCCACGCGCCCGCCGTCGCGCCCCCCCAGCGTCCGCCACGCCGTCACGGCGATCTCCTCGACTTGGCTAATCAACGGGTCCTCCTCCCGCCCGGCCAGCCGGTAACGGACCAAATCCTCGCACCGTTCCTTGTTCGTGTAGGAATAGACCTCCGCCTCGGCCTCGGGCAGGAGGTGGATTTCCATTGTTCCCAGCGCCTTCGCCGCCGGTCCGCTGCCGATCAGCCCGACGGTGAACTCGCGCCCCGAAAGGAACGTCTCGACCAACACCGGCTGATGGAACTGGAGCAACAGATCGGAGCACGCCGCTCGGAGGGCTTGGCGATCTCGAATGATCGAGTTGGCCGAGATGCCCTTGCTGGTCCCTTCTGCCGCCGGTTTGACAAACAGGGGGAACGGCAAGTCCACGGCGTCCACGTCGGCGGGCCGCTCGACCAGGGCGAAATCGGGGGTGGGTATCCCCGCCTGACGCAACACGGTATTGGTCAGACCCTTGTGCAAGGAGAGCGACAGGACCAGCGGGTCCGAAAACGTATACGGGATGTCGTAAACGTCGAGGATCGCCGGCGCCTGCGCCTCGCGGGAAAGGCCGCGCAGCCCTTCGGCGATGTTGAACACCAGGTCCCAGCGGTCGCCTTGGGCAAGCCGGGCTATCAACCGCCTGGCGTTGCCGATCCGATCGGTCCGATAGCCCAACTCATCGAGCGCGGCCTCGATGGCCTCGATCGTGTCCGGCCGGTCGAATTCGGCCGTCTCTTCCTCGGAATACCCTTCGGCCAGGTAGTCGTCGCGAAGGTCGTATGTCAAGCCGATGTGCATTTTAGGGATTGGGGATTAGGGATTAGAGGTTCGGGTTTCGTTTAGCCCCGGCGTCTACGCCGGGTTGGTTTGCCGCGAAACAGGTTGACAACGTGTCCAACTTTTCGCCGCGTGGACGCGGCGGCTAAACGGATCCCTCGGCTCATAACGGGTCGGGA
This sequence comes from Planctomycetota bacterium, assembly GCA_018897395.1. Lineage (GTDB taxonomy): Bacteria > Planctomycetota > Planctomycetia > Pirellulales > Thermoguttaceae > JAHIKV01. Next base: position 3,202 of record JAHIKV010000104.1, on the reverse strand, counting down.
TAGCGATACAGACCGCCTTGGTAGTTCCGCAGCAACAGGTCGTCGCCATCTCGGCCGACGACGTAATTCGGCTGGATGGGGATTTTCCCGCCGCCGCCCGGCGCGTCGATCACGTAGTTCGGCACGGCGTAGCCGGTCGTGTGGCCGCGAAGCCCCTCGATTATCTCCAGACCCTTGGCCACGGGCGTGCGGAAGTGCGCGGAGCCGGTAATCGGGTCGCATTGGTAGAGGTAATACGGACGCACCCGCATCTTCAGCAGGTGGTGGACCAGCCGCTTCATCGTATCCACGTCGTCGTTCACCCCGGCCAACAGCACCGTTTGCGAGCCGAGCGGAATGCCGGCATTGGCCAACCGGGCACAGGCCAGGAACGACTCGGGCGTACACTCGTCGGGGTGGAGGAAGTGGAGGCTCATCCAGAGCGGGTGGTGTTTGCGGAGCATCCGGCAGAGTTCCGGGGTGATTCGCTGGGGCAACACGGCGGGCATCTTGGTCCCCATCCGCAGGAATTCGACGTGCGGGATGCGCCGCAACCGGGTCAGAATCCAGTCCAGCCGTTCGTCTCCCAACGCCAGGGGATCGCCGCCGGAGATAAGCACGTCCCGGATGGCGGGGTTGCGGCGAATGTAGTCCAGCGCCCGTTCCAAACGGTCCAGACCGTGAGGCATCGACCCGTGGCCGACCATCCGCGACCGGGTGCAATAGCGGCAATAGCTCGAACAGCAGTCGGTCACCAGCAGCAGCACTCGGTCCGGGTAACGATGGACCAGGCCCGGCACGGGAGTGTCGCCGTCCTCGCCGAGCGGGTCGTCGGCCTCGCCCGGTCCGTTCAGGAACTCGCTGGCATTGGGGATTACGGTCCGCCGCAACGGCTGGTCCCGGTCGTCGCGCGAGACCAGGCTCATGTAGTACGGGGTGATGCTTACCGGAAGCATGGCGCCGTCGAGCGACATGGCCGCCTGCTCCTGGTCCGAAAGCACCAAAACCCGCTCCAATTGGGCCAGGGTCCGCAGCCGGTTTCTGTACTGCCAACGCCAATCGTTCCAGAGCCGATCGGGTACGTCGGGGTAGAAAGCCTTTCGGAAGGCCCTGGTTTGGAAGGTGCTTTGCAGTCGCCGGCCCGGCGTTTGGCCGGTGGAGACAGCGGCTCGGACCACGATATTGCGAGGCCGCTTAGGCCGGGAAAACCGCCCCGCGCCGCGAGTGAGAATCAGGGGAACCGAAGTACCCGGAGGCTCTTCTTCGTCCAGGCCTCCGAATGGACACGCCTCAGCATCAATGCTGGCCATCGAAAAACATCCTCCCGGGACCCGCGGAGAGTCGGACGGCGTCCTTACCGTCCCTTCACCCTACTACCCAGGTAAATTAACTTCCTTATCGACAAATGGCCGCCGTTCTCTTTCCTAATTCCTTTCGGCAATGTCAACCGCGCCATGAAAGCAATTCATATCGTACGTCGCCGAAAAGTCAATAGGTTTTTTTTCAACCCGAGTCGGAATTAAAAACTATCTGAGGGTGTCCGGGAATAGTACCATTTAGCCCGCCGTGAATACACGGCGGGAAGCGGTGGTTGGACGCACCGGACCGTGCCCCGGGTGTATTCACCCGGGGCTAAATAGCTGTTTTTGCGGATTCCCGGACACCCTCGAATATATATGGTGCGTTTCGCGCCCCCTACGAACAAACCGCCGCCAACCGGTCGATCTCCTCTTTCGTGCGTTTCTCGGTGACCGCCACCAACAGGCAATCGGACAGTTCCGTGTACCAGCGGCCCAAGGGAACGCCGGCGAAAATGTTTTCCGCCCTGGCCCTCTCGATCAATTGCTCGACGGGCCGGCCCTTCGAGCGGACGACGAACTCCTTGAACGTCGGCCGGTCGAACGCCGGCGAGAGCCACCCGGCGGCCGATAGTTTTTCGGCGGCGTAGCGGGCCTTTTGCAGACATAACTCGGCCGCGGCCTTCATGCCAGACGGCCCCATCAGGGCGAGATAAACCGTCGCCCGCAGGGCGCAGAGGCCCTGGTTGGTGCAGATGTTGCTGGTGGCCTTTTCGCGGCGGATGTGCTGCTCGCGGGTTTGCAGGGTCAGTACCCAGCAGCGGTTGCCGCGGCGATCGGTCGTCTGGCCGACGAGCCGGCCGGGCATGCGGCGCAAAAACCGCTCGCGGCAGGCCATCAGCCCCAGGTACGGCCCGCCGAAGGCCATCGGGTTGCCCAACGCTTGACCCTCGGCCACCACGATGTCGGCCCCGTACTCTCCCGGCCGCTTTAGAATTCCCAAGCTGATCGGATCGACCGAGACGATCATCAGCGCACCAGAGTTGTGGGCGATTTCCGTCGCACGCTCGCCCTCCTCCAGGCAGCCGAAGAAGTTGGGATGCTGAATCAGCACGCACGCCGTTTGGTCGTTCACGGCCGCGGCGAGTTCCGAGACGGAAACGGTCCCCTCCGGCGTATCGAGGACGAGAAGCTCGACGCCCATGTTTGCCAGATAGGTCTCCAGCACTTGCCGGTACTCGGGATGTACGCTTTGGGCAGTGACCACGCGGTTTCGGCCGGTCGCGTGCATGGCCATCAGCGCGGCCTCGGCCGCCGCGCTGCCGCCGTCGTACAGGCTGGCGTTGGAGACGTCCATGCCGGTCAGTTGGGCGACGAGCGTCTGGTACTCGAAAAACGCCTGCAAACTCCCCTGGCCGGCCTCGGCCTGATAGGGGGTGTAGGCGGTGTAGAACTCGCTGCGGGAGGAGATCATATCGACCGCGGCGGGGATGAAATGGTCGTAACTGCCGCCGCCGAGGAAGCAGACGGCTTCTCCGGCGTGCGTGTTTCGCCCGGCCAACTCGGCCAGATGAGCGGAAAGTTCCAACTCGCCCAACCCCGGTTTCACGCAGAGACCGCGCTTCATCCGCAGATCGGCCGGGATCATGGCGAACAATTCGTCGACCGTCGCGGCGCCGATCGCATCGAGCATCGCCCGACGGTCGGCGTCGGTATTGGGGAAATAGGGCATGGGGGGCTCCGCGGAATGATGAATGTAGAATGATGAATGTAGAATGATGAATCCTGCCGTCAAATTTGAAATGCAACATGAAAAAAACCGCTGCCAGAAAGCATTTTCGGCGATGGTCGTCGCAAGTCGTTTGTTTCCATGATACTATTTGCCATGCCAGCAGTGCTAGCGGCAAGTACCCACCGGAAAATGT
>JAHIKV010000103.1 GCA_018897395.1 Planctomycetota bacterium | reverse complement strand
TCTGGTCGGCATCCCCAATCATCGTTTTACCAAAGTCCAACAACTTCTCAACGACCGTCCGAGAAAACGCCTCGGCTATCGAACTCCCAACGAAGTTCTCGCCTCTCGCCTCAAAGTTGCGATCGAGACTTGACAGCGGGATCCCACCGGGACATTGCGAGAATGACAGTAATAGTCCCAGACGGCGCCGAAGGGCAGGGTCTTGAGTTCTTCGAGCAAGACCAGCCGCGAGGTGAAATCGCCCTGGACTTCCAACTCGCGGAGCTTGGCCGTCGGCTCCAACAGCGCCAACAACAGGGCCTTGAGCATCGCCCGAACGCCGGTGACCCAGGCGGCCACGCGGTTGATGCTGGCGTCGAAGAAGTCCAACCCGATGTGTACCCGTTCGAGGAATCCACCGCGGACGATCTCCTCGGCTATCGCTCGCAGATCGTCTCCGAGGATCACCACGTGGTCGCTGTCCCAGCGGACACCGCGGCTGACGTGCAACAAGATTTCTTCGAGGAACAGCAGGACCGAAGAGATTTTGTCGGCGATCGTCTCGGTGGGATGGAAGTGTCCGGCGTCGAGGCAGAGCAGCTTCTTGTTCTCGACGGCGTAGCCCAGGTAGAACTCGTGCGAACCGACCACATACGTCTCCGAGCCGATGCCGAAGAGCTTGCTCTCGACGGCGTCGAGGTTGCAGCTTCGGTCGATCGGGGCGGCGAACAGTTCATCCAACGATTTTCGGAGGATTTCGCGCGGCCCCTTGCGGTCGATCGTCAGGTCCTTCATGCCGTCGGGGATCCAGACGTTGGTCACGCAGGGCGTCTTCTGACGGCGGCCGAAGGCCTCGCCGATCTTGCGGCAGGCGATGCCGTGCTCGACCCAAAAGCGGCGGATGCCCTCGTCGCGGCTGGCTAGCGTGAAGCCGTCGGCGGCCATCGGGTGCGAGAAGAAAGTCGGGTTGAAGTCCAGGCCGATCCCCAAATCGGACGCCCAGTCCATCCAGCCTTGAAAATGCTCGGGGCCGACCTCGTTCCGCTCGATCTTCTTGCCGCCGTGCTCCAAGTAGATCGCGTGCAGGCTGAAGCGGTGTTTGCCGGGGATAAGGCTCATCGCCCGAGCGGCGTCGGAGCGGAGTTCCTCTGGGTTTCGTGCCCGACCGGGATAGTTGCCGGTGGCCATGATGCCGCCGCCGCTCAGCCCGCCGACGCTCTCGAACCCCCCCACGTCGTCCCCCTGCCAACACTGCATGGAGATCGGAATTCCTTCGAGCAGTTGAAGGACCGAATCGGTGTTGACGCCTAGTTCGGCGTAGCGTTGCTTGGCCAACGAATATGATTGATCAACCGACGAACTACTCACGGCATGGGCCTCCCGTCAAGAAAAAACGGACCACGGGGGGGTGATTCTACCGCTAAATACGCCGGATAACAAGCGACCGGGTACGTACGGCGGGGGCATTGTATGAGAGTGTAGCGGGCGGGCTTGCACGCCGAGCAAAACGAGTTACACGGCGGGCAAGCCCGCCCGCTAGTGCGCTTGTAAGTGTATCGAATCAGCAGAGTGGAAGTCCCTGTCGAAGTTGGGTCTGAACTTTGTAACCAATAGTAACTGCGTCCTCGTGAGAGGGGGTGGAGAGCAACTGAAGGTGAATGACTGGTCCGCAGACTGGTCCGCAGGATGACGAACTCGATTCGGCCGATTGTCGCGGCGAGCCTGCTAGTGGTCTGTCCAAGTTGAAATTACGGGTGCCACGGTTGGCTTGTCCAACCGTGTTTCCGGCACTGCTGGACAAGCCAGCAGTGGCACCCAACGCCGTTAACCCTTTCTTGATTTTGCATTGCCCAGATTTCCCGTGTTTCCTAGGTTTTGGTTCAGACAGCCCGCGATTTGAGCGACAATCATTTTAACAAACTCGGAGGTTTGGGATCTGCACTTTCTGAAAAAGCAGCCATAGGCCGTTTGTGACTCAAAATTGATCTTGCAATGAAAAAGGCTCTTCCATCACAGTGCGTTTTCCACGACGCAAATAATGGGAGAGCCAGGGATGGTGAAATCGAATTGGCAAT
>JAHIKV010000102.1 GCA_018897395.1 Planctomycetota bacterium | reverse complement strand
TCTGGTCGGCATCCCCAATCATCGTTTTACCAAAGTCCAACAACTTCTCAACGACCGTCCGAGAAAACGCCTCGGCTATCGAACTCCCAACGAAGTTCTCGCCTCTCGCCTCAAAGTTGCGATCGAGACTTGACAGCGGGGAATTCGTAATCTGTGGTCTAGACAAATGGGGCCACCTCAGTTATTAAGATAAGATAATCACTAAGAATAGCCCGCAAGAAGGGCCGGAATAGGACTCTGGATCACTTAGTCTAGGTTCAAATCCTAGTTCCCCAGCTTCTTGTCGCGGTCTCACTGGGCAACGTTTGCCGTTTGCCAAGACCATTTTCGCCCAACGTTGCGTTCCAGTTTATGTCGCCTTATGTGTAGCAAGGTCGCTTCCGACGTCCATCATTCTCCCTACGACGCTCTCCTGCTGGTTTCGTTCGGTGGGCCGGAGGGGCCGGAGGAGGTTTTGCCTTTTCTGGAGAACGTTGTCTGTGGCAAGAACGTTCCGCGTTGGCGGCTTCTGGAGGTCGCCCGGCACTATGAGTTGCTGGGCGGAGTAAGCCCGATCAATGCCCAAAACCGTGCCCTGCTGGCCGCGTTGGCCGACGAGTTGAACGCACACGGGCCGCCATTGCCGGTCTACTGGGGCAACCGCCATTGGCATCCCCTGCTCGCGGATACGCTCCGCCAGATGACCGAGGACGGCGTGCGGCGTGCCCTGGCGTTTGTCGCTTCAGCATTTGGGTCATATCCCGGTTGCCGGCAATACGTCGAGGACATCGAGCGCGCGCGGCGGGAGGTTGGCCCCGGAGCGCCGCCGATCGACAAGTTGCGGCTTTTTTTCAATCATCCGGGCTTCATCGAGGCGACGGCCGAACGGGTTGCCGCCGCGTTGTCGGAGATTCCCGTCGAAAAACGTTCGGTCGCCCGGCTGCTGTTCACCGCCCACGGCATCCCGGTCGCAACGGCCGAACGCTCGCCATATTTACGTCAGCTCCGCGAGTCTTGCCGGCTGGTGGTCGAGCGTCTGCCGCTTGCGGTTTCGCCCAGCCGAGGCACATTCGGCTGGGAATTGGTTTTCCAGAGCCGCAGTGGCCCGCCGTCGCAGCCGTGGCTCGAGCCGGACATTCGCGACCACATTCGCCGATTGCACGAAACCGGCGGGCTGGGGCATCTCGTGATCGCGCCGATCGGCTTCCTGGCGGAGAACATGGAGATCGTCTACGACCTGGACGTCGAGGTCCGTCAACTCTGCGATGAACTGGGCGTCGACATGGTCCGCGCGGCGGTGGTGGGCAACCATCCACGTTTTGTCCGTCTGATCCGCGAGTTGATCGTCGAACGTCTCGATCCGACGGTCGAGCGGCTTGCCTTTGGCGCCCTCGGTCCCTGGCCCGACGAGTGCCCGACGGATTGCTGCCGATGAATCTGAGAGTATTTAGCCCCGGGTGAATACACCCGGGGCAAACGGTTTTCCATGTTCAACCCGGCCCGCCGTGTATTCACGGCGGGCTAAATGAACAATTTCAAGACACGCTCTGAGTTCGGCGTTACGGCATCAACGGTAAATAGGGGACTGTCCCAATTTTCGCGGCGTGAGAGACGTTGCCTTGGAAAATCGCTTGACCGCCGCGAAAATGGGACTGTCCCCCTTGCGCTGCGGGAAGGGGACAGGTCCATGTTTTCGGCCGGCGTTTTTCTCACCAAACACGTTTTCCAGCCGAAAAATGGACCAGTCCCCAGCCGGCCTCATTATTATCGAACTCAGGTTAATGGATTCCATGTAACCGCTCGCCGCCTCGGCGTGTATACATCTCCAGTACGGGTCGTTTACAATACCCTTTGGAAGCGAGGTGAGAGATGAGAGTCTACTTGGGATTGGCGATGGCGGTCGTTTTGGGGTTGGCCGGCACGCTGCGGGCCGAGCCGCTGGACCTCGAGCAAGTCGCCGCCGACGCGAAATGGGTGGCGCAGGTCGACTTCGACGCCGCGCGGGCCTCCAGTGTGCTGCACAATGCGATTGAACACTTGATGCAGAAACATCCGGATGCCAAAGAGCACCTGGCGGCGGTCCGCGAAATCTGGAAGTTCGACCCCCGCGCCGACCTGCACGGCGTGACCATCTACGGCACGCAAATCAAGAAAGACACCGGCGCGGCGATCGTCCACGCCAAGGTCGATCAGCAGCTCTTGCTGGAGAAGGCCAGGAAGGCCCACGAACACCAGGCGAGCGACTATGGAAAGTACGAGTTGCACACATGGAAGCATAAGCATCCCAAAGGCCCGGAACATGGACGGATGATGACGGGGGTGTTCTACAAACCGGACGTTATCGTCTTTGGCTCGCTCGACGAAGTGAAGGCCGCCCTGGACGTGCTCGACGGTGCGAAGCCGAACCTCGCCGGCAAAGATTCGCCGCTGGCCGGCGCGGTTCCCCAGGGCGCGATCCTCGTGGCCCGGGCGGTCGGCCTGGCCGAGGCCGAGTTGCCCTGCAAATCCCCCTTGATCAGGCAGATGGACTCCTTCGCGTTGGCGGTCGGCGAGAACCAGGACGAGTCGTTCTTCGAGGGCAAGTTGACCGTGAAACGGACGGAGCTGGCCCAACAGATAATGGCCGTCGTGGAAGGCGTCCGCGCCATGTCCGCGCTGGCACACGGCGGCGACGCCGAGGCGATGAAAATCATCAATGCGTTGAAGGTTTCGGCCGGTGACAAGTCGGTCGGCGTCGAGTGGCGCGCCCCGGCCAAGAAGGTTTGGGAGCACCTGAGGAAAATGGGCGAAATGGAAGAAGGGCGAAAAGCCCGCAAGGCTTGGCACCTTCTCGGAAAACCCGACCGTTGCCCCGTGGAGGAAGAGTAGCCCTGGCATGTTGCACGACCCCGCTTTGGCCACGACAAGCGACGAGGAACTCGCCTGCCGAGCGCAGCGGGGCTGCGCGGATAGCTTCGATTGTTTATTGCGGCGGTTTCAAGCCCCGGTGCTGCAATTCCTGCGGCATCGGGGCGCGGCCGTCGACGCCGAGGATTTGACTCAGGAGACTTTTTTGCGGGCCTACGAAAACCTGCACCGCTATCGGCCGCGGTGGTCGTTTTCGGCTTGGTTGTTCACGATCGCCCGCCGCGCGAGTATCAACCACCATCGTCGCGCGCGGCCGGCGATCGAGCGGTCGGACGTGGATGCGATCCCTTCGCCGGAAGCGGAACCGCTGGACGCGATGATCGCCGCGGAAGGCCGCCGACGGCTGTGGGAACTGGCCGCCGATACCCTGTCGGAAGAACAAACGACCGCCTTGTGGCTGTACTACGTCGAGGACATGCCGGGCCGAGGCATCGCATTGGTGTTGGGACGCTCCGTCGCGTCGGTGAAAGTGATGTTGTTTCGCGCACGCAAGAGGCTGTTGCCCCTGCTGGCGGAACTTGACGGCGAACGGCCGCCGGAAAAACTCCCGGAGAAAAAATCGTTGCGGCAAATCGAGAAGGTGGGGACCACTCATGCCTAAAAACTCGAATAAATCGAATTTCACGCGACCCCAAGCCCACGGGTTCCAACCCGCGGATTCCAAAACCATCCGCGAACGGCTTCGGCGGGAAGCGATTGAGTCGCGGCCGGAGTTTTCCGAATCGCTCCACCAGCGAATCATCCGCTCCGTCGGAGAGCGGTACGCGGAAGGTGCCGCCGTGGGCAGCAGAAACACGGCCGCCGGTCGCCGATGGCGCGGTCTGACGGCCGTGTTGGCGGCGGCGTGCGTGTTGGCGGCCGTGGCGATCGGCTGGCGGTTCGGCGCGAACCTCATGCGCCCCGACGGCCGGCCGCTCTCTCCGGATAATATGCCGGCGACGAGCAGCTTCGTCTTGAACGGGAAGATCGAGGACTTGCCCCCGATGAACGTCCTGACCGATCTCGCCGTGACGGGCCTCGACGGGTTGCTGGCCTCGACCGGCTTCGCACTCCCCTCGACCCAACTGGCCCACGACGCCCGGCTGGCCGCCGACTCGCTCCTGCAACGGATCCCGCTCGACATGGAATTGGCCGACGACCGCTGACCCGGATTATTTGTCACTTGAGTTTTGGATAAGAAAATAGCCGGGGGCTAACAGCCCCCGGAGGGGACGCCGATGCACCACTATGGCCGTTTGACATACGTGGACGGCAACGCGCTGCTGTTTTGATGTCTTGCGACGTTCTCCGGGGGCTGTTAGCCACCGGCTATTTCGATGATGTGACCCTATCCAAAACTCAGGTTCATAAGGAGTGCCATTCATAAGGGGCGCCATGGGTAAGCTGCGCTTACCCGTGGCACCCCTAATAAATAATCCCGGCTACAGCTTGCGGCAGATTGCGTCGGCCATCTCGCGGGTGCCGACGGCCGTTGGATCGTCGCGGTGGGGCTTCATGTCGTAGGTCACGTCCTTGCCCTCGGCGATCACCGCCGCGACGGCCCGCTCCAGCCGGTCGGCGGCCTCGGTTTCCTTCAGGTAGTGGAGCATCAGCATACCCGAGAGGATCAACGCCGTGGGATTGACCTTGTTCATTCCCTTGTACTTCGGCGCACTGCCGTGGGTGGCCTCGAAGACGGCGCCGTCGGGGCCGATGTTGGCGCCCGGCGCCATTCCCAGTCCGCCGACCAGCCCCGCCGCCAGGTCGCTGACGATGTCGCCGTACATGTTCGGCAGCACCAGCACGTCGTACAGCTCGGGCTTCTGCACGAGCTGCATGCACATGTTGTCGACGATGCGGTCCTCGAACTCGATGCCGGGATACTCTTCGGCGACCTTCCTCGCGGTGGCCAGAAATAGGCCGTCGCTGTACTTCATGATGTTCGCCTTGTGGACCGCCGTGACCTTCTTCCGTCCGTTGTCGCGGGCGTACTCGAAGGCGAAGCGGACGATCCGCTCCGTGCCCGAGACGCTGATCGGTTTGATCGAGATGCCGGTCTCCGCGCGGCCGGATTTGATCTGCCGTTGCGGCGAGAGCTTGTTGACGAAGTCGATGAATTCGCCGGCGGCCGGTTGGCCCGCCTCGAACTCGATGCCCGCGTAAAGGTCCTCGGTGTTTTCGCGGACGATGACCAGATCGACGGGCGTTTCGCCGAAGAATGTCCGCACGCCCCGGTAGTGTTTGCAGGGGCGAAGACAGGCATACAACCCGAGGGTCTGGCGGAGGTGGACGTTTATGCTGCGGAAGCCGGTTCCCACGGGCGTGGTGATCGGCGCCTTCAAGGTGCAGCGCGTGCGGCGGATGCTCTCCATCACGGCGTCGGGCAGCGGCGTACCGCAACGCTCCATCACGTCCAAGCCCGCCTCTTGAACGTCCCAATCAATCTTCACTCCGGTTGCGTCGACGCATTGCCGTGCGGCTGCAGCCAGGTCCGGTCCGACCCCGTCGCCGGTAATCAACGTCACTTCGTAAGCCATGATCTCGTGTACTCCGTGTGTTTGAGTTGACATAAAGCCGCTTGACGGTGGTCGCGCCCCCGCGGCGCGACTGACAGTCGCGGCTTTATGGGCCAGAATATCAAACCGGCCATCGAGAGTCAATGAGTCGCCGGCGCGAGGCTTGTCGGCACCAGCCGGGTCGGCTATAATGCGTCCGAATCCGCGGGGCAACCTCTCGACGGGAAAGGGCACGGGCATGACGCTGGAGCAGGAACTCATCGACATCTTCGCCTCCACTCCATCCCAGCGAAACCGGGAGATTCTCATCGGATATTACGGCTGGGAGGACGGCCGGCAACACACGCTTACGGAAGTCGGCGCCCGATTCGGCATCACCAGGGAGCGGGTCCGCCAGGTCTGCGCCAAGCTGACAAAAAGGCTCAAAACCGCTCCGGTTTCGGCCCCGATCATGGACCGTGTACTCAAGCTGATCTCCGAGATGCTGCCCGCTCCAGCCGCGCGTATCGAGGCGGAACTGACCGGGCAGGGGTTTACCGCCGTCGGAATGTCGTTGGGAACCGTGGCCGCCGCCGCTCGCTTGCTGGACCGACCGGTCGAATTTGAGATCGTCGCCGTCACCTCCGACAACCGGCCGAAGACGGCCTCGGCCAAGCGGAAGGGGCGTGCCACATATAATGTCACCGACGGGCGGCTGGCCGTCCGTCCCGGCCAAGAGAAGGCCGTCACCGCCGCCATCGACCTGGCGAAAAAAGAAGCCTATTTCCACGGGTTGACGACCGTCGAACGGATCGAGCGGGCGATTGCCGGGCGCGGCAGCGAGGGGAAAAAGGGGACAGGTACATTTTGTGCGAAGTACCCGCAGGGCCGTTCCGGCAAAATGTACCTGTCCCCTTTTTCCCCTCTGGTCCGGCAAACCGTCGCGCTGATGGAGGGGTTCCGCTGGCTCGACCAGTCGGCCGGCTGGTTCTGCCTATCGTCGATCCAACGCCACGGATTGCCCAAGACGATCGACAAAGTGCTGGCGGTTTCCGGCGAGGTGACGGGCGAACAACTCCACAAGGCGTTGTCGCGCAATCGACGCCTGTGGAAAGAGCCGCCGCCGGAAAACGTGCTTCTGGAGTTCTGCCGCCGGATGCCCGGCGTCCGGGTCGAGGACGATCGGATCATCGCCGATCCGCCGCGCGACTGGAAAAAGTCGTTGACCGGCGTCGAGGCGAAGCTGGTCGCCGTCTTGAAGAAACACGGCCCGCTGATGGAACGGGGAGAGATGGAGGACCTCTGCGTCGGCGGCGGCATGAACCGATTCAGCTTCCACGCCTTCGTTTCCTGGTCGCCGGTGATCGCACAGTTCGGCCACAGCGTGTACGGTTTGCTGGGTACGGAGGTCTCGCCCGAGCAGGTCGAGGCGGTGCTTGCCCGGCGCCGCGCCGACCGCGCAGAGCGCCGCGTACTGGACGGCCACGGGCGGACCGCCGACGGAAAGGTATGGCTCCAATACCGGCTCTCGAAGGCGGCCAGCACCTACGCGGTAATCACCATTCCGGCGGCCTTGAAGAAGACGGTCCGCGGCCGCTTCAAGTTCCTCGACGCCGACGGCCGCGAGATCGGCACGCTGGCCACCAAGGACGGCCGCGCCTGGGGCTTGGGCGCGTTTCTCCGCAAAAACGGCGCGCGGATCGGCGACCGCATCAAACTCACCCTCGACCTGAAAAATCGCACCGCGGCAGTGACGTGGGAGGAACGCGGGGAGGAGTGAGAGGAGGGGAAAACTGAGAACGTGTTTTGAAATCACTCATTTAGCCCGCCGTGAATACACGGCGGGCAGCAGTGGATGGACGCACCAGTAAGAAAGTAGGCCGGGTTGCAACCCGGCGCCATTCGCAACCCTTGGGCGATGTCGTCCCTGTACGCCGGGTCGTGACCCGGCCTAGTGCGCTTGTAAGTGTATCGAATCAGCAGGGTGGAAGTCCCTGTCGAAGTTGGGTCTGAACTTTGTAACCAATAGTAACTGCGTCCTCGTGAGAGGGGGTGGAGAGCAACTGGAGGTGAATGACTGGTC
>JAHIKV010000101.1 GCA_018897395.1 Planctomycetota bacterium | reverse complement strand
CGGAGAAGCCCGTCGGAGAGCCGGATGCGGGAAATCCGCACGTCCGGTTCGATGAGCGGGAGGTGGAAACGGAGCATGGCATGCGGCTATTGAGACACGGACGGGGAAACCCCGACACGGAATTATGCCGAAGCCTACCCCACCGCGCCACCTCTTGACTCTACCCACACGGGGATAATCTGGCACGAAGTGCTCAACACTAGCCCGAAGCGCAAGCGAGGGTTGGACACCGGGTTGCCCTCGCTTGCGCTTCGGGCTAGTGTTGAGCGCTCCGTGCCAGATTCGCCCCGAGTGGTGAGAAATGCGGGCTAACCGGAGAGCCGGATGCGGGAAATCCGCCAGTCCGGTTCGGAAGTAGGGGAGGCCGAACTCAATCGGCCTTCCCTACCCCTATCACGGAGAGCGAAATCGGTCAAGTGGCAAATACATCCGCTCGGCAATCGCCGCGCGATTATCCGAATAGGCTTTTCTGGCTCGCCCGGCTTAGGGGATGGGCGTCGTGGCCGGCCTCTCGGAGCCGGTCGACGAAACTCTCCGGGCCGTGAGTGCAGTATACTACCCGTGGCGAGACGCGCTCGACCGCCTCCAACAACTCGTCGTAGTCGGCGTGGTCGGAAAGCGGAACGGCGTGGTCCACCCGGAACCGGTATTTCGTCCGCCGGTCGACCGCCCAACCTGTCACCGCGATGCGTACTTGCCGGCCGATCCCTTCGAGGTATCCGGCGCCGGGCGGAGCGACGATTGCCCAGCCGGGGACCGCGCGGCCGGTGAACTTCTTGAAGTTGCCGAGTTTCATGCCGCACGCCTCGTACACTTTGCTGACGGCGTATACGTCGCGGTGTTGCAGGACGGGAATGCCTTGGTCGGTCAACAGCCGCGTGACCTCCTGCCCCTTGCCGAGCGCGTACGCCTGGACCACCGGCACGGCGCCGGCGTCGAGAGTCTCATGCACCAGCGAAAAGAGTTGGTCGAGCGCCTCTTGGCGCGGCGGCAGCCGGTAGTCGGGATGGCCGTAGGTGGACTCGATCACCAGGATGTCGGCGTGCGGCAGTTCGGCTTGGGCAGCGGTGGCCGACTCGCCCAGCTTGAAATCGCCCGTGTAGAGCAACGATTGTCGGCCGTCCTCGGCCAGCAGCATTGCCGATCCGAGGCAGTGTCCGGCGGGAAAGGTGGTCAATCGCAGCCCGCCCCACTCGATCGGCTGCCGGTAAGGCATCTCCAGCGTCCGCCGCTTGCCCAGCCGGTGCCGGTACAAAGCGGCCGTCTCGGGCGTACACAAAGCATACTCGTGGCGGGCGATATGGTCGCTATGGGCGTGAGAGATGAACGCCCGCGGCTGACGACGGCGAACGTCGATCGCCAGATCGGCCTTGGTCAGTTTCAGCCCGTTTTCCCAGTGGAACAAGATAGTGGGTAGTGGGTAGTAGGTAGTAGGAAGTGGGTAGAACAACAACAATAACATTGTTGTGGAGGTAAATCGTAACAACATGCGAGAGATCAAATAGTGATGAAGAATTTATTACGCTTGCTTTAGCCAGCGAGCAAGCAAGCCGGCTAAACACGAATGCCAAGGAACATAGCGAAAAATTCCATCCACTATCCACCATCCACTCTCCACTCTCCACTCTCCACTACTCTTACTCACTTGCGGCGGACAGTTCCAGTTGATCGGCGACGGCCGGCTTGGGCGGGTGCAAAACCTTCTCCAGCGCCTCGCCGGCCTGTTTGACGATCACGTCGCGGCGGCGACTCTGAAACACGCTCCGCGATGGTTTTAGCGTTACGGGACCATCGTAGTCCGCGTCGCGGAGGATGGCCAGAAATCCGGCCACGTCGATTTGTCCGTTTTCACCGCCCGGGAGCAAGCGGGACTTTTCGTCCAAGTCGGCAAGGGAAACGTCGGCGGGCATGTCGGCCACTTGCACGGCAACGATCTGTTGGGCGGGGATTTTCCGCACGGACTCCAGCGATCCGCCGCAGGCGACAACGTCCCAGATGTCCAGCAGCAAGCCCATGTTCGGCGCCGCCACCATGTTCACCAGCAGAGACAAGGCGTCGAGGTCGTGAATGAACTGGAAGGCACGGTCCCGGCGGAGGTATTCGGCGGCCTGGAAACCGACGGCCAAGCGGACGCCCGACGGCTCCAGCGCGGCGCATACGTCGCGGAAGCGATGGCGGTGGAACTCGAAGTTTTCGTGGTACGGTCGGGTGTCGCCGGCCGGAGCAAGCACCGTGGTCGCGTGGGTACAGCCTAGCTCCGCCGCATAGCCGGCGTACTCCGGCAATTCTTTCAACTCATTCTGAAAACTCTCGTCGTCCGCGTCCCATTCAAGGGGCAGCGCAAACGTACCGATACGAATATTGGCGCTCTGGATCAGGCGTCTGGCGTAGTCCGTCCCCTTCGATTTTGCCCGCGCGGCGAACTCCACGATGTTCAACTCCATTCCCGCGAAACCGTAGGTCAGGGCCAACTCGATTATCTCACTCTGGTGCCCGGTGATGCCGAGCGCCGACGGGTTCAGGTTCTTGAACATGCAATCGCTCCGTGAAACTGGGGAATATATCCAACCCCCGCCAATAAGCCGTATCGGGGCCTAGCGAAGAATCCTGAATTATTGCACATCCGGCCGATCCGTGGAAGGGGGATCCATTCGTGGGCAAAACGCCGCGGCATTATAACCCAATACCGTTGAATTAGTGGAGACGAACACCTGGTTCCCACGCTCCGAGGTTGTGAATTTTTCGGAGTGACCTTTACGGATTACGGTTGGGGCGCTATCTATTAACGCATGCAACCGTTCACAGGGGACTGTCCCAATTTTCGCGGCGCGAGGGACGCTGCCGGGCAAAT
>JAHIKV010000100.1 GCA_018897395.1 Planctomycetota bacterium | reverse complement strand
ACCGGTAGGCGGGCACCCGAAAAAACATTTAGCCCCGGGTGAATACACCCGGGGCACGGCGTTCTGCTCGCAACCAGTCCCTCCCCGCCGTGTATTCACGGCGGGCTAAATGGAAACCGTCCTAACGCTTTTCGAGTTCCCAGCGTTCGGCGATGATATTTCCGCCGGGGGTCAGGGCGCGGAGCTTGCCGGCTATCATCGTACGCTCCGAGACGGTGGCTTTTTCCAGTTTTCGGGCGAGGATGGAGATTTTCTTTCGACGATGCCGGCGGCGCCGGAGTTCCCGCTTGCGTTCGCTGCTGCTCACACGTGGCTCCTTGTGTCCAAAGTAAAGAACCGCCATTATGCCAAAAAGGCCGCCTTGGGTCAACGCCCCACGGAAAACCCCAACGCCTCGATCATCCGATAGTCTTCTTCGGGCGGCTGCCCGTCGGCGGTAAGGTAATCTCCGACGAAGATCGAGTTGGCCGGAAACAGGCCCAGGGGTTGCAGCGGCCCCAGGTGGACCTCGCGGCCGGCGGCAATCCGCAACTCGCCGCGGGGATTGGCCAGCCGGAACAATGCCAGCACCTTCAGGCAGTAGCGCGGGTTTAGCCGGCTGCACACTGCCAGCGGCGTGCCGGCGATCGGCAGCAGAAAGTTTACCGGCGTTGCCTCGACTTCCAACTCGCCGAGCGTCAGTGCCAGTTCAACCACGTCTTCGTCTTCCTCGCCCATGCCGACGATCCCGCCCGAACAAATCTCCAGTCCCGCTTGGCGCACGTTCCGCAGTGTATCGAACCGTTCTTGATACGAATGTGTGGTGCAGATTTTCGGATAGAATCGCCGGCTGGTGTTCAGATTGTGGTTGATCCGATCGACGCCGCAGTCATTCAGCCGCCGAGCCTGTTCGAGCGTCAGCAACCCGACCGACAAACAGATTTTCAGTCCGAATTGCTCCTTGATTTGAGGCACGATCCGGCCGAACGTGTCGATCTCTTTATCGCTCGGGGCGCGGCCGGAGATCACCGTGCAATAGGTTTTCGAGCGTCGCTCGACGGCCACCCGCGCGCCGTCGATCATCTGCTCGGGCGAGACCAATCCGTAACGGGCAATCTCGGCCTCTGAGACCCGTGATTGCGAGCAGTAGCCGCAGTCCTCGCTGCATAGGCCGCTCTTGGCGTTCAGCAGGAAGTTCAAGTTCACTCGGTCGCCGAACCAGCGGCGCCGCACCCGATAGGCGGCCGCCAACAGATCGAGCAGCTCTTCGTCGCCGCTTTGCAGAACGGCCAACCCCTCTTCGGCGGTCAGCCGATGATCGCCCAGCACACGTTCGGCCAGGTCGTGCCAGCGTTGGGTGTAACTTGCGGGAGATACATTCGTGCATTCAAGCCGTTGGTTCATAGCTGCCATTAGGTATAAAGGTCCGATGATATTTGAGCATCGGAATGACAATTGTTAGGTGATGTCGGAATTGAAACGCAACGAGGTGGAAAACCGGTATTGGTAATAACATCACTGGGAGGTTCGATAGGGTGGTTTTCAGGACTCCCCTCCCTTTCAAACGGAGTCCCCATGACGGCACGTCATCTTACCCTTGAGAAACGTGAAATGGTATCCCAGACGCACCACGCCGGCAGCAAGCGAGTGGAAATTGCCCAACGACTGGAAAGGCATCCGTCCCAATCCTGTTCGGCACGATTGTTGCATTGGGTGTGAGTGAAGGCAAGGGGGGCTGGGGCGTGCCGGCGAGAGAACGACGGGATGAGTGTGGCAAGGCAGAATGCCGAGGGAAGGCTGAGGCGGCGCCCGCGCAGCAACGAACGTTGTCGCGGCAGCGGCGCAGACCGCCGGACAGGGATGCTCAGACTTGGTGGGCTTGCAATTTGGCCAAATGGGCCAGCAGTTCGTCCTCCTCCGCCAGACCACTGAAGTAATGACAGATCATCTCGTAAGTGCGTAGCGTCGGCTTGCGGCCCGTCCACAGGCTGATCAACATGCAGGCGATGATGGCGCAATAGGTCTGAATCTCGATGCCCGCCTGATCGCGACTCAGCAAATGCCGGCAGCCCAGCACGTGCTTGAAAAAGCGAAAGAAGACTTCGATGGTCCAGCGGTAGCGATAGATCAGCGCGATGATCCAGGCGGGCAAATCGAACAAGTTGGTGGCGATCAGCAGCAGGCAAATTCCGGATCGGGTGGCCTCGGGCGGGCAACCGCCCGAGGCCACCCGGTCCGGAATTCGTCCCCGGAATTGTTGTCCCCGGAATTGCGTCCCCGAGTTTGCGTTGAACCTTCCGCAGTTCGCCGGCTTGCTCGATGGCCCGCAAGGAACGGACCACGGGATTGAACAGAAACAGCAGCACGAGCATGGGGGAAGAAAAAGGGGGAAGAAAAAGGTGTCAGGAAGAAAAAGGTGTCAGAACTATTTTTCTAAAAAAATGGCTGTTCGAGCAACGCTCACCCGTCGAAAATAGTTCTGATACCTTTTTCTTCCCGGTTCTTACCGCGCAACGTGGTGCGGCCGCTGCGTGCGCGGATCGAGGAATTGCACCCGCCGACGTAGCTCTGCCACGAGAAGAGAGCGTCCGGGAATAATTCCATTTAGCCCGCCGTGAATACACGGCGGGGATGAGTGGTTGGACGCACCAGACCGTACCCCGGGCGTATTCACCCGGGGCTAAATAGCTGTTTTATCGGGCCAATTCCCGGATACCCTTAATTATGCTCCGCCGCGCCGCGGTTGCCGTTTTCCTTGTTGAGATAACGGCGCAAGAAGCGGGCACGCTCGATGTTGCGGTCCGACGTGTCCATGTCGCTGCCGGTCAGCTTCTGTAGATGGGCCGGTTGCGTGCGGATGAACAACTCGTTGATCGACGGGATGTT
>JAHIKV010000099.1 GCA_018897395.1 Planctomycetota bacterium | reverse complement strand
TCTGGTCGGCATCCCCAATCATCGTTTTACCAAAGTCCAACAACTTCTCAACGACCGTCCGAGAAAACGCCTCGGCTATCGAACTCCCAACGAAGTTCTCGCCTCTCGCCTCAAAGTTGCGATCGAGACTTGACAGCGGGGTTCTTATCTCCTGCTTCTTCTTGTGTTTCTCCTCGGTCTTGTCCTTGATTTGCTGTTCGAGGTTGGCTATCGCCTTACCAAGCCCGTTTTTCTCGCTATTGTACGTAGCCAAGTCGCTCTTGATCTCGTGATCGAGTAGGTACCGCCATACTTGCCCCCTCAGCTTCTTCCTCTCGGTTGCGAGATTCGTAACCATCGTGTTGTGTTCTTGAATCGCTGTGTTTGCTGCTTCGAGGAGTGTCTTGACGGCCTCCAGGATGTTCTTCAGCGAATCCAACTCGATTGATTTGCTCGACTCCCGCTGTTTCTCTTCGATGCGCTGGATGTTTATTCTGATCTTTGAGTCGAGAAGGTCGCTCTCTGCTTGAAGCTTCTCTGAGTCTAGCCGCTTCGACGGACTATCGAGGAGTTTCTGCAAGCTTTCCTGGAAACGTTCCGAATCAGACTTGTAATTCGTATAGAGTTTTTCAATCGCGGCGGAATCTTTCTCGAAAGCTTCGTCGAAGTATTCGTTCAAGCTTTCTTCCAGTGATGCGTCGGTAGGTTTTTGGCAAAACGGACAGACCTGTTCCTCCGGGTCGTAGAACGCTCGTCCTTGCTTGACCCAATCACTGTTGCCGAGCTTTTGGATCATCGCTGCGATATCCACGTCGGATTTTCCAATTACTTTCTTCTTCAGAATCGAATTGGCCTCGTGGTCGAGTAGTTTTTCATAACTCGGAACCGTGAGAGTCGGCTCTGTCTGAGGAGTTTCTCCGAAAACCGTTTCAGCCTTGTTCTCTAAGTCGGCGAGAGGAGCGGATTTAGAAGTGTTGCGGGTCGATTCTTCCAAAAGCTCGGCTTTGAAGTTGCTTTTGTTATTACGCAGACCGGCGAACGCACCCTGAAGCCTAGCATCATGCTTTAGCTTTAACTCCCAGCATTTCTTTTCAAATTCGGTTTCCAGTTGTTTCAGTTCTGCAATCTTACCGCCATTGTCGTCTTCTCCCTCAAGGGTGGATTTCAGCGTTGCGATGGAGGCCGTTATCGAATCAAAATCACTTTTCGCGGCTTTGATTTTGTCGAGGGTGGACTTATCCTTCTCCCCAAGCGTGAAAATGCCTTTTAGTTCGTCGGTTTGATTGAAGTTCTTTTCGATGAAGTCGCGGTTATAGACCATGGCCTCAAGTGCTGTTCCGCCTTGCCATGTTACCTTGCATTCGGGATGCGCTTCAGAATCAGCAATGACTCGGGAGATTGTGGTTTTGCCTGTTGCATTCGAGCCATAGACAAAGTTGATCTTCGCCAGATTGGATAGGGATTGTTCCGGCAGGCCATATGATGCAACATTTGCTATGCTAATATGCTGAATCATTCGACGCCCTCCAACAATTTTTCCACGTCGGGGATGGTCAAGTTACCGGAGATAAGTTTCGGCAGTAAAGTAGGTCAGGATGATAACGGGGTCGGGAGTCTTTGATTTGCTGAAAATATCCATCGGCCCCCGATTCTGTCAAGACACAACGACTTCCGAGCCCGTTATTCCCTTAATCTTTCTGGGAAGACTGCTGGTGATTAGGCGTCGATGCCCAGAATCAGCACGGGAATGTCGATGTTTGCAACACCACGGTGCTCCAGATCCCAAACAAATTGTTCGAAGTACGACACCCCGGTTGACATTTCGTCGGCGAATGACTTGATCGGAACAATCTCGATTCCATGGTCAATATGGCCGAGCTTGTGAAAGATGGTCATTTTGGCGCAGACGTTGTAGACCATGAAGGCATACTTGCCAAACTGCACCTCGATGCCAAGTGTTTGTTTCACAAAATCCATTTCGCGGAAGGCCCCGGGATTAAGGGCGCGGCTCTTATATCCCTCGACGTAGTAATTCGTTGGATAGTCGCAGGGGATCCGAATAGACTGCCATCCAAACTTATCCACGAATTCCGTCTTGAACGCTGCATTGAGAGACCGCGGGTTGAACAACATTCGGCCGGGCATAGTTTTTTCGATGCTTTTTTTCGTCTTGTGCTGTGAAGAGTCAACCAGCTTGATCGCCTGCTTAACTTCCTGCATAAGGGCTGGGTAGCGACGCGTGATTTCTTCTTTGCCCCGATTAAACGAATATAGCGCAGCAATTTGCATTGTTACTCCCAATTCTTTCGCCAGGCTTTTGGAATCTGGCTGACCTTTTCCCTGCCCGTCGGTTGATGCACGGGTTTGCCCAAGGGACGATATGGCAACCTGCCGGAGTAAAAGTCCTCTACTCGCTGTTTGGCGATTGCGATGTAGTCCCGGTCCTGTTCGCACCCGATCGCCCTCCGATCACGTCGTTGTGCCGCAAGCAACGCTGAGCCGACGCCCGAGAATGGATCTAATACCCAATCACCCTCATTTGTCAGCGCAAGGACGCAACGTTCGACCAATTCTATCGGAAATTGGCAGGGGTGAATGGTCTTTTCGGGGTGATTGGCTTTCACGTTGGGGATGTTCCAAAGCCCCTCTTCCCATTCGCACTGAATGAACTCCCATATATCCGACGGGTTCTTGCCCAAAGGATTACCGGACGGCTGACCGTATTTGTCGCCCTTGAAGTGAGTCTTTCCCGGATACTTGGATGGAATCCGGACATTATCGAGGTTGAATGTGTAGGTATCGGTCTTAGTGAACCAGAGCATTACCTCGTACCGCCCGGAGAACCGCTTGCTGGCGTGGAGACCGTGTGCGAAATGCCAAATGATCCGGTTCCGCAATTTCAGCCCGAGGGTCTTGAACACCGGATAGTAGTAGATGTCGAGCGGGAAGATTTCCCCTTTCTCAACGTAGTTGCCGACCTGCCAACAGAGCGATCCTTCCGGCGACAGGACGCGGATCAGTTCGTCCAGAATCGGTTTCAACTCGGTCAAGTACTTATCCAGGGCAGTTGCCTTTTCATAGACCTTGCCGAGGTTATACGGCGGCGACGTAATGATCAGTTTCACGCTGCCGGTGGGGATCGTTGATAGAGTCTGCCGCGAATCGCCCGACAGTATAACGACTGTGGCGCTGTCGTCAAAATCATCTGCTATATGGGGTGTTGGCCACAACGATTTGCAGAAATGTTTCATGCGAATTAACCTAGCCCCAGGGCCGGGGACTGTCAAGGACGGTAAAGGGGAATCGGGGAAGGAAGCGGGGGACACAGGAAGCGGGGGACACATACCAGTTATGGCACAATGGGAAGATGGCGAGGACATTGACGTGAAGCCGGCCTACGCCGACGATGATTTCGCGGCGCTGGACCCCTTTGGCCGATTTCGAGCCGGAAGCGGCGGTCAAGTAAGGGGCCGTGCGACGAACGCCTGCTCCGGCGACAGGACGTATGGCGGGAGCCAGCCGGGTGTGTTTCCCAGCGGTAGCACGGATGCGTCCAGCGGGATGCCGAGCGTCTCTTGCATGAACTCTCGGCGCCGTTGGATGCGCTGCCAACAGTCGGGATAGTCGCGCGAAAGCCGCTCCCGCAACGCTTCGTCGGCCAGCGCGATGCCGTCCTCGGCGTTGGCACAGCAGAACGGGCCGCGGGAAACGGGGATGATGTCCATCTGGAGGGCCATGCCGGATTTCAGCGTCGTTCGGCTGCCGGGGGCGAACGGCGAATGGGTCCACTCGTCCAGATGGATGTAGTGGCCCGGGTTGAGCGCGAAATCGAACAGTTGCGGATCGCGTTGGGCCTCGACCGCGTCGAAAACCTCGCCCGCGACGGCCCCCACGCGAACGGCCCCGTACCACGCGGCGACGACGCTGAAATAGTTGGCGATAAACCGCGGATAGAAGTCGCGAGTCTCGTCCGACAGATCGTCCGGTCCGGCGGCCACGCATCCGGCCCGCGAACAAAGCGAGCCGGCGACGCCCAAAGCCGTCGTAAAGGCGTCTCCCAACGACGCGCGACGTTCCGATGGACTGGCCAATCCGCGGCGGGCCTTGTCGCCGAAACTTACCATGCGGTGACAGCTCAGCGTCAGGCCGCGACTGTCCATGAGGTGTTCCAGGTCGTCCTCGGCCACGCCCGGCCGGATGTGGCTCAGCACCCGATGCACCCCGTCCGAGGCAACCGAAGCGGCGTACTCGAACCGCGCGATCTGTTCCGGCTCGTTGATGATGCGTAGGCCGTCGTCGGGATTGACAAACATGTCGGTGGCATTGACGACGTTCGATTCCCCGCCGGTCAGTTTGCGAAGGAGGTCAACCATGTAGGCCGGAAGATCGATAGCCGTTGGGGATTGGCCGTCTTCCGACGTTGAGTCGGCCGCAACGAGCCGCTTCCGATAGTACTTCCAACCCACGCACCCCACGCGGATACCGCGTCCGACGCCGAAATCGGTCAAAATCGACCGCAGCGGGCGGGACTTCTCACGAGTTTGGCCCAACAGGCTGAACTCTTGGAACAACTCCACCTGTAGTCCCAGGTCGGCCTCCGGCAGATATCCCATGCACTCGTTCCCCACCAGAAGCAGCCGGTTGCCGCCGCGATCCAAGAGCAAAAGCGCTTCTTCGAACCGCGGGTCCAAGCCCGTCAGATAAGCGAGATTGGCGCAGTGCTCCCGGTCGGCGTAGACCACAAGCACGTCGAGAGCCGATGCGTTCATTCGGGCGATGGTCTCGTCGATACGGCGACGCAAAACATGATCCGGAAGCGAAGGGGACTGTGCGGCTCTTCCGAACTCGGGCAGTGAGACATTATCGATACGCGTCACGTTTCAATCTCCCGCTGAATAAGTCTTCAAAGAAGCCGTGCGTTCAAGGACGAATTGTATCATAACCAGCGGCCAAGTGTATCCGTGGACTCGGGAATGCTTTTTCTCTAGCCCAGGCGTTTACGCCTGGGAAACGGAGATCGAAAGATTCCAATTCCTTTTCCTATCGGCCCCCTTCAGGGGGCCGAAATCGAGGAATATCGCCCCCTGAAGGGGGCCGAACATTATGGATGGTCATTCCGCCGCCCCAGACGTAAACGTCTGGGCTAGAGAAAAAAGGCTCGTCAACAGAATTTGTGGGTAGATATTGGGCCAAAGAGCAGCTTGGAGTGCGTTTTCCAGGCATTTGCAGGGCAAATGAATGATGCGGAATTCGGTACTCAGATACCGTGAAGGGCCATTTTGCGACCTTCCGGCATTCATTTGCCCTGTTATGCCTGAAAAAACGCGATTCAACACTGCCAACCCCCCCGTTTGTACCCACAAATTCTGCTGACGATCCAGAAAAAATGACGCCCCCCTCACGTTTTACACCCGATCCGGAAGGGACATTCTTTCCACCCACAATCGTGACGCTCACACGTAGAAAATGCGGGTTAGAACCGGTGGTACATTCCGCCGGACGGGGCTCTTTTCGGCGGATTGCGCTTCTGGTAGAGATCGCTGACGTTGCCCGTGGACTTCCTCGGCACCCCGTCGTCCGGCTTGGCACGGAAGTCGTTGGGGTTTGCTCCACGTCCGTAACGGACCACCGGCGAGAGGTTTTTCCAGCCCATGCGCTGGAGCAGGTCGCCGAGTTGCATCTTGGGAGTTCGGAGTATATCGGCGTCCGTTTGGATTTTCGTGAAGGCCGCCAACTGGGCCGGATCGCCCTTCTCGGTCGGGGCTTCGCCCTGGATCAAGGCGTTTGTGTTGACGGTGATTTTGCCGACCATCTCGTTCTTGTTCTCACCCTTGTCGGAAATGTAGCAATCGATCTCGCCGCCGTTTAGACGAATGATGTTTATCACCATGTCCAAGTCGCTGCGACCGTCGCCGTCAATGTCGATCAGGCCGGCCAGGGCGAAGTGCCGCTTCTTGCCCGCGCTCCACAACACCGTGTGAATCTTGTCGCCGGGCACGATGGGATCGCCGATCTGGTCGTCCAAGACGCGGGCCTCGGCCAGATGTTCGCCGAGAATGTGGGTGATCTCGATACTCCCTTTCTTGTCGCTAACCGTCAGGTTTGTATTGTCCGACGGATAAACGCTGAAGGTGACCTGTCGTTTGAGCGTGTCGGCCCGGCCGAGATTGATCCAGACCGTTCCTTCGCGCTGGTTCGTCCAAAGGACTTCGCCGTCGGGAGCGTCGATTTTTCCTTTTTCAAAACTCTCGATTTTTATCGTTAGGTCGTCGATGATGGTGCCTCGCTTCGATGCGAGGCTATCGGTTTTTTGCAGTTTGGCCTCGACTTTGGCGATTTGTTCGGCCGCGTCCTTCCGCGAGTTCTGCAAGTTTTCGTGAAGTCTGGTTCCTTCCTCGTTCTTTCGCTCGACCTCGCCCTTGAACTTGGATCGTTCGTCGGTCAGATCCTGGCTGGCCTTGACGCTCGCGTCCTGGAATTGCTTAATTTTTGGATCCGTGTTCTTCTCGCGCACCGCGTAGAGGTCGTCGCGCCGGCGGATATCGTTCTTGGCGTCGCTCAACTCCGCGTTCTTCTCCTCGATCGTCTTTTGCATCTTCTCCAGCAAGAGCCGATAGTAGCGGGCCTCCTCGGGATAGCTCTGCCCGTACTTCTTCATGTCCTCCTTGGACAGCGTCGTGATGTCATCAACCTTCTCGGTCGGGGCCACCCCGATCAACCGCTTCAACTCGTTGGCGTCGTCCTCGTTTTTGGAGGCCAATTGAGCCTCCCGGCTGGCCTCGTTGGCGTTGGTCTTGGCCTTTATCGCGGCTTCTTCATACCGCCGATAGAACAGATAGGTCATCACGCCCAGGACGATGGTGAGCATGACGAAAACGATCAGAGTGATCTGTAGACCTTGATTTTCGCGGGCCATAGCGGACCTTCCCCTTCTCTCCGTGACGAAGACAACAACTTCCCTAATCTTACCTAGCCTGTCATCTTATGTCAACGAAACACCATGTATCGGTTGCGGTGTCTTTCATGGCCCCCTCGTTGTAGGGTTAGTGCTTGCACATCGGGACAAAAAGGCTCAGAATCATGGATCAACACACCCCCCCCGCGCGAGAGAGGCAAGATGAAGGACCGCACTCGACAAACGTCATTACCCGGTTTCGGGGCACCTTCACTGGGCACTGAAGTACCCAGCCCTCAAGCCTCGGCCGGTGGTCCTCAACAAGGCACTGAAGCGCCCAGCCCTCAAGCCTCGCCGCCTGAGAGTCTGGCCGGACGGACGGTCTGGGTAATCGACGCCCATTCGCTGATCCATCAGGTCTTTCACGCCCTGCCGGAGATGACCAGCCCACGGGGCGAGCCGGTAGGGGCCGTGTACGGCTTCACCCGCGATCTGCTCTACCTGCTGGAAGAGAAGAAGCCGGACTATCTAATTTGCGCTTTCGACCTGCCGGGCAAGACGTTCCGGCACTCGATGTACGAAGAGTACAAAATACAGCGGGCAGAGATGCCCGACGATCTGGCGCCGCAGTTTCCCGCCATCCGCCGGGTGATCGCCGCGTTGGGCATTCCGGCGCTGGATTGCGAGTCTTATGAGGCCGACGACGTTCTGGCCACCGTCGCCCGACGGACCGATCAACTCGGCGGCCAATGTTTCCTGGTGACCGGCGACAAGGACTGCCGCCAGTTGATCTCCGAGCGAGTGAAGGTATACAACATCCGCAAGAACGAAATCTACGACGAGGAAAAGTTGCGCGAGGACTGGGGAATCTTGCCGGCCCAGGTGGTCGATTTTCAGGCGCTGGTCGGCGACTCGGTGGACAACGTACCGGGCGTGCCGCTGATCGGCCCGAAATTCGCCCGGCAACTGCTCCAGCAGTACGGCACGCTGGAAGCGGTCCTCGACCACGCCGCCGAGGTCTCGGGCGCCAAGCGGAAGGAAAACTTGTCGAAATACCGCGACCAGGCGCTGCTGAGCCGCGACTTGGTCCGCCTCGACGACGACGTTCCGTTGTCGATCGACTGGAATGCCGGTCGGGCGGGCAACATCGACCTGGAAGCGGCGCTGGCGCTGTTCCGCGAGTTCGGTTTCCGCGGCATCGGGAAAAAACTGACGGCGCTGGCGAGAGGGCTGGCCGCTTCTTCAGATGAAGGGCTGGCCGCTTCAGCGGCCAGTGAACTTGAACCGGCCGCTGAAGCGGCCGGCCCTCGCACCAACCTCGTCGATACACCCGAGGCGTTCGAGGCGTTTCTCGACCTACTGCGGAAGCAAAGTTGCATCTCGATAGACACCGAAACGACCAGCGTCCGCCCGCGCTGGGCGAAACTCGTGGGCGTCTCGATCGCCTGGAACAACGACGAGGCATGGTATCTGCCGCTTCGCACGCCGGAAGGCGAACCACATCTAGATACCGACGAAACCCTGGCCGCGCTGAAGCCGATCCTGGAAGACCCGGCCGTCGCAAAAATCGGCCAAAACCTCAAATACGACATGATCGTGCTCCGCGCGGCCGGAATCCGACTGGCCGGCGTGGCAATGGACACGATGGTCGCCAGCTATTTGCTGGAAGCAGGCCGCCGCAACCACAACCTCGACGAACTGGCCCAAACCTATCTCAACCATGAAACGATCAAAATCTCGGAACTGATCGGCTCGGGCAAGAACCAGAAGCGGATGGACGAAGTTCCCGTCCGCCGAGTGGCCGACTATGCCGGCGAAGACGCCTGGCTGCCGCTTCAGTTGCGGCCGATCCTGGCCGAAAAACTGGGGGAGGCCGAACTGGACGGCCTGCTGCAGTCGTTGGAACTGCCGCTGATCGACGTGCTGGCCGACATGGAATATTGCGGCATTAAGGTGGACGCCGCCCGATTGCGCGAACTTAGCCTTCGTTACGGCCGGCGAATGGAAGAACTGGAAAAGGAGATTCATCGAGAGGCCGGCCGCGAGGTAAACATCGCCTCGCCGAAGCAACTCCAGACGCTGTTGTTCGATGAGTTGAAGTTGCCGGTGGTCAAACGGACCGCCAAGACGGGACCAAGCACCGACGCCGAGGTGCTCGAGGAACTTGCCCCGCTGCACCCGCTGCCGGCCAAGATTCTGCAATACCGGCAATATGCCAAGCTGAAGAACACGTACGTGGACGCCCTGCCGGAGATGATCTGTCCGGAGACCGGGCGGGTCCACGCCTCGTTTCATCAGGCCGTGACGGCGACCGGCCGGCTAAGTTCGAGCGACCCGAACCTGCAAAACATACCCGTGCGTACAGAGGAAGGGCGGGAAATCCGCTCGGCCTTCGTAGCCGGCCAGGAGGGTTGGGTACTGCTGGCGGCCGACTATTCGCAGATCGAGCTTAGGGTATTGGCCCATTTTTCCGGCGATGCCCGGCTCGCCGAGGCGTTTGCCCGCGACGAGGACATCCATGCCCGGGTCGCCGGTCAAGTAAACGGTGTTCCGCTGGAGGATGTGACGCCCGAGATGCGTCGGGCGGCCAAAGCCGTCAACTTCGGGGTGATCTACGGGCAGAGTCCGTTCGGGCTTGCCCGAGCGCTGGGGATCGACCAGGACGAGGCGGCGAAGTTCATAGACAGCTACTTCGAGGGGTATCCGGGAATCGAGGAATTTCTCTCTCGGGTACTGGCGGATTGCCGCAAAAACGGATATGTTAAAACTATCCTGGGTCGGCGGCGTGCGATCGGCGGGGTACGCGAGGGCGCCGGGCGGCAGAGAAATCTCGCCGAACGGGCCGCCGTGAACACGGTTATCCAGGGTTCGGCGGCGGATTTGATCAAACGGGCGATGATCGCAATCCACCGCCGCTTGAGGACGGAGCGCCTTTCGGCGAGGATGCTGCTGCAAATTCACGACGAGTTGATCCTAGAAGTTCCCACCGATCAGTTCCACCACTTGGCCGCTCTCGTCCGGGAAGAGATGATCGGCGCGTGGGCGTTGAACGTTCCCTTGAAAGTAGACTTGAAGGCCGGTCCAAATTGGGCCGACACGGAGGGAGTGGATAGTGGCTAGTGGTTAGTGGCTAGTGGCTAGTGGCCGAGTTCGCCACTTTTTACTAACCACTAACCACTGGCCACTAACCACTGATGAATGCGAATCATCGGCATCACCGGCGGAGTGGCCAGCGGAAAAAGCACGGTGGCCCGGCTGTTGGAAAAACTGGGTGCCGGGGTGCTGGACGCGGATCGGGCAGGACACGAGGCGCTGCGGCTGCCGCAGGTCGAGGCGGCCGCGCGACGACGATGGGGAGAGAAGATTTTTGGACCGGACGGGCGAATCGACCGATCGAGCCTGGCTCGAATCGTCTTCGCGCCGGGGCCTGAAGGGCGGAAAGAACGCTTATTCCTGGAACAGTTGACTCATCCGGAAATTGCACGTTTATTTCGACTACAGGCTGACGTTCTGGAGAAGATGGGCGTCAAGGTTGTCGTACTGGATGCTCCCCTGTTGTTGGAGGCGGGTTGGAAGGATTTGTGCGATAAAATCGTGTTTGTCGAAGCGCCTTGGGAGGCCAGGCTATCGAGGGCCTTGGCCCGAGGGTGGGATAAGGAGGATTTTGATGCCCGTGATGGCGCGCAGGAATCGTTGCAGCACAAACGTGAGTGTGCCGATGTGATAATAGATAATTCCGGTTCCCCGGAACGGACGCAGGCTCAGGTCGAGCGGTTTTGGGCGTCCCTCCTCCGCTGATTCCTACCCCCACCGCCGTTTTTTCCAAACAAGTGTATTTACGATAGGGGTAGGGAAGGCCGATTGAGTTCGGCCTCCCCTCCCTCCGAACCGGACGTGCGGATTTCCCGCATCCGGCTCTCCGGTTAGTGGTATTACCTCCAAGAGGATTGATGAACCGAGACCGAGAGGGAGACAAGGT
>JAHIKV010000098.1 GCA_018897395.1 Planctomycetota bacterium | reverse complement strand
TCGTGGCCGGCTTGTTGACTTTCCGCGGCGAATAGCCCATTATGAATGACCTCCCTTTGTCCCCTTGTTCTGGGGGTTTGATATGACTGCCGTATTCATTGTCTGTGCCGCGATCGGCGGAACCGTGTTGGTCGTCCAGTTTTTGTTGGCCTTGATCGGCCTGGGGGGCGACGCCTTCGATATCGACGTATCGGGCGACGTGGGGCACGACTTCAGCGGCGATTTCCACGGCGACGTGGGCGGCGGTTTCCACGGCGACGCGGACATGCACGGCGATCACCCAGTCGACCACGGCTCGACATGGCTGTTCAGCGTCCTTTCGTTCCGCACGGTCGTGGCCGCGTTGGCCTTTTTCGGATTGGCGGGCCTCTGGGCCGAGTCGACCGGGGCCTCGGCCCCCAGCGTGCTGCTGGTGGCGGTGGCCGCCGGATTTGCGGCAATGATGGGGGTCTACTGGATGATGCGCGGCATGAAAAAATTGCAGGCCGACGGAAGCGTGCGCATCCATCGGGCGGTCGGCCGGCACGGCAACGTCTATCTGCGCATACCCGGCAACCGGTCCGGCAGCGGGAAAATTCAGTTCAACCTGCAAAACCGGACCATGGAGTATTCGGCCATCACTTCCGGTCCCGACCTCCCCACGGGAGCTAAAGTTGTAGTTGTAGGCGTAGTCAACCCAACCACGCTCGATGTCCAGGCGGAATGATAATTTGGAATCCATCTCAGATCAAAATGTGGCACAGCCGCCCTCGGCTGTGAAGCTCGGTCCAGCACAGCCGAGGGCGGCTGTGCCACAATAGAGAACCACCCATGACAAACTCGCTTCTGTTCTCAGCGCGACCGACGGTCGCGGCTTTATTTGCGCAGGATTCTCTTAGCCGCGGCAATATGTGGCTGGCCGCGATCGTGGTGTTGGCCGTGATGGTGACGTTTATCTTCATCATTCTGCTGGCGAAGTATTACAAGCGTTGCCCCAGCAACCGCGTGCTGGTGATCTACGGCAAGTCGGGCAGCGCTCACGAGGCGGCCACCTGCATCCACGGCGGGGCGAAATTCGTCGTCCCCTTGATCCAGGACTACGCCTGGTTGAGCCTCGAGCCGATGCAGATCGAGATACCGCTGCGCGGCGCGCTGTCGATGGAAAACATCCGCGTGAACGTACCCAGCGTGTTCACCGTGGCCGTGGGCACCACGCCCGAACTGATGCAGAACGCGGCCATCCGTCTGCTGGGCCTCAGCAGCGGCGAGATTAAGAAGCAGGCCGAGGACATCATCTTCGGCCAACTCCGTCAGGTGATCGCCTCGATGCAGATCGAGGACATCAACCGCGACCGCGACAAGTTTCTCGAGGCCGTCCAGAACTCGCTGGATCCGGAATTGCGGAAGATCGGCCTGGTGCTGATCAACGTCAACATCACCGACATCACCGACGAGTCGGGCTACATCGAGGCCATCGGCCGGAAGGCGGCCTCACAGGCGATCCAGAAGGCCCGCGGCGACGTGGCCGACAACGAAAAGATGGGCGAAATCCGCGTGGCCGAGGCCGAGCGCGAGAAGGCCGTCAGTGTGGCCAACGCCCACAAGGTCCGCGAGATCGGCACCCGCCAGGCGATGCGCGAGCAGGCGGTCCGGGTGGCCGAGTTGGACAAGGAGCAGAAGATCGGCGAGCAGACGGCCGCCTTCCAGCGCGAGGCCGAGGTGAAGGCCGCCGAGCGCGACATGCGGATCAAGCTGGCCCAGGCCGACGCCCAGGCGGTCGAGGGCGAGAACCTGTCGAAGGCCGACATCGCCGCCTCGCAGGCCGGCCTGCAAGTCAAAAAGGCCGAGGCCTACGAGTTGGGCGAGACCCGCAAGGTCCGCGCCGAGGGCACCGTGCTCGAGGTCGAGCACCTTGCCCGGGCCAAGGCCGCGCTGGCCGAGGCGGAGCGGATCGAGGCCGAGCAGCGTGCCGAGCTGGAAGCTCCGGCCAAGGCGGAACGGGCACGGATCGAAGTGAACGCCGCCGCCGAGGCCGCCAAACAACGCATCGAGGCGGAAGGCGAGGCCTCGGCCATCTACGCCAAACTCGAGGCCGAAGCACGCGGTCAGTACGAAATCCTCGCCCGCAAGGGCGAAGGTCTGCAACGGATCATCGACGCCTGCGGCGGCTCGGACCAGGCGTTCAAGATGCTCATGCTCGAACACTTCGACAACCTGGTCGAGGCCTCGGCCCAGGCGATCTCGAACATCAAGTTCGACAAGATCGTGGTTTGGGAGGGCGGCGGTCAGAACGGCACCAGCTCGACGGCCAACTGGCTGCACAACATGGCCCGGACCCTGCCGCCGATGATGCAAGTGATGAAGGACATCGGCGGGGTGGAGATACCCGAGACGTTGGCCAACCTTGCCGGCGCGGGGAAGAAGCCGTCGGTTGACGGCCACCCCGAGCCGTAGCGGGCGGAGGCGTGATCGCAGGTCCCCTCTCCCTTCGGGAGAGGGTCAGGGTGAGGGCGGCTGGGTGGCACGACCCTGAGGAACGAAGGGCGTGGTTGCCCGGGGAAACACGCCCTTCGCAGCGCTCAGGGACGTGCCACCTTTTCCGCCATTAGTTTTCCGGGAGGAACGCCTCTTCCCAAACGCGGGCCAAGACCTCATCGACCTTCATGCCGTCGGCCCAATGGTTCAGATAATCGAGGTCCAGCGTGGTTCGATTTGCCCGCAACAGAGCCACGACGTCGGCCAGATCGATCATACGGCCGGCCAACAGCTTGTGGAGAACCAAGTCCTCGCAGGCCAAGACGGCGATCTCGATATCCAACTCGGGCAACGTCGTGGGCACTCGCCGCTGGAGTGCAACCCGATGGTACGGCGAATCGGCCAAGAGCAGGTCGACTTGCAGGTCCATCATGGCCTCGGGCGGCTCGTATAAAAGTTGCACCAACTCCAAATGGCCGAGCCTAGTGGCGGACCGGCTTCGCTTTGGCCGAATCCCGGCCGCATCGAGCCGCGGCAATACCCGATCGAGACTTTCCGCGCCGATACCGAGCAGCAGGTCGATGTCCTTCGTGGCCCGAACGTGTTTCCACGCCGCCAGCGCGATCCCGCCGACCACCGCCAGGGGAATATTAAGCGGCTCGATCGTGAGCCAGACGTGCCGCAACGTCTGCAACACAAGATTACTCGGCATGACCGCCTCCTCGCCGCTCGAACTCCTCGATCATGTGCAGCATCGTCCGGTCGTGCTCCTCCATCTGCTCGGCGTACCATTTTCGGTAAGCCGCCTTGAGGTCGCCGTCGGGACCGATCTCGCGGCGCAGACCGGCCAACACGAACTGCTCGCAGGCGTCCATCAAGTCCGCCCAGAGGGCGATGCACTGTTGCGGGCTGTACGACGGAGGAACGCTCGGAGTCAAGTCGGGCGGCGATACAGACGGATCAGTCATGGAAGCTCCCCCCACAACTGTATCTTATTGTAAGAGGATGTCCGGGAATAGTATCATTTAGCCGGCCGTGAATACACGGCGGGCAGCGGTGATTGGACGCGCCGGGCCGTGCCCCGGGTGTATTCACCCGGGGCTAAATAGTTGTTTTTCGGGCCGATTTCCGGACACCCTCATTTTTTATTGCGAATCCGCTTCCTTCGCGGTTTGCTCGCTTGCCACGGCCAGCTTGCGGCGGAAGGTGCGGACCTTTTCCCGAACCATCAGGGGCACTTTTCGTTTCACCAGATTGACGCCGTCGAACCAGCCGTAGTCCTCCTCGTAGGCCAGGTGGCACTCGACGAACACCGCGCCGGCGGGCTTCTTGAGCCGGGTGATTTTCGCGTAGCCGCCGGCGTGTAAAAAGGGATGGGCCGGGCCAAGCTCGATCTCCGCCCGAACGTCGCGCAACAACGCCCGCCACTGGTTCGGATATTCGGGGTCTTTGTCGAAGCGGCGGTCGATCCGCGCCGCCGCCAGCCAAGAATCCTTGCCACGGGTCAGACCGGCCAACCGGGTGGCGCTCAGTTCGACCCGCTCGAACAGCGAAAACGTCGTGTAGACGAAGCGTTCCTCATAGCCGTCTTTATTAGTCGCGGACAATTTCCGCTCGGTCATTTCCTCGTCGGTCAGCGTACCCGACTTCGAGACGACGCGGTTTGGCCCCTCGTCCTTGGCGCCGGCCATCGATTCGAAGAATTCTTTCGAGGTCAAGACGTCCCAGTCGCCGTGGGCGACGAACCAGAGATCGACGGTGCGGACCGCCGGCCCCTCGCCTTCCGACGACTTGACGGTGCGTACCTTGACCACCACCGGGGCGTAGAAGGATTTTTGCACGAGCCTTTCGACGGGGCTGCGTACAGTTGCTACTTTGTCCATCGCCGCCCATTGTCCCGCCGCGTCGAGCCCGTCGGGCACGATCGGCGGCGGCAGCTTGACCGTGCTGCCGTCGGACATCCGGACCCCTTTTTGGATCAGTTCTTTGTATATGGGATTCTCGGCGGCGGTGCTTTCGGCCGCCAAGATCGACAACGCTAGCAAGATGAACGCGGCATTCATGGCTATTGAGGTAGGCAAAGGTGAATCTCGAAATAGCCGGGGGCTAACAGCCCCCGGAATGCGCGAGAATAGCAGGGTTCCCTTCCGGGGGCTGTTAGCCCCCGGCTATTCAGTTGCGACAGTGCTATTCCGAGAGACGGAAAATTGTCCGCAATCATTAATCGGTTATTCCTTCCGGTCAAGCAGTTCCAACGAGCGGGCCATCTCGCGGTTCTCGACGTACCACTGGACCGAGCGGCGCAGCCCTTCTTCGATCGAAATCTCCGGGCGCCAATCGAGCAACGCGGCGGCCTTCGACACGTCGGCCCAAGTCGTGGGAACGTCGGCCGGATGGGCGGGGCGATATTCGATCCGCGGCCGGTTGCCGGTCAGTTCGGCTATCTGGTCGATGATCGCGCTGAGCAACACCGGCCGATCGCCGCCGAGATTGATCACTTCGTAGCCCAACGGCCGCAGCGCGGCGACCGTGCCCCGGGCAATGTCGTCGATATACGTGAAATCGCGGCTCTGCGAACCGTCGCCGAAGACCACGATCGGCTCATCCTCGGCAATGCGGCGGACGAAACGGAAGACGCTCATGTCGGGCCTGCCCGCCGGTCCATACACCGTGAAGTAACGGGGGATCGAAACGTCGATGCCGTGCAGGTGGTGGTAGGTGAAGGCGAGCGCTTCGGCCCCCTTCTTCGAGGCCGCGTAGGGAGACAGCGGCCGGTTGGTGTCGGCGTCTTCGCGGTAAGGCGCTTGGGTGTGTTTGCCGTAAAGGCTGGAGGTGGACGCCAACAGGAATTTTTTCACGCCAAACCGCCGGCACATTTCCAACAGGTTGAGCGTACCCGTGCAATTCGCCTCGTAGTAAACCCAGGGATTGCCGACCGAGGGGCGGACGCCGGCTCGGGCCGCCAGGTTGACCACGGCCGCATAGGGCGGCTCGTCGCCGGTGACCTTGAACAACGGCTCCAGCGCGGCGAGATCGGAGATGTCCGTCTGGTGGAAGGTGAAATCTTTGCGTTGCAGCAATTGTTTCAGCCGCCACTGCTTCAGCCGCGGATCGTAGGCGTCGTTGAGGTTGTCGATGCCCACCACCGTGTGGCCGGCTTCCAGCAACAACTCGGAGACTTTCGAGGCTATGAAGCCTGCGCAACCCGTGACCAGGTATCGATTCGTCATGGTAACTGTGCAAAATTGGATGTTATTTGTTTAGCCCCGGCGTCCACGCCGGGGACGTAGTACCGATTTCCCAATGCGATGCGCACCCGGCGTGGACGCCGGGGCTAAACGAGTTATATCCCGGAATCACGCCGGGAAATTTAGTCCAGCGGTTCCAGTAAAAAGTCGTCGATTTCTACCGAGGCGCCTTGCTGTAGGAAATTTACGCTTACCAACAGCCGGGTTTCGCCGCGGCGTTTCACCACGGTCCCTTCCAGTCCGGCGAAGGCCCCGCGACGGACCCTTACGCGCCGTCCCTTGTCCAGACGGCTCTCGATCGTCAGCGGCGCGCCCGCGACGATCAGTTGGCGGAGTTGCCGTAGATCGAAGACAAGCTGCTCGGGATCCTCGACGGCGAGCACTCGGGAAACCCGATTGGTGGCGAGGCTTCGCACCCGCTCCGTTTCGGCGCCGAAGAGGAAAAGATAGCCGCCGAACAACGGCGTCAGCGAGATCCTTCGACGGCCGCGGGAAACGTTGGTTTTTTTAACCAGCGGCAAGTAAAAAGGGACGCGGTGTTTATGCAGCTCTCTGGCGAGCGATTTCTCCTGCCGGGCCTTGGTGTATAGGGCGTACCAACGGCGGTCCGGCACGTCGCTCGGCGCTTCATCCAGCAACGTCTCGGGATAGAGATCGGGTTCTTCCTTGAGGATGGGCATGTTTACCTAAATTTGGTAGTGCTGGAGGCGTAAAAGGGACGGCATTATTCTCCGGCGTCGATTATAGTCCGGCCGTCACGGGGTACAATCCGACCTGACAAAGTGGTCGTCAAACTGCCCTTAACCGATGTTAATAGAGAAAACAGGCAGGATTCAAGCTGTTTTCACGGAAAACAAGCACCAAACCCCAGCATTAGCGGGGTATGGACGTGCAACAAAGCCGGGGTTTTCACGGGGCCTGGTAAATTGTATCGTGTACGTCTTCCTTGACAGATTTTCGTTCTATGTTCTAATAAGGGTTGTCTAGCCGTCTATCGTTGGCGGTGGTATCATCCTCGTTGGTTAATTTTTGGGAACCATGGGAGAGGGGTTATGTACTCAACAAGGCGTGGAAAAAGAGCGTTCACGTTGGTGGAGTTGCT
>JAHIKV010000344.1 GCA_018897395.1 Planctomycetota bacterium | reverse complement strand
CGTTCGCTCGACGAGCTGCGCGGCTGCGATCTGGTGCCGTTTACCGCCGCGATCCGGGCGGGGGTGGCCGGGGTGATGACCTCGCATACCGTGTATCCGCAGCTTGATTCCGAGTTTCCCGCCACCCTGTCGCCGAGGATTCTTGGGGGAGTGCTCCGTGAGGAGTTGGGCTATGATGGGATGGTGGTCACCGATGATCTGGAGATGGGGGCCATCGAAAATGAAGGGACCGTGGCGGATGCGGCTCTTGTGGCCTTTAAGGCCGGGGCGGATATGTTGTTGATTTGCCATGAGCATGCGAAGATTATTGCGGCGTATGAGTTGCTGAGTAAGGCTGTGGGCGGGGAGGTTTCCGAGGAGCGGGTGCGGAGGTCGCTGGAGAGGATTGGGGCGGTGCGGAGGCGGTTTGCCGAGGCGTGAGGTTGGGGTTTTGCGTATATTTCCGGCTATCGTGATTTTCGGCATAGTAGTCATATGCCATAGCATAACTTGTTGAACGAGGACGACCATAATGAATCAAGAGCGATTCATTTATTTTATGCAGAACGGAGAGAAGGGGCCAATAAAAATAGGTCTCACCTTTGACGTGCAGCGGAGATTGGCTCAAGCTCGAACATTTAATTACCAACCAATTACCCTTCTCGGACATATCCCTGGTGATCAGCGGCTTGAAACGGCTCTTTTGAAAAGGTTTTCTCCATATCACCTTTTGGGTGAGTGGTTCGCGTTTAATGACGAACTATGCAACCTCGCAAAGGGCGTTTTCGATGTAGAGTATGAAAAGCATGGCGATAGAAATTATTTAATACTTTATCGACAGACCACCGAATCTATGACCGATCCTTGTCCGTTTTGCCTGGCATCACATAGTCATGGAATCGGTGACGGACATAGAATAGAGCACTGTCTCCCCCAACACGGTCGATCCTCAATACTTACAACTGATGGCACATCCCTTTGTCGCGACCACGGGTATATCATAAAGACCCGTGATCCAGACGGGCCACCTCCAAAAGAACCAAGATACAACCGAGTGAGTGAGGTTCGACGCAGAATCTTTGCAAACTTGCTGACATTTGCCACGAACAAGTTTATTGAATCCAATATTTTCTCTGTCGATCCAGCAACGATTCCGCCGAAAGGTGGCGTAGAACTTCTTGTAAAATACCCTGATGGGACACCATGTAAGATACGATGCAATGACGCAGGGTATGGTGAAGTCGGAATAAATATACTCTACGGGATAAAGAGCGCCAATCCTCCTGCGTACACTTTCGTGTCCAGACAATCCAATGAAATATGTTCTGCTCATGCGACTGGCTGGCTTGAGCGCAGGGTGGGGAAATATCTTCAGATACCGGCTGAGTCGACATCCATTGAGCTTTATTGTGTAAAGCATGTCTATAAACAACTCGCAGAGTTAGAAATTCAGCCGATTGCGGATTCGTTCAAGAAGCAAGGTCCATTTCATCTTTAAATGATTGCAGGCTTAAGGCGATAAGCAGGGAAATTGGGACGGACTGATTTCCCTGCTTGCCAAGCAACCTCAGCAGCCAGAGGAATACGCTCCATCCTTCTGTTCTTTTTCTTTGCTTGCCCAAAGAAAAAGAACCAAAAAGAAAAGGCACCCTGCCACTTGTCCCGCCGTTGGCGGGATTCCCTGTGCTCCTCGATGCTGCCGGGGCTTTGCAAACTCGGCTGCGCCTCAAACAGTGCAAAGCCCTTTTTCGGCAGCCCCTGCGGTGCTCGGCTGCGTGACAATGGGAGTAGGGGTAAGCCCCTGCGGGGCAATGGTAGCTGGTTTTTTTTTGAATAAAGCTAAAATCGGGACGGATTTATTTCTCATCGAAGCCAAAAATAAAAAAAACGCGAAGTCGAGTAGATCGGTTTCCTTCAATGCGGGGATGATTGGCGTTGGTTGTTATCGGTAGACCTAGCCCCGGTCAGGAACAATGGCGAGTTTGAGCCCGAGTCCATGGATGATGTTGTGGAAGGTGCGTAGTTCCGGGTTTCCCTTTCTGGACAAGGTACGGTAGAGGTTTTCCCGTTTGATGTGCGCTCGTTCAGCAACGGCGGTCATGCCTCCCATGGCCTGGGCCACCCGGCGCATGGCCAGCAGAAGCGCGTCGCGGTTGTCTTCGTCGATGGCGGCGGTGAGGTATCCGGCGGCAAACTCAGGGTCTTTGAGCAGTTCGTCCAGGTCTTTTTCGTAATCGGTCATGTCTTCTGTGTATCATATGCGATACACTGCATCAACAGATAAAGATGGTCGCGCTTTGGAAACAAGAGTGTGGTTATGATCTTATTTCTATAAACAGTGAGTGAACACATGGAACTCTCCCCTTTTCTGCAAGACCTTTCCCGGCAACCCATTATCCAGCGGCTTCTGATAATCGCGGCCTATGCCCTTTTAGCCAAGGCGGTGGATATCTTTGTCAACCGCATCCTCAAGCGGTTGG
>JAHIKV010000097.1 GCA_018897395.1 Planctomycetota bacterium | reverse complement strand
GCCGCTGCTGGATTCCACTTCGTAGGTGCAGGGGCCTTGGAGGATGACCTTCGCCCCGGTGTCGTAGGTTATTTCCATCAACCCGGAGTCGAGTTTGTACTTGTGGCCCAGCGGGACGTAGGCGTAGCCATGAGGGGGCAAGAAGTCCTTGTCGTCCGACCATTTCACGTCGAGCAGCCCGGTGATCCGGCCGACGAAGACAAACTCCGGCCTCTTGATTGACGGGACCGACTTCGACGGCGTTCCGGCGATATGTTGGTGGTGGGTGACTTTTATGGCCCAGAACCCCAGCAGCATCACGCCCATGATCACCGTTGCGACCATGCAGGCGAACGTCCAACTGCCTACAAAGTCATTAGTGGTTAGTGAGTGGTTAGTCGAGGACAGATCGAGGATGATCGGCGGAACGAGCGGCTCGGGACTCGGAGTTGGAACTTCGGGGCCGACTTGTTTGGTGTCCAACGTGTCTCTCCCCCACTGGCGGAGCGCGGCGGAGTCGTGCATGAAGCGGACGTAGTGCCGCCGTGCCTCCACGTCGTCGGACACCAATTTGCCGAGTCGCTCGGCTTTTTCCGCGGTGATGGCGCGGTTCAGCAGGGCGTCGGCCAACTCGTAAACCTCGCGCTGCTTGGAATCGTTATGGCTGGAAAGGTGATTAGTCATTGGCCGCCCTCCCCATGCAACGCTTCGTCGACGCAATCTCTGAGCGCCGAGCGGGTGCGGAGAATCGCTTGTCGGGTGGCGTCGAAGGTCCGCCCCAGTTCGGCGGCGATTTCACGAGTGGTGCGCTCGCTCGAGTAATAGTGCAACAACAAATCCCGCTTCGCCTGCGGCAGTTTCTCGAAGCAGTCTTTCAGCGCCTGCCCGGCGGCGTCCAACTCGTCGGAGATCGCGGCGACCTCCTCGGCCACCAGCTCGACGAACCGGTCGCCGATCATTCCATGACGGCGGGACTGCTTTTCGCGATGGGTGAGCACTTGGTAGTAGGCGATAGTGCGTGCCCAGGCGCCGAAATCCTTGGCCGGGTCGTAGCCGTCGAACTGTTCCCAAAGGCGGATTCTCACCTCTTGGGCGATGTCGTCGGCGTCGGCCCAATTCGGCACCAGGGAGAGGATCAGTCCGCGCAGCCGTCGCTCGTGCTGCCCGAGCAACGTCAAGTATTGCCGGGTCCGTTCGTCATTGCTGGACGGATTAGACGAGGTCACGTTGCTTTTCCCCACATGAAGTTTGGATCCCGGCCGCTGAATAGACGGGAAGCGGCTCTTCCCTCTAGTTTAATTAGGGGCAAAGGCCGCGGATGCGACAAAAGAATTCGCACCCCGACCAGAAGGGGGGGTATCGGTCGACTAGTGGTCCGTCAAACCTGTGGTAACAGGTTGGGGCGGCAGTTGTACTGCCGCCCCGAGCCGGCGTCCACCGGGGTGGCAGTACAACTGCCACCCCAACGAAACCTACCAAATCAGCTTTGACGGACCACTAGGCCCTATTCATGCCTTAACGCCTCGATGGGGTCCATCGCCGCGGCTCGGATCGCCGGATACAGCCCGAAAATCACCCCGATCGTCACCGAGATGCCGAACGCCAACGGGATCGACCACGGCACGACTATGGGGGTCACCTCGCGTATGACCTCGGGCAATTGCTCGAAGACGTCCGGGGCGGCTCGTTGCATGGCGCCGCGGAGCGCGCCGATCAACGGCCGGCACGTCAAACCGCCCAGGACGCCGGTGGCTCCTCCCACGACCGACAGCGCGACGGTCTCGACGAGGAACTGGCGGGTAATGTCGCCGCGCTTCGCCCCCAGCGCGCGGCGGATGCCGATCTCGCGGGTCCGCTCGGTGACGGTGGCGAGCATGATGTTCATGATGCCGATGCCGCCCACGACCAGCGAGATCGCCGCGATCAGGCCCATGAAGACGATGAACATCAGCCGCGTGGTCTTGGCCTGTTTGAGCAACTCCAGCGGCACGGTCACGGCGTAATCCTGCTTGCGGTGGTGCAGTTTGAGGGTCTCTTTGACCAGCGCGGCGGTCTTCAGGACGTTCTCCACCTTGTCCACGCGGAGCGTGACCTGGCTGAGTTCGATCATCTCGCCTTCAAACGATCCGGTGCGGCGGGTGACGATAATATCGCCGATGCGGCTCCAGAGGGTGCGGATGGGTATGTATACGTCGTTGTTGAACTCCTGCGCGGTCAGCGAGCCGCCGATGCCCGCCGTCGGCGTCCGTTCCTTCATCACTCCCACGACCAGGTAGAACGCCTGCTCGATGCGGATCGCTCGACCGATCGGGTTCTCGAAGGGGAACAACTTCTCGGCGGTGCCGGCGGCCAGCACGCAATGGTTCCATTTCTTGTGGTCGTCGGTGTCGGAGAGGAACCGTCCGCGGTCTACCTCGAGCTGGTTCACCTCGGCGTACTCGGGGGTGCAGCCGACCAGCCGTCCCTCGATGTTCCGACCCAGATAGCCGAACCGATACCGCACCTCCCGGATAGGCAACGCGCGGTCGATCGTGGGGACCGTCGTGATCAGCCGGTCGAAGTCGGCGCGGGTAATGCCGTAGGGGACTATCGAGCGCGAGCTGCCCACGTTTTCGATCGATTCCTCCGACGGTTTGATCGAACGGATGATGATGTTCGTTGCTCCCAGCCCTTCGATTTGCTCTTGGGTCTTGCGGCTAATCCCCTCGCCGATGGCCAGCAGCCAGACCACGCTGGCCACGCCGATAAAGATGCCCAGCACCGTCAGCAAGGAGCGCAGCGGATGCAACAGCAGGCTCTTAACGCCCAAACGCCAGGTGCGTAGCCAGAGGAAAGGCATCGGTGGGGGCGGGGGTCAGAGATCGGGGGTCAGAGATCGGGGGTCGGGGATCGGGGATCGGGGGTGAGGGTGGAAATTGGAGGTGTGAGATTAAAATTGTCGTTTAGCCGCCGCGTCAACCGGTACGATTGTCGTTTAGCGGCCGCCGGCACGGCGGTCCGTGTTCTGCCGCAAGCCGCCGTACCGGCGGCTGCTAAACATGCGACATTTGTTTATCGCTGCAAATCGATCCGTCCCGCAGCCGCACGACGCGCTTGGCGAGTTTGCCCACCTCCGGCTCGTGCGTGACGATGATGATGGTCTTGCCTTGTTCGTTCAGGTCGCCGAGCAAGCGAAGGATTTCCTCGGTCGTGACGGAATCGAGGTTGCCGGTCGGCTCGTCGGCGAGGATGAAATACGGGTCGTTTATCAGGCTTCGGGCGATGGCCACCCGCTGCTGTTGGCCGCCGGATAGCTGGGTTGGGCGATGCTTCAGCCGGTCGCCAAGCCCGACCAATTCGGCCATCTCGCGGCTCCGCTGCCGTCGCCGCCGGTCGATCCGTCCCTGATAGTACAAGGGGACTTCGATGTTTTCCAACACGCTCAGTTGCGGGATCAGATTGTAAGATTGGAAGATGAAGCCGATGTGCGAGGCGCGGATTTCTGAAAGCCGGTCGTCGCTGGCGCCGCTGATTTCCTCGTCGCCGAGCATGAGCCGGCCGGAAGTGGGGCGATCGAGACATCCCAGCAGGTTCAACAGCGTGCTCTTACCCGACCCCGAAGGCCCCATGATCGCCACGTAGTCGCCGGTGGGGATTTCCAGACTCACGTCGCGCAGTGCGTGGACCGTTCCGCCGTCCATGACGTATTGCTTGGTTGCTTCCAGCATGCGTGCGGCGGGGATCATGGTTTGGCTCTCGGCTTGGCGGGACCGCCGCCCTGATTGCGGAAACGTTTGGCGGCTGCGATCCATTCCGTTTGGTCGATCTCGCCGTCGTCGTTCCCATCGGCCGCTTTCAACGCGTCGCGCAATCCTTCCGGCAACTCGTCGAGTTGCAGCGTCCCGTCGCCGTTGCCGTCGAACTGGCGGAACATCTTCTCCGCGTCCGCGGCCCGATTTTTTGCGGCTGCGCGGTCCGCATCCGCGGCCCGTTTCGCGGCCGGCGCCGCGACGGCTCGAGGTTCCAAGGCCGTCTCCGACAGATCCACTTTGTCGCGATAGGCCGCGGCGTTGAGCACCACTTCTTCCCCCTCGAAAAGGCCCCCTCGCACCACGACCGTTTTGTCGTTGGTAGCTCCGATGGCGACTTTCCGGGCATACCGCCGGTTGCCCTCGCCGGTGACGCAATAGAAATTTTCGTCCTGCTCGAAAACGGCTTGAACCGGCGCCAGTAATACGTCGGGAAGGTGCTCCAAGCGGATGCGCACTTCGGCGGTCAGCCCAGGTCGCAGCCCGGGCGGCGATTCGTTGATCCGCACCGTCGTCTCGTATTCCTTCACGCTGGAACCGGAAAACGAAGTGGGCACGGGAAACTCGTCGACCTTCTCCACCGTGCCGTGCAGTTCGAGTTCCGGGAAGGCGTCCAGGCGGATCGTGGCCGGCATCCCCCGCTCGACCAGCGTGATCTTCGACTCGTTGATCTTCGCCACCACCTGCATCCGCTTGGGGTCGGGCAGCCGAATCAAGACTTGCCGCTCGCGGGCCTGCTCGCCGGCCTCGATGATCACCTCCTTCGAGCCACGCCATCCGGTGACGTTGGCGTAGACCACCTGGCCCGCCTCCGGCGAGCGGATCACGCACTTCTCGATCTGGCTCTCGATCAGGGCGAGTCGCTTCATGTCGAGGTTGTGCGAGGCCCGATTGGCCTTGACGTTCGCCTCGGCCGTCTTGATGTCGTTTTCCAACTGGACGATCATCTTCTCCTTGGTGAACCTCTGCAGCACGTCCAACTTGGTCTTGGCGATTTCCAGCGAGTTGCGGGCCTGATCCACCGCGAAGCGGTCGGCCTTCAACTGCTGTTTGGTGATGTATCCCTTGGCCGCCAGGCGTTTGCTGTATTTCAGGTATTCCACGGCCCGGCTCATGTTCTCCTCGGCCATGAAGATTTCGTTCTGGATGGTCTGCGCCTCCTGCCTGAACAGCCCTTCAAGATACTCGCGCTTGGCGATGACCACCGTGTCGAGTATCTTCTGGGCCTGGATCAGTACCGCCTCGCTGTTGCCGCAGGCGATCTGTTGCGTTGTCTCTTCGTTCTCCAAGGCGGAGCTGTCCAGCCGTACGAGCACGTCGCCGGGTTGGACCGTGGTTCCCTCGGGCACGATCTCCAGAATCGTGGTGCCACCGGTCCCCTTGGACTTCACTTGGCAGCGGATTTCCACGTTGTTGGCGCTTTCCACGTTGCCGCGATCGGTGATCTCGTGGATGAATTCGCCCCGTTCCACGCGGTACATCATTGGACCGGCGTCGGGCTTCGACCAAGAAAACTTCGGCCACAACGAGAACCCCAACGCCGGCAACGCCAACACCAGCGCCAGCGCAACCAGCAGCTTGCGGGTCGAGAACCCGCGACGCATCGGGGCGGTGGCGGCGAATCGGACCATGGCGGCAATTCCTCAAAAGTGCATTATATCCACCGGAAGACCGATTGTCACCCTCGTCCCCATGCTCTGCGTGGGAACAAGAAGAGCGGGCTGTCATATCGTCCACGGGTCTCGCATCGGACGGCGGAGCATTTTGGCGGCCTCGGGGGCGTCGTACCCGGTCACGGAGGTAGAGGTAGGAGGGAGGGGAAGGCTTGGTCGGTGAAGTAAGCGATGATCGAATTGTGCCTCCTCACCAGAATTCACCCACGAATTCTGGTGAGGAGGCCAAATTTTTTCCCTCGCTACCGTTTACCCAACCGTTTCGCTCCTTCAAGTTTCGCGCCGCTTCGTCCATCATAAAGCCTTTTTCGCTTGCCTCGGCGCTTGGAGGGTGTATGGTTTTCACGCGGGCAAAAAAGTTCAACTGGCTCA
Organism: Planctomycetota bacterium; assembly: GCA_018897395.1. Lineage (GTDB taxonomy): Bacteria > Planctomycetota > Planctomycetia > Pirellulales > Thermoguttaceae > JAHIKV01. Next base: position 13,019 of record JAHIKV010000097.1, on the reverse strand, counting down.
AGGGGAGGGTGTTATGGCCAAAACGATGGCCACGATATTCGGGCTGGTGTTGGCCGCGGTTTCGATCGGACTGAACACGGCGCGTTATCCGATCGTTTGGCAAATGGTCGAGCCGGCGTTGGCCTCGAAGACGAGCGACGAATCGCCGCCGGCCGCCTCGCCGGAGCAACCGGCAACCCCGGCCCCGCCCGTTGCGACGCCGGAAGCAACCGACCGGTTCGCAAAGGACGATCCGCAACCGGAAGAGACGGCGCCTACGATCGAATATGACGTATCGCCGACGGATGACTTGCCGGCGACGGAAGGACCGACGGCTGCGCCGCCGGTGATGGAAGAGCCGTTGGCGCCGGTCCATTTCGCGGGCCTCTCGGGCGGCCAGCGGAGCGGAACGGTTGCACGCGAGGCAGTGCGCCGATTGCCGCCGGTTGTGTGGTCCGGTCCGATCCCGGCCGGATCATGGTCGAACAGCGGTCCGACCCCGGTATATCCGTCGACCGGGATCGAGTGAGGCGACCGTAGAAAACCGGACGGGTCACTTTCGGTTTCGGCCGTTTGGCGGGACGCCGAAAACAGCACAATCCGAAGTCAATCCACCGGCGGCGTGCAAATGGCGCAAGGCAGTTGGTGCATCCGCACGGAACGCGGAGCGGCGAGGGCCTGCGACCAACGATTGCAGACTTCGTCCTGAGCGCGAACGAGATAATCGACCTCGGGCATTTCGGCCGCGGCCGAAGACAAGATTTCAAGCGCTTCCTCGAATCGGCGCTGGCGGCAAAGATGCTCGACCCATTGGCGGTGGACGTGAACGTAGTTCTGAACGAACGCCTCGAAGCGCGAGTCCAGCGCCATTCCTTGCCGCAGCAGCTCCACCGCCTCGGCATATTCGCCTCGGTTGCCCAATTCGATCGACCAGTTGTTGATCGTCGCCAGCAGATTGCCGCGGGCGATGGCGCTGGCCGGATCGAGCCGGAGGGCCTTCGTGTTGGCGGCGGCCGCTTCGGCGAAACGGTTCTCCGCCAGCAGATCGACGCCCCGGTTGTAATAGATCATCGCCGCCAATTGGATCGGCGATACTTGTCTCGCCTTCGAGGGGTCGGCCGCCGCCGCCGCCCCGATCGTCTTGCCCACGACGGCCGTTCGACGTCGCGGATCGTCCGCCAATTGGAACCAGCGCGGGCAGGTGGTCTCGACGTCGAGCGGTCCGTCGGCCAGCAGCAGGCGGCTCATCGCGTGGCCGGGCATTTGCAGCCCTCGGCAATTCAGCCCCAGACGGCCGGCAAGATAGTTGAACAGCACGGTGGCGGTGACGCAGTTGTAATGCCCCTCGTCCAATACCCGACGAAGGTCCGTATGTTTCAGGTCGTATCCGCCGCGCAGCACGCGTCGGTGCATGAAGTCGAAGATCGCCTCGACCCGCTCGCGCGGCGCGTCGGCGAGTTTGTCCGAGTTGCGAAGCTGCTCGACCAGCGCGGCCGCCTTCCGCTCGTAGCGGCGCAAGGAATCGACGTCCTCGATCCCGCTGGCCACCAGCGCGGCATCCAGGGGCGAGAACTCGTCCAGCCGGCCGTCGGCCGCGTCGGCAAACAGCCGTTCCTCCAACGCATTTGGCCGCGGAGTTGCAAATACGGACACATCCGCCGCCGACGCGATTTGCGCGGCGAAAAGCAAAACCACGATTGAAAATACAGGTCTCATCCGGTGAAAACGCTCGGGATACATTGCTCTTCGTTTTGCCGAATCTTGTCTGTCGGCAAACATGTTGCCCGTATGTGCCCGTATGAATAATAGGAGCTTGAAACACTAAAGTCCAAGAACGTGTTTTAAAATCATTCATTTAGCCCGCCGTGAATACACGGCGGGCCGGATTGACCGTGAAAAACCGCTTGCCCCGGGTGTATTCACCCGGGGCTAAATACGGATATTTCAATTTCAAAACACGTTCTAAGAGGCTATCCGAAAAGTGTGGTTGAGAAACGGGCGGAATGACTGGAATAATCGGAACGGCCGTAACATTCCAAGCATCGCCCCCCCTTGCCCATTTGCTCACGCGATGTACTTGCCGCGGGGCGTGTAGTGGGTGTGCAACAATTTGTGGCTGCGATGGCCGCAAGGGCCGTCGGTGAGGAAGTCGGCGTAGACTTGCAGCAGGGCCGGGTTTTCGTGCGACTTGCGGATGGTGTACGAGCGGTCCTCGTCGTAGATTGCCTTGGCGCGGGCGGCGCGGATTTCCGGGCTGGTGGGGATCGGCTGTCCGCCGCCCCCCAAGCAGCCTCCGGGGCAGGCCATGAACTCGATGAAGTGACATTCGCTGAATTTTCCGCCCGCCTTGATGTCCTCCATGACTCGCTTGGCGTTTGCCGTGCCGTGTGCGACGGCGACTTTCAAGGTAGCGCCCTTCAGCCAGTTCCAGTCCTTGAATAGGTGCGAGATGATGGCCGGCACCGGCCCGACCTCGACGATCGGCAACTCGGCGTAGCGGATGCCCTCGAATCCGCGCACGGGGACCACCTCGGCGTGGTCGAAGAGGTTCTCGACCTTCTTGCCGGTGACCAGTTCAAACACGGTGCGGATGGCCGATTCCATCACGCCGCCGGTGACGCCGAAGATGACCCCGGAGCCGGTGGCGGTGCCGAAAGGATCGTCGAAATCGGACTTGGGCATGTTCGGCAGATCGACGCCCACTTCGCGGATCATCTTGGCCAGTTCGCGGGTGGTCAGGCCGTAGTCGATGTCCTTGTATCCGCTGGCGCACATTTCCGGGCGGTTGCACTCAAACTTCTTGGCCGAGCAGGGCATCAGCGCCACGGTGACGATGTCGCGCGGATTGACGCCCGTCTTTTCGGCATAGAAAGTTTTCAGCAGGGCGCCGAACATCTGCTGGGGGCTTTTGCAGGTGGATACGTGATCAAGATACTCCGGGTAGAAGTGTTCGGCGAACTTCACCCAGCCTGGCGAACAACTGGTGAACTGGGGAAGGGGGACGGGAAAATTATGATTTATGAATGATGAATTATGAATGCTCTGCGATTGGGATCGTTCGGGATGCTGGAGTGCCGATTCATCATTCATCATTCTACATTCATCATTTGCCATCGCGGCCTTCAACCGCAGCAGCAACTCCGTGCCCTCCTCGATGATCGTCAGATCGGCGGCGAAGTTGGTGTCGAACACCTTGTCGAAGCCGCAATAGCGCAGGGCGGTGTTCATCCGAAAGGTCATCGGTTGGCCGGGGGGCAGGCCGAAGCACTCGCCGATTCCGGCGCGGGGACTGGGCGCCGTTTGGATGACGACGTGCTTGGTCGGATCGTCGATCGCCTGCCAGACCTCGTCGGTGTTGTCGTTCGCCCTCAACGCGCCGGTGGGACAGCGGTTGATGCACTGGCCGCAGTTGATGCAGACGACGTCGGAGAGCGGTTTGTCGCCGAAGGTGGCGATCTTGATGCGGTTGCCGCGGTCGATGGCCTCCAGCACGCCGACTTCCTGGAGGTCGATACAGGTCCGCACGCAGCGCCGGCAGAGCACGCACTTGTTCATGTCGCGCACCAGGGCGTGGCTCGAAAGATCGATCTCGTAGCGCGGTTTCTCCATGCGGCCGAAGCGGAAATAGTCCACGCCGTATTCCTCGGCCAGCGATTGCAACTCGCAATTGCCGTTGCGGTTGCACGTGTAGCACTCGCCGTAGTGGTTGGCCAGCATGAGGTCCAGAATGTGCCGCCGGGCCTTGCGGACCGCGGGCGTGTGGGTCTTAACGTGGATCGGCGCGGTGATCGGGTAGCTGCACGACGCTTGCAGCGCCCTTTGCCCCTCGACCTCGACCACGCAAATCCGACACACGCCGGCCAGACACAAGTCCTGGTGATAGCAAAGCGTCGGGATGCGAATGCCTAATTGTTGTGCGGACTCGAGGATCGTGGTCCCCAGCGGCACGGTGATCGCGCGGCCGTCGATCGTCACCTCGATCTGTTTGCCGAGCGCCTTGGCGTGTTCGAGCACTTCGGCCGTGCGGCCGCGTTGGCTGGCCGGGGCGCGGGTGGGATGGCCGTGGGGGAGCAGTTCGTCGGACATGATGTTTTTAGTTTTTAGTTTTTAGTTGTCAGTTGTCAGTTGTCAGTTGTCAGTTGTCAGTTGTCAGTTCGATGTGTAGGTGATCGAGCAAGCAGAAGGCTATCATCCATCAATTTGAATGTTGTACGGCAAGAATCAAAAAGGGACTGACAACTGATAACTGAAAACTGACAACTCCTTACCTTCCGATCCTTCCGAGGATTTCGTCCTGAAAATGCTCGACGATCGAGAGAAAGGCGTTGGGGGCCATTTGGCCCAAACCGCACTTGGAGGCCGCCTGCATGGTTTCTCCCAACGAACAAAGCTCGTGGAGATATTGCATCGAACAGCGGCCTTGCTGGAGCATCTTGACGCCTTCGATCAATTTCGGAGTGCCTTCCCGGCAGGGCGTGCATTGGCCGCACGACTCGTCGGCGAAAAACTCGAGGAAGTTTTCGGCCACGCGGAGCATGTCTCGCCCCGGGCCGAAGACGATTACCGACCCGCCGGTGGGAACGTCCTCGTAGGCGATGGTCCGCTCGAATTGGGCGGCGGGCACGCACTGACCGGCGGCCCCGCCCACCTGCACCGCCTTGGCCCCCTCACCGCCCACCTCCTTCAACAATTCGGCGACCGTGATCCCCATGGGAAACTCGTAGACGCCCGGTTGACTGCAATCGCCCGAGACGCTGAACAGCTTCAACCCGGTCGATTTTTTGGTGCCGATGCTATTGAACCACTTGGCGCCCTTTGCCAGGATGCAGACGACCCAGGCGAACGTCTCGACGTTGTTGACGATTGTCGGGTTGCCGAGGTATCCGGTGTCGATCGGGAAGGGAGGGCGGTTGCGAGGCTCGCCGCGCTGGCCTTCGAGCGACTCGATCAGGGCCGTTTCCTCGCCGCAGACGTAGGCCCCGGCGCCCATGCGGATTTCGACGTCGAAATCGAATCCTTCCAGGCCGTGGATGTTCTTGCCCAACAGGTTTTGCGCCCTCCGCCGCCGCAACACGTTTTCCAGATGCGAACGGAGATAGGCGTATTCGCCGCGGAGATAGACGATGCCGTGTTTCGCGCCGATCACAAACGCGCCGATCGTCATGCCCTCGAAGACCAGATCGGCGAAATCGGAGAGGATCACACGGTCCTTGAAGGTTCCCGGCTCGCCTTCGTCGGCGTTGCAGATGACGTATTTATACTCGCCGGGGCTTTTGATGGCCAGCTCCCATTTCAGGCTGGTGGGAAAGCCCGCTCCGCCGCGGCCGCGAAGCCCCGAGGCCTCGATCCGCCCCAAGGCGTCGGCCGGCGGGCGCTCGAGCGCCGAGCCCAGGCCGCTATCCGGCTCGATCGAGCAAAACGTGAGCGATCCGTGCGTGGTCTCGGCAATCATCAGCATCGCTCCTTGTCGACCGTTGCGTGTACCCCGAACGTACTGCGGCATTCTTCGAGAATGCTATGCACCTTTTCCGGGGTGACTTGAGTGTAGATTTTCTCGTTGACGAGCATCGCCGGCCCTTGGTCGCACATCCCCAGACAGTTTGCCCAACCGAGTGTAAACTTGCCGTCGGGGGTCGTCCCGCCGAACTCGATCCCAAGATCGTTTACCAACTGCCGGGCGACGTTGCCCTCGCCGCTCATGTCGCAGGCGATCGTCCGGCAAAGCCGGATTACGAACTGCCCCCGCTGCTTGTCTTCCAAAAAGCTGTAAAACGAGACGACGCTTGAGACTTCCACCGGGTGAATGTCAAGCAAATCTGCAATCACCTGCATCGAGTATTCGGAAATGTGATACCGGGTCCGCATCAGTTCTTGGAGGATGGGCATCAACGCGCTGCGGTCGCGGCCGAAGCGGTCGGTCATCTTCACCAGATCGTCGCGGAGCCGTTCCTGTTCGGTTACCAACATGTCGTGGCCTTTGGTTTCTACCGGGCAACCCGCCGTGAAAATGCCCGAAAAAATTCAATATACCACTTCGCATGGCGTTCGCAAGTGGATGGTGATCGGAGCGAAAAATCGCGCCGCGAAGTCTTGGGTGGCACGCCCCTGAACGAAGTGAAGGGCGTGGGCGCCATCGACGTGAAAAGATGCCCGCGGTCTCTTCACTCTTCCCTCTCCACTCTCCACCCTCCACTCTTCCCCGCCTCTTCGGCCATCGCCAACCTTTGTGCAACCGGCGGGTGGCTGTGGAACAAGAACACGTCGAGCCAATGCGGGGTCGGATCGTCCTTGTTCAGCTTGGCCAGCTTGCGGAAGGCCGACCGGTAGGCGTCGTTCAAGCCGGTCCGCTCCAGGGCGTAGCGGTCGGCCTGCCGTTCGAAATGGCGGCTGACCGCGTTTTGCAGCGGCTCGATCAACATCGCCAGCAGCGTGAGAATCAACAACATCAGCGGCAATGTATAGACCGGTAGTTCAGCGTAGTTTATTGGGGCGCCTTGGCGGGCAACCCACGCCGCCAACAGCCGGTCGCACACCCAAAAGCCCGCGGCGCTGTAGAACAAACCCGCCACCATGATCTTCCAAATATGGCGGAAAACATGGTGGCCGATCTCGTGGGCGAAGATGACTTCGATCTCGTCGGGTTGGAACCCGTCGAACAGCGTATCGCCCAACAGCACGCGGCGGGTATGGCCCAGGCCGGCCAGCATGGCGTTGGCCTTGACCGTCTCCGCGCTGAGGTCCATGCGGTAAACGCCCTCGATCGACAAACCCGTGCCCTCGGCCAATCGGGAGATGCGTTCGGTCAACTCCGGTTCGTCGAGCTTCTCGATCCGGTAGAAGAGCGGCAGGATCAGCACGGGCGTCAATTGGCCCAGCACGACGCTGACGACAAAGAACGCTCCGGCCGCCGCCAGCCACCACCAACCGCCGATGGTCCAGATCAACCAGTACAACCCCAGGGCCACGCCCAACGACAGCGCCACCGCCAGCAAGTTCCGCTTCGCGTACCGCCAAAGCCACCTGCCGAAGGTTTGCGTGCTGAGTTGAAACTTGTGTTCCAGCACGTGGCCGGAGTAGAACGACAACGGGAACGACGCGGCGACGTGCAGACCGGTGACGATTAAAAACAATGCCGTCAAACGCAGCGACCAGTTCTCTTCCAGAAGCGGATACGTTTGCAGCCAGGCGTCCAACGGCCGGGCCAGCAGCAGCGCCGCGACGGCCAGGTATACGGCGTCGACGGCCTTGTCGACCAGCGTGCAAACCAATTCCAGCCGGCCGTAGCGCTTCGCCTCGGCCAACTCCCCGCCGGTCATGCCGGCGGCGCCGGACGCCACGGCGGTGGCGTCAAGTTGCGTCGATGCTTGCTCCTGATTCGACAAGGTAGTGCCTCGGATTCGGGTTTCGCCACAATGAAACCGGGCGAGAAGAGAAAACTTACGATGCAACAATGGTATCGAAAAGGGCTGTCGGAGCAGCCAATGACATCTTCATGATAACAAAGAAACGGCCGAAGTGCAAACATTCGGGTGGCTACGGTTTCGGAATCTCCTCCCCGCGGATCAAGTCCTCGAACGTCTGGCGGCGGCGGACCAGATGGGGACGGCCGGCGTCGATCAGCACCTCGGCCGCCAGGGGCTTCGAGTTGTAATTCGATCCCATCACGAACCCGTATGCCCCGACGCATTCGATTACAAGATACTCGCCGACCTTCGCCTCGGGCAACCGGCGGGTCGAGACGAAGCCGCCTTCCTCTTGCGTGAAGATGTCGCCCGACTCGCACAGCGGACCGCCGACGATCACTTCCTGCTCACCGCGCCCGGCGCCGTCGTCGGCCGGCGCGATCGACATCGGATGGTACGAACCGTAGAGGATCGGCCGGGCAAGGTTGTTGAAGCCGGCGTCCAACAGGTAGAACGTGTTTTGGCCCTGCCGTTTGACCGCCCGAATCTCGGCGATCAGGTATCCGCTCTCGGCCGTCAGATAGCGGCCCGGCTCGATCTCCAATCGCAGCGGGTGGCCGAATCGCTGTTCCAACCTTTTCCTCGCCGCGTCCCAGAGGGTGAAGTAGGCGGCCGGATCGACCGGGGAGTCGGTGGGGCGATAGACGGCGGGTAGCCCTCCGCCGGCGCTGATGTATCGCAACGTCGGCCCCGCCTCGGCCGCGGCCCGCTCCATCGCTCCGCAAACGCGCGAGAGATGTTCCATGTCGACCCCGGAGCCGACGTGGATATGCAGGCCGTCGATCGAGAGTCGTAGGCGCTCGGCCCGATCGAGACACTCGTCGATCTGCCCGTGCCAGATGCCGTGCTTCGACTGCTCGCCGCCGGTGTTGGTTTTTCGCGATTCGCCGTGTCCGAAGCCGGGGTTGATCCGCAGCGTAATGCCCCGCCCCGGCGCGCGGGCGCCGAGTTGGTCGATCATCTCGGGCGAGCCGCAGTTGACGTGGATCTCGCGATCGACGCACAGTTCCAGCGATTCGGCGTCGAAAACGTCGGCCGTGTAGACGATCGGCGGGGGATCGCCGACCGGCGGGAACCCGGCCGCCAGCGCGCGGCGAATTTCGCCCGCGCTGACCGCGTCAACCAGCGCCCCCCCGCGGCGGACCAGATCGAGAACGGCGAGGTTCGAGCAGGCCTTCTGGGCGTAGCGGACGGTGTCGAAGGCCGCCAGATCGGCGATCCGACGGCGGACCGCGGCGGCGTCGTAGACGAACGTCGGCGTACCGAACCGCCGGGCCAGTTCAACCACGGAAACGCCGGCGATTTCGCTACGGAAAGAGGGCATGAACGTCGTGCTGCGAATGTATATTGACTATCACAAATGCTCTATTGAAACATCTAAGAACGTGTTTTTGAAATTGAAATATCCGTATTTAGCCCCGGGTGAATACACCCGGGGCAGGCGGTTTTTCACGGTCAATCCGGCCCGCCGTGCATTCACGGCGGGCTAAATGAATGATTTTAAAACACGTTCTAAAACGCCCCGCGACCGCAGTCGCGGGGCGTTATCTCAGCAGGTAGGCCGGGTCGTGACCCGGCAGAATGTTCGTCGGGTTGCAACCCGGCCTACTTTGCTTACTGTTGCGGTGGGAATCCGCCGCCCGGTGGTATTCCGCCCATCGGCGCCATTTTTTGTCCCATCGTGGCCAACGCCTCGAGCAGCCCTTCTTCGAGTTCCAGCCTCACGCGGACACCTCGGTCAATCGGTTTGGCGGTGATCAGCACGTGGTCCTTGCCGCCGACGTTGGCCAGCGCGGATGCCAGCGCGGAGGCCGGAGCCTTGATCTGCTCATCCTCCGCAACTTCGGCGACGAACCTGGCGATGGTCCTGGCCGAGAACGAGATTTGCGCCGGCGGCGCCTCCTTGCCCTCGGCCGCTTTCGATTGGTCGATGACCGACTTGAGCGTTTTTGCGGCGTCGCGGCCGGCTGCCAGATACAACCGGTCGTCGGCGATTCCCACGATCACTTCCAACACGTCGCCCACAAACGGCTCCAACTCAGGCTCAGGCGTGGGCATGGACAACGTGTGAAAGCGGACGCCCCGATGGGCGTCGGCGCCCAGCTTGATCATTTTAGCCGCATCCGGATCGGTGTCTTTCAAGTCGGCGACCAATTGTTCGATGACCTTTTCCAACTTGCCGCCCTCGGCCACCGCGCCGCCGGCGACCAGCGTGGCCGCCTCTGTGTCGAGCAGCAACGCCAGCCCGCCGTCGCTTTCCTTGGTCTCGATGGTCTTTACCAAGAAGTCCTTGATGTCGTCCAATAATTTTGAGGCCAACTTGATTTCATCCTTGGACAGCCCCTGGTCCCCCAGATTCGCGATCAACGATTTGTGGAGCGAGGCCAGGTTGCTCTTGGCCCGGGTCACGTCGGCGTCGGTCATCGTACCGATCCAATTTGCGGTCAGCGCGGCCTTGGGCATCAGAAACCCGGCGAATTTCGACTTGCCGGGCTTCATCGTGGCGAATTGATCGACCAGCTTCGTGCCGCTCTGGGCCGTAAGCTCCAAATCGACGTAGGTCGTGCTTGTGCTGGGATCGACGTTCCAGCCCAACATTACGTCCTCCAACTCGTTGATCATGGTTGCCAATTGCTGGAAGCCCTGTTCGGTCGCGCCCACGCGCAGCTCATATTGCTCGTCGTTTTCGTCGGGTCTCCGCATATTGCTCAGCTCGACACCCACTCGAAGTTGGGCCAGAAACTGCTCGCGGTACTCCTTGGGAGCGTTTTTGACCGAAACGCGGACCGCCAGGTCGTAGTTCTTCGGCATGTCGCCGAGCAGCTTCAAGGGGTCGGCCGGGGCCTGGTCCAGGATCTCTTTCGCCTGGCCAATTATCGCCCAGTTGCCTTTTTGCCGCGCATAGAGCGTCATGGCGCCGCCCTGGATCTCATACACGCCGTTGTCGAGTTTGATGTTTCCGGCCAGTTGCAGGGCTTGCCCGGTCTCGACCAACTGTTTCAGTTCGGTAACGGGAAGAAACCCATAGAACACGGACTTTCCCTGGTCATCGGCGAGATACACGGCGCCCCAGGGCCGCGTTTTGTCCAGGCCGGCAAGGCCCTTTCCCTGGGTCATCATCTGCAACATGAACTCGAGGCCCTTTCCCACGTCGGGGTTGCCGCCCAGCCGGCCGAATACGTCAATGTTGGTCTTCAACTCGTCGTAGCCGGAGAACGACACGGTCACCACCGGTTTCATCTCGCTTTGGGCGACAGATAGGTTGGCGAACCCCGGCAACACCACCACGGCAAGTATCGATAACAGCATCTTTCTCACGACACGTTCTCCTTTGCAGCGATTGTGGAACGAGTATTCGTCACGGGATGAATAAGTCTACGGCCGTAATTCGTCTTCGGCCAACGGATATTTGCAACCAGCCCAAAATACTTTTCGCGGCATGGAGCCGAACCTGCTCGCCAAAAGAGGGGGTGGTTAGCGTTCGCGGAAAGTAATGCGGCCCTTGGTCAGGTCGTAAGGCGAAAGCTCTATCCGGACCCGATCGCCCGGCACGATGCGGATAAAGTGCTTGCGCATCTTGCCGGCGACGTGGGCGATGATGGAATGTCCGTTTTCAAGTTGGACTCGGAACCTGGTATTGGCCAGTGCCTCCGTAACCGTCCCCCCGACCTCGATGGCTTCTTCCTTTTTCCCCATATCGTTATCTCCAGGGGGGGCATGTTGCCCCCAATCGTTGTGTAGCTCCCAACATTGCATTATCCTATCATTTTCTTGGTCCGCGTCCAGGCGTTGCCCCTTTGTTTAACCGGCGGACTTGTCCGCCGTGGGAGATGGGTGATTCACGCCGTTTTTTCGCGGCGTGCAAACACGCCGGCTAAGGCCCGTTGAAAAAAATCAGATTTCAGGAGTTTGGGTGCCACTGCTGGCTTGTCCAGCAATGCATGGAGTAAACTACCGGAAAAACACTGCTGGACGAGCCAGCAGTGGCACCCTTTTTCAACAGCCGGCTAAACGTTGTACGCAAAGGGAGATAAACTTAACCGACATGTCGCTCGCTCCACCCTCCGCCGCTCCGCGTCGCCAATTGACGCTCTACGACTCCACGTGCCTCATCGTGGGGATCATCATCGGGGCGGGCATCTATCGCACCAGCCCGACCATCGCCGCACTGACGCCAAACCTGGCGTGGCTGATGGGTCTATGGCTGCTCGGCGGGGCGCTCTCTTTGATCGGCGCGCTCTGCTACGCCGAATTGGCAGCGGCATATCCGAAAGAAGGCGGCGACTACGTGTATCTGACCAGGGCGATGGGCCGAAGGGTCGGCTTTCTCTTCGCCTGGTGCCAACTGTGGATCGTCCGCCCCGGCTCGATCGGCGCGATGGCCTACGCGTTCGCCGAATACGCAAATCGCATCTGGCCCCAGGCCGAAGGCCCGCGAGTCGTTTACGTGTTGGCGGCCTACGCCGCCGGCTCGATCATTGTACTTACAGCCATCAACATCTTCGGCGTGCGGGAAGGGAAATGGACGCAGAACGTCCTTACCACGGTCAAGGTACTGGGGTTGGCGGCGATCGTGGCGATCGGACTCCTCTCGGCCGGGCCGGCCGCGCCGACGCCGGAACCGCCTGCAACGCCATCGCACTTCACGCTGTCCGATTTCGGCATGGCGATGATCTTCGTCCTGTTTGTCTTCGGCGGCTGGAACGAAATGGCCTACGTCGCGGCGGAGGTGCGGAATCCGAAAAAAAACATCCTCCGCGCACTGTTGGTCGGCACTCTGTCGGTCACGGCGATTTACGTGTTGGTGAACCTGGCCTTCGTCCACGCCTTGGGGCTTGACGGCGCGCGGCAATCCACCCCGGCCGCCGACGTGCTGGAATTGGGGATCGGACCGTTGGCCGGCCATGCCGTCAGCCTCTTGATTTGCATCTCCGCCCTGGGCGCGGTAAACGGTCAAATCTTCACCGGCTCGAGAATCTATTACGCACTCGGCACCGAGCATCGGCTGTACGCCTGGTTGGGCCGCTGGAACGCCCGGCGCGGGACGCCGGTCTGTTCGCTGCTGATCCAAGGCGCGATCACCCTGGCCTTGGCGGTTTGGTTCGGCTTGGGCCACGAGGGGTTCGAGAGCATGGTGAAGTTCACCACGCCGGGCTTCTGGTTCTTCCTGACGCTCGTCGGCGCGTCGCTCATTGTATTGCGGAAACGAGAACCGGACGTCGAACGGCCCTATCGCGTTCCGGGCTATCCCGTCATTCCGATCCTTTTCTGCCTATCGAGCATCTACATGGTTTACGCCGGCCTGGACTACGCAGTGGCGAATCGCAGTTGGGAGGCGTTCTGGTCCATAGCGATCCTTCTGGTGGGCGTGGCGATGAGCTTCCACGATCCACGTCCGCGGCGCGAGAGCCACGCCTAAAAAACGTGGTTTGAAATTGACTGCACTTTCTGAAAAAATGCCCATTCTTCCCAAATTGAATCGCGCGATCCGTTTACCCGAGTTGTTTGCGTCCGGCAACCGCTGGACTTTGCCTGCTGACAATGCTTTCGACGCCAAGTCGATTGTCAGACGTGGTG
>JAHIKV010000096.1 GCA_018897395.1 Planctomycetota bacterium | reverse complement strand
TCACCACGTCTGACAATCGACTTGGCGTCGAAAGCATTGTCAGCAGGCAAAGTCCAGCGGTTGCCGGACGCAAACAACTCGGGTAAACGGATCGCGCGATTCAATTTGGGAAGAATGGGCATTTTTTCAGAAAGTGCAGTTGTTTGTAACCGCAAGAATTACCCTATAACATTTATAGCGGAAATAACCCGAAGGGGCAACGTCCTTGTTTAACCCGGAGCCAACGGCGACGGGAATGTCTCCCGCTGCCCACCGTCGCCGATGGCTCCGGGTTAAACGACCCCAACTGCTACGGGGCAGCGCCTTCGTTTAACCCGGAGCCAACGGCGACGGCGGGGCGTTATCGTTCGTTTAACCCGGAGCCAACGGCGACGGCGGGGTGACGGTGGGTAGCGGGAGATGGGTGACATCCCCGTCGCCGTTGGCTCCGGGTTAAACGAGTTGTCATGATCCACGGATATCATCTGATCTGGGGCGCGTACGGGTTTTGGCTGCCCAACGATCCGCGCGGGTCGTGGTCCGATTTCGTGGGTTCGTGGGAACTGGCCCGCTTCGGCCGGGCGACCCGGTCGATCGAGCGCCTGGACATCGACACGTCGCAATGGGCCGTCTGGCGGGCCGCCGCGATCAAAGCACTCCGGTTTCCGCCGGTCCAACTCAGCGGCAGGCAAGCGCGGACGGTGGGTAGCGGATTTGCCGTCGGATCGCGCAAATGCCGCTTGGCAATTTGGGCCTGCTCGATCCTGCCGGAACACGTCCACCTGGTAGTCGCCAGGCATACCTACAAGGCGGAGCAAATCTGCAATCTGCTCAAAGGAGAGGCCACCAAGCAGTTGAAGGCGGAGTCCCTTCACCCGCGACAGAGGTTTCAGCGCCGCGATGACAAGCTCCCGTCGCCGTGGGCGGTGGGCCAATGGAAGGTTTATCTTGACACCGAGCAAGCGATCGACGCGGCCATCCGCTACGTCGAGGAGAACCCGGTCAAGGAAGGCAAGCCGCCTCAGAAATGGTCCTTTGTGACGCCGTTTGCCGGCGTTGACCGCTCCGGCTGGACAACATACCACTGAGTCGTTTAACCCGGAGCCATCGGCGACGGCGGGTGAGCGGGGGCGGCGGGAGGCATCCCCGTCGCCGTTGGCTCCGGGTTAAACAAACCACTTCAAGCCGAACCGGTCGCCGGTCGGGCGGCTGAGTCCGCCGAGCAACGGGCCGGTCGGTTTCGAGCGATTCTTCGACTGCTTGGACGGTTCCGCTTCTTCCCCTTCCTTTTTGGCGGGTTCCGGCGGGGCCGACAACTCCTTCATCGAGAGGCTCATCCGCTGCGCCTCCGGGTCGACCGAAAGGACAATCACCTCGACCTGCCGGCCCTCCTTCACCACGTCGGAGCATCGCCAGACGCGCTTGTGCGAGAGTTCGGAGATGTGGACCAGCCCTTCGATGCCCGGCTCCAATTCGACGAACGCCCCGAAATCCATCAGCTTAGTGACGGTCCCGGTGGCGATAGTATTGGGCGGGTATTTTTGCGCGGCGGTCGTCCACGGGCTTTCCAGCAGGTCTCGATACGCCAGGCTGATCTTGCCGGTGGCCGGATCGATCTTATCTACCCGCACCTTGATCTTCTGACCCTCCTTGAGCACGTCGCTGGGATGCTTTACCCGGCCCCAGGCCACCTGGCTGACGTGAACCAGCCCGTCGACGCCGCCGAGATCGACGAACGCGCCGAAGTCCATGAGCTTTCGCACCACGCCCTCGCGGACATGGCCCGGGCGGAGCGAATCGAGCAGTTGCTGCCTGACCTGCTCCCGCTCGCGTTCGAGCACGGCGCGGCGGCTGAGCACGAGGTTCCGCCGGTCGGGGTTCGCTTCGGTGATGATGCACGTCCACTTCTGATCGACGAACCGGGCAAGGTCCTCGACCCGGTAGAGGTCGATCTGGCTGACGGGGATGAAACCGCGGATGTGGTTCACTTCGCACTCCAGCCCGCCGGTGTTGTGGCCCGTCACGCGGACCTCGATCAGCGCCCCTTCGATCAGATCGGACCAGTCGTCCACCTGCACCGCCTTGTTCGGCAGCGACAATTCGTACAATCCGTCCTCGGGGTTGAGCCGCTCGACGACCACCTGGACTTCCGCGCCGGGCCGTGGCGGGACGTCGAACTGGCGGAGCGATACGGCCCCTTGCCGGCGTCCGGCGAACTCGACGAACACGTCGTCGCGGCGGACGGCGACCACCCGGCCGCTTTGCATCTCGCCAGGCTCGAACGTCTGCTCGCCGGACGATCCGGCATCGAGCAACTCGTCCATCGAGGCGTCGCCCATCGCGCGGTGAAGCTCGTCTTCCATCTCCGGCGACATTTGGTCGCGGACGCTCGGTTTCAAAATGGGTGTCTGCGGACCGGCCAGCGCGGCGGCAAGATCGGAGATCAAGTCGGGCGTGCTCGGCGGGGCCCGCGGGGGTTCGGCCGCACCAACGGCAGCGTCTGAACCCTGAACCTTGGGCCCGGAATCCTCCTCGCCCTTGCTTTCACTGGGCGGTGAACCGCCCAGCCCTCGGCCATCGTTTTCCTCCCCTCGCCCCTCGTCCCTCGTCCCTCGCCCCTCGCCGGGTATGTCCAACGGCTTACAATCGTGCCGCGGCCGCGGCCGATAGGCAGCCGGATCGCGCTGCGAGCCGATCAGGATGCGCCGACGCGACGACTCCTCGGCCGAGGCGGACGGTTGCGTCTTATCGGCCGGCGGGGGCGAAAAAGGACTAGTTTCCGGTTGGGTCTCGATCGACTCCTCAGCGGCGTCGATCGGATTGGCTTGGTCGTTCGGATCGGTGAGCGTCAATGTTTGTCCCCTCGATACTCACGGAATCAGGATGTAGCGGGAATTCACGACCCTATCATATTCTAGCAAAACTTTTGCCCCGTTTCCAGCGGAGACGGATTCAAGGCCCGATCGGCCAACTCCTGCCCGAGACGGCGACATTCGTCGAGCACTTCAGGCGTCGGCCGCCAGTGGGCCCGCAGCGGCTCGCAAAGCGCGGCCACGTTCCGCAACAGCTCGGCGGCGAAGGGGGCTTTGACCGTGTCGATCAGCGCCGTCTTCTCGTCGTCGTAGCCGTGGAAATCGCGGACGTTCCAGTCGATCGCGCCGACCCAGTCGATGTTTTCGCGTAGCGTGGCGTTCATGAAAATGCGAGAGTTCTTGTACAATTTAGCCCGCCGTGAATACACGGCGGGGAATGCGGTTACGGTAATTGACCGTGCCACTCGTCATCGTGCGATTTTACGAGGTAGGAAAACGCCAGGATTGCCAACAGCAGGATCGCCCAGGCCGACGAGAGCCAAACGCCCATTGCTGTGTGATGATCGTGTCCGGCCGGCGTCGGAACGCCGACGTCCAGTGTGGCGAACAGCCAGTCGAGCGTCAATCCGCCCACTACGGCGCTGACGGCGATGGTCAGCAGGTAGAGGACCGTGGCCCTTCCGCCGAGAAACTTCCACATCGTGGTGATCGTGGCGGCGTTGGTGGCCGGGCCGGCGATCAGGAACGCCAGCGCCGCCCCCGGCGACGCGCCCAGGTGGATCAACCCCACGGCGATCGGCGCCGAAGCGGTGGCGCAGACGTAGACGGGCACGCCCAAAACCATCGCCAACACTATCCCCACGATCCCGCTGCCCAGATATTCTTGCCACTCGTTGGGCGGGGCCAGCGCGGCGACCGCCCCGGCCACGACCACGCCCGCCAGCAGCGGCAAACCGATGTCGCGCGGCAACGTAACCAGGCCATGCTTTAATGCTCGAACAAACACATTTTGCGATCCGTGGTCCGAGCAGCAACTTTCGGTACACTTGGGCCGATCCGGCTCGGGCTGGTCCGGGGCGTGGTTCCGCCGCGCGAACAGGATCACCAGCAATCCGCCGAGCAGCCCGGCGGCCAGCGCGGCCAGCGGCCGATAAACCGCGAACACCGACCCGAGCAGCGCGTAAGTGACGGCGATGCTGTCCACTCCGGTCTGCGGCGTGGAGATCAGGAACGAGGTGGTTGCGGCCCGGCTGGCCCCGTGACGGCGGAGCGACGCCGAGACCGGAATCACTCCGCAGGAGCACAACGGCAGCGGAATGCCCAACAGCGACGCCTTCAACACGGACGCGAACCCTCGTCCGCCGAGATGCCGCTCGACGAACTTTGGCGAGATGCAGACCGACAGCCCGCCCGCCACCAGGAACCCCAACAGCAAGTACGGCGCCATCTGCCCCAACAGCGACCAGCTTTCCACCGCGATCTTGACGAGAGTTTCGAGGACTTCGTTCATCGGTCTACTTATCGTGCTTTGCAAGGTACGACGCCACGCCCTCGGCCGTGGGCTTGATCGCTTCCTCGCCCTCGTGCCAGTTGGCCGGGCATACGTCGCCGTGCTCCTCGTGGAACCGCAAGGCGTCGAGCACCCGCAACGCCTCGTCGACGCTGCGGCCGATGGGCAGGTCGTTGATCAGCGAGTGGCGGACGATGCCCTGCTTGTCGATCAGGAACAGCCCGCGCAGCGCCACGCCGCCGTCCTCCAACAAGACGCCGAAATCGCGGGAGATTTGCTTGGTCAGGTCTGACACCAGCGGGTACCGGATCGGTCCGATGCCGCCCTGCTTGCGCGGCGTGTTCCTCCAGGCGAGGTGCGTGAAGTGCGAATCGACCGAGCAGCCCAAGACCTGGGCGCCCTTCTTCTCGAACTTCTCCAACGCCGCGTCGAAGGCGACGATCTCCGACGGACAGACGAACGTGAAATCCAAGGGGTAGAAAAACAACAACACGTACTTGCCGCGATACGACGACAGCTTCAACTCGGCGAACGAGCCGTCGGGCATCACCGCCTGGGCGACGAAGTCCGGGGCCTCTTTGGTAACGAGCGTACACATGACTTGTTCTTCCTTTCGTTAGGCTCTTTCAGTAGTTTTGTTGCGGAAAGTAGGGTGGGTCAAGCGCAGCGCAGCCCCACCATGCTTTTTCCGCTGTTGGTGGGGCTGCGCTGCGCTTGACCCACCCTACGTTTCGCAACCGATACCGTTTCTGCTACTCCGCCGCCGGCGCGGAAGGGGAGCGCTGGCCGAGCTGCCGGTCGATCATGTACAAACCGACGCCGCTGTCGCCGACCAGCTTGAGTTGCTCGACGATCGCCAGCGCGGCGGACTCTTCCTCGACCTGCTCGGCAACGAACCATTCGAGGAAATCGTGGCCGGCGTGGTCCTTCTCGGCAATCACCAGGTCCATCAAGCCGTTGATCATCGCGGTGACCTTTTGCTCGTGGGCGTAGGCGTCTTCAAACAATTCCACTGGGGAGGCCCAATTGGTTTTCGGAGCGTCGATCCGCGTGAGCGTCACGCTGCCGCCGCGCTCGATGATGTAATCGTAGATTTTCATGCCGTGGGTGGTCTCTTCGCCCGACTGGACCCGCATCCATTGGGCCATGCCCCGCATGTTTTCCGCCTCCAGATGGGCCGCCATCGAAAGGTACAGATATGACGAGTACAACTCGGCGTTGACCTGTCGATTTAGGGCCTCTTGAACCTTGGAACTCAACATCTGTCGATCTCCTGTTTAGAGTTGGTTGAAGTCTTTCCGCAGCGCGGGCAGATGCCATGAAACTGCAGTGTGTAGCCTAGAATCCGATAGCCACTGAAATCATTGCCCTCGCCCCCCAAAAGGTCAAGCGGTGGTGCGTGAATATCGTCTACTCTGCCACACCGGACGCATTGCACGTGAAAATGGCTGTCGGCGTTGCCGTCGAATCGGGCTTGCCGGCCGCCGACCTCCAGTTTCTGGATCAACCCGAGCCGCGTAAGCAATTCCAAGTTGCGATACACGGTCCCCAAACTGATATTTGGCTGACGGTGGCGGACAATCTCGTACAACCCAGCGGCAGTGGGGTGAGAGGCGAGATTCTGGAGTTCCTCCAGAATCACGCTTCTCTGCCGGGTATTGCGGTGATTGTCGAAATATTTCATGGCTCAATAATACTACCGATAATTATTACTGTTATTTTTTATTGGTCAAGAGGGCTTTCCTTTTATTCCCGATTGGGTTTTGGAATGGCGATTTTTCGTTCCATGAACGTGTTATGAATTTGTGCATTTAGCCCGCCGTGAATACACGGCGGGCCGGATTGAACGCGAAAAACCGCTTGCCCCGGGTGTATTCACCCGGGGCTAAATGTATTCACCCGGGGCTAAATGTATTCACCCGGGGCTAAATACGGTTTTGAGATATTTCCAGACACACTCTCTACGGCGGATCGAACCCTCCGGAGTTCCAGGGGTTGCAGCGGCAGATTCGCCAGATGCCCCGGCACGCGCCCCGGACAGCCCCGTATTTCCGCACCGACTCGATGAAGTAGACACTGCACGTCGGCTCGAAGCGGCACCGCCGCCCCAGCACGGGGCTAAGTGTCCATTGATACAGCCGAATCAAGCCGATCAACGTCCAGGCGGGTATTCTCAGTAACAACCGCATAAAGCCTCAGCCGAGCTTTGTTGTCGCTTTTCCCGCCAGACGGACGAGCGACCCGCGCAACGCTTCGAGCGGCGGCGGAGCGGCGGAGCGGGGGATGACGATCAGGTCGATGCCCGAGGGGAGTTGCGGACGCGACAGCCGAAAGGCCTCGCGCAGGAGCCGCTTCCATCGGTTGCGGACTACCGCGCCGCCCAGCCGGCGCGAGGCCGAGATGCCCAGCCGGGGATGCGGCAATCCGTTGGGATGGCCGAACACAACGATCCACTGGTCCGACGCCCTGCAACGGCGGCGATATGCCCGCTGAAAGTCGGCGGTGCTTCGGACGTGATACTGGGAAAGGAATCGCCGGTGGATCATATTCTCCTCGTTCCCATGCTCTGCGTGGGAACGCATTCCTCGTTCCCATGCTCCGCGTGGGAACGCACGTGCTGGACGCTCCGCGTCCCCCCCTTGAATTCGACTCGTTTTGAGGTGCAGCGGACGCGGAGCGTCCTCTTCCGTGTGTTCCCACGCGGAGCATGGGAACAAGGTGTAAGCAATTACCACCGCAAGTCGGCGCGCGGATTCCGTGGATAGCGTTCGTCGATCTGTTGAATTGCCTGCCGATCGGCATCGCCGAGTTGCTTCGGCAGTACGATTAGTATTTCGGCCAACAGGTCGCCTGGCGTGCCGTTCTTGGGTTTTACTCCGTACCCCTTGACGCGAAGTTTCGTGCCGCTCGACGTGCCGGGCGGAATTCTTAACGCGACAACGCCTCGGGGTGTCGGCAGGTCGATTTTCGCGCCCGCGACGGCCTCGCCCAGCGTGACCGGCACGCGGACGTGCAGTTGATTTCCGCGTCGGTGGAACGAGGGATGGGGCAGGACGCGGATCGTCAGCAGGATGTCGCCCGGCTTTCCGCCTCGCGGCGCCGGTTGGCCGTGTCCGCGGACGCGGATTTTCTTGCCGTCCTCGATACCCGGCGGGATTTTCACCGCCAAAGTTTCCGCTTTACCTTTGGGACGCTGTACGGTGATCTGGACTTCGCCGCCGGTGATCGCGGTGGTGAAGGGGATTTCCAATTCCTGATGCAGATCGCCGCCGCGTTGGGGGGCGGCGGACGGTTTGCGGAATTTTCCGGCGGCGCGGCGGAACTGGCCGAAGATGTCGCCCGCCCCGCCGGGCATCTCCCGGCCGAACCGCTCGCCGAGGAACTGGCTCAGATCAATGTCCTCGGGATTGAATCCGGCTGGTCCGCCGCCCGGTCCGGCGCCGCCCGCTCCGGGCGACCACGACCCGGTGTATGCCCCGCGCGGGTCGCCGGCGCCTTGGGTTTCAAAGGAGCTGCCGTAGCGGTCGTACATTTCCCGCTTCTCGGTGTTGTTGAGCACGTCGAAGGCGGTCTGAATCTCCTGGAATCTTTTCTTGGCCGTTTTGTCGTTCGGGTTCATGTCCGGGTGGTGCTTCCGCGCCAACTCGCGATAAGCCTTCTGGATATCGGCTTGCGAGGCGTTCCTCGGCACCCCCAGAATACTATAGTAATCCTTTGCCATATCGCCGCTCTTGTCCTTCCCGTGGATGGAATCCGTCCGCCCGGACCATTCGGACTATTGTATGGTCTGGAGCGGGTGTTCATCAAGCCGGGCCCGCACCGCCGCGAAGGGGTGGTAGCCGCGTGCTAGAGTTGTCTTGAACATCGGACAACGTTTTGGATGGAAAATTGACTTGCATGGATACTGTTTGTTTAGCCCCGGCGTCCACGCCGGGGACCCTGTGCAACGGTATAACAGTCGATCTTTCCCGGCGTGGACGCCGGGGCTAAACAAACTTGACGATACGATAATCATGCCGCCATACGTGCGAAAACGCCGCCCGATCCCGCTCCGATGCGCGGTCGGAGCGTTTCTGATGGTCGCCGTGGCCGGGCAACGGCTCCCGGCCGCCGGTCAATTGGAGTTGATCGTCGTCGATAAGGATACGGGCCGGCCGATCCCCTGCCGAATGCACCTGACCGGACCCGGGAAAAACATGCGAAAGGTTCCGAAAGCCCCCTTTTGGCACGACCATTGTGCCATACCGGGCAAGGTTCTCCTGAAACTGCCGAACGGCAACTACGAGTTCGTCTTGGAACGCGGCCTCGAATACCTGTGGCGAAAGGGGCATTTTACCATCGAACACCTCGCCGACGACTCGAAGCGGGTCGAACTGCGGCGGTTCGTCGATATGTCGGCCGACGGCTGGTGGTCGGGCGATCTCGACGTGCGACGCCGGACGCGCGACATCGAATTGTTGATGGAAGCCGACGACCTGCACGTGGCGGAAGTCATCACCTGGCGGAACGATAAAAACGAGTGGGGAAACAAGCCGCCCGAAAAACCGCTGGTCTGCTTCGACGAGAATCGCTACTACCATCTGCTGGCCGGCGTTTTGACCCGGCCGGGCACCGAGTTGTTGCTGCTGAACTCGCCGACGTTGCTGAAGCCGCCGGGCGGCGAGGGCGAATATCCGCCGATGATGAACTTCCTGCTGAAAGCCCGCGAATCGGCCGTTCTCTGGATCGACGCCGACCGGCCGTACTGGTGGGACTTGCCCGTGCTGGTGGCGACCGGCCAGATCGACTCGATCGAAGTGGCCGGCGGCAATATCCGCCGCGACGGCGCGGTCAACCACGAGTCGGGCGGGCGGCCTCGCGACCGGCTGCGTTACCCCGACCCGTGGGGCAACGCCCGATGGGCGCAACACATCTACTTTCAACTGCTCGAATGTGGGCTGCGGATTCCGCCCACCGCCGGCAGCGGCTCGGGCGAGTCGCCCAACCCGGTCGGATACAACCGGGTCTACGTCCACGTCGAAGGGCCGCTTAGCTACGAGAAGTGGTGGAGCGGGCTACGCGCCGGCCGGGTCTTTGTGACCAACGGCCCGCTGCTAAAACCATCGGTCCACGGCGAGTTGCCCGGCCACGTATTTCGGGCCGAGGAAGGGACCGAACTGGAGCTGGAAATCGGCCTGACCCTATCGACCCGCGATCCGATCAGTTACCTGGAGATCATCAAGAACGGCAAGGTCGAACATTCCGTCCCGTTCGACAAGTACTCGAAGGGCGGCCGCCTGCCGAACGTCGCGTTCGACCGTAGCGGCTGGTTCCTCGTCCGCGCGGTGACCGACCTGCCCAAAACATACCGTTTCGCCATGACCGGGCCGTACTACGTCGAGATCGGCCGACAGAGGCGAATCAGCCGCAGCGCCGTACAATTCTTTATCGACTGGGTTTACGAACGTGCCCGGCGGATCGATCTGACCGACCCACGACAGAAGCGAGAAGTGCTCCAGTGGCACCGTCAGGCGCGTGATTTCTGGAAAGAGCTGCTCACCCGGGCCAACGCGGAATAGCGCCGGCAATTGACAAACGGGGCCTATCTTTGTACTTCTTTGTACTGTAGTATCAGTTGAGGTCTATGGAGAAATGTTATGGATGCAGTCACCGTATCTCCTGATTATCAAGTGCTCATTCCCCGTGCAGTGCGAGAGTCATTGCGCTTGGCGCCCGGCCAGAGGATGCAAGTCGTGGAACATGAGGGACGCATTGAATTGATACCCGATCGCGATATTTGTGAAATGTGTGGCTTCGTTAAAGGCATCGATACTCGTTTCAACCGCGAGGACGATCGGTGATTTATAAACACAAGATTGCTCAAGAGTTGCATAAAGGAGAGGTGTCGTGATAAAAATTATATGGTTATCTTTTGATCTCGGTGTCAACGGAGATTACGAGGGAATGTACGCTTGGTTGGACAATCACGCCGCAAAAGAGTGTGGCGACAGCGTTGCGGTTTTTAACTACGAATTTCGCAACGATCTGCTGGCCGATCTGAAAAGCGACATGGAACAATCAGTCGAACTCAACAAGAAGAGCAGAATTTACGTCATCTACAAAAGCGACGACGGACGGAAGGTCAAGGGATCGTTTTTATACGGCGCGCGGAAACAATCGCCCTGGACGGGTTACGGCGTTTCAATGGAGGAATCGTCTTCCGATGAGTCTACTTCTTAACAAGATCGCGATTGTGGACACAGGCTTCTGGTACGCGCTGTTCGATGAAAGAGACCAATACTTTCGAGATGCTCAAAGAAAAGTCGATCTTTTGATGAGCATGAAATATGTCCTTCCATGGCCGACTCTCTACGAGACCCTCGGTACGCGATTTGTTCGTCGTCCTCTTTACATCAGGAAGTTCGAGATTTTTCTCAAGCGGCCAAACGCCGTATTGCTTGACGACGCCAATTATCGGATGCAAGCCCTGGATCGCACTCTTTCCACCGCCGACGGCAAGCATCGCCCCATAAGTCTTGTCGACAACGTACTACGGTTGATCATCGACGACCGCAACTTCAAGTTGCACTGCCTTTTTAGCTTCAACCATCCCGATTTCACTGATGTTTGTCGTCGGCGTCAGATTGAACTCCTGTAAGTCTACCATCGAGTTTTATCGCGGAGAAAGATTTTGTCCCACGATTGGCGTCCGCTATATCCATTTCAGTCCCGCGAGATTACGCTCGACGGGCATCGCTGCCATTATGTAGACGAGGGAGAAGGGCCGACGTTGCTGCTGGTCCACGGGAACCCCACCTGGTCGTTCTACTGGCGGGAAATCATCCGGGCGCTGAGAGACCGCTACCGCGTGTTGGCCGTCGATCTGATCGGCTGCGGGCTGTCGGAGAAGCCGTCGGCGAAGGAGTATTCGTATCGACTCGCCCGGCGAGTGGCCGATCTGAACGAGTTTGTCGAAAAGCTCGATCTGCAACGGATCACGCTGGTGGCCCACGATTGGGGCGGAGCGGTCGGCATGGGAGCGGCCGTCGCCGCGCCCGAGCGATTTGCGCGGTTCGCGCTGATGAACACGGCCGCATTTCTCGCGCCGAAGTGTCCCTGGAAAATCCGCGCCTGCCGGATTCCGCTGTTCGGACCATTGGCCGTGCAAGGGCTGAATCTGTTCGTTCGGGCGGCATTGCGGACGACCGTCGCCAAGCCCGAGCGGATCACGCCGGCGGTCCGCGCGGGACTTTCGGCGCCTTACGATTCTTGGCGCAATCGGACGGGCGTGCTGCGGTTCGTGCTCGACATCCCGCTCAGCCCGAGCCACCCCAGCTACGCCACGCTGCAAGGGATCGAGGACGGCTTGGCCCAATTCCGCCAGTACCCGGTTTGTCTGATTTGGGGTATGCAGGACTGGTGTTTCACGGGCTGGTTCCTCGACCGCTTCATCGACATCTTTCCGCGGGCCGAGGTGCATCGTTTTTCGGACGCGGGCCATTACGTGGTCGAGGACGCCCACGAGCGGATCGCCCCGTTGTTGGACGAGTTCGTTCGACGCCATCCGTTGACGAACGTTTAGCAGCCGCCGGTACGGCGGCTTACGACGGAAACGGGGCCGCCGTTCCGGCGGCCGCTAAACGGATATGAAATTATGCTCGATCGACCAGATAAACCGCTGAACGAAAACAATCCGGGAAGCCCGCGCCAGGTGCTGGCCGTTTGCGTCCTCTTGCTGCTGGCGGTGGGGCTGGTGTTCGGCCGGACGGTCAATCACGAGTTCATCAATCTCGACGACGACGTATGCGTGTCGGAAAACCCCTGGGTTTCTGAAGGACTGACCGCGCAGTCGATCGGCTGGGCATTCACCAGTCGCCACGTCGGCAACTGGGACCCGCTCACGTGGATTTCCCATATAGTCGATTGGCGGATTTACGGCGAAAACGCCGGCGGGCACCACCTGACCAACCTGCTGCTGCACGCCGCCACGGCGATACTGCTGTTCCTCGTACTGCGGCAAATGACCGGCCGGCTCTGGCCGAGCGCGTTGGCGGCGGCACTGTTCGCCGTCCATCCCCTGCGAGTGGAATCCGTGGCTTGGGTGACGGAACGGAAGGACGTACTGAGCGGACTGTTCTTCATGTTGACGCTCGCGGCCTACGTCGGCTATGCGCGCCATCGACGGTTTTCGCTCGTCCGCTACCTCGCGGTGATTGTCCTTTTCGCGCTGGGGTTGATGTCCAAGCCGATGCTGGTGACGCTCCCGTGCGTGTTGCTGCTGTTGGACTACTGGCCGCTGCGGCGGACCTCGTCGCAACGGCCGGCGGCGGTCGCCGCGCGACTGGCGGCCGAGAAGATTCCCCTGTTTGCCCTGGCGGCCGCTTGCTGCGCGGTTACCGTCTGGGCGCAGCAGGTGCCGGAGTATCAATACGGTCCCTTGTGGTGGCGGATCGGCAACGCCGCGATTTCTTATGTAAATTATCTGGGGAGTTTTTTCTATCCGGCCGGCTTGGCGCCCCTGTGTCCCCGCACGCAGTTCG
The DNA here is from genome assembly GCA_018897395.1 of Planctomycetota bacterium. Classification (GTDB taxonomy): domain Bacteria; phylum Planctomycetota; class Planctomycetia; order Pirellulales; family Thermoguttaceae; genus JAHIKV01. Next base: position 12,639 of record JAHIKV010000096.1, on the reverse strand, counting down.
ACTTGCCGCTTTGGCAGGTCATCGGTTCCCTTCTGATTCTGTTGGGCGTCACCGCGGCGGTCTTCGCTTGGGCGCGAAAACGCCCGTACCTGCCGGTTGGCTGGCTATGGTACTTGGGGATGATGTTTCCCGTGGTTGGGCTGGTGCCGTTCGGAACTCAGGCGATGGCCGACCGTTTCACGTATCTGCCGCAGATCGGCCTGTGCATTGCACTGGTCTGGGGAGCGGCCGATCCGTGCCGGTCGTGGCCGCATCGTCGTTGGGTGTGCGGCGTCGGATCGGCCGTGGTGCTGGCCGCGTTGATGGCGTGTGCCTGGCGGCAGACTTCGTATTGGCGCGACAGCGAAACCCTCTGGAACCGCACCATCGCTTGCACTTCCAGGAACTACACGGCCCACAATGCCCTGGGCAACGCCTTGGCCGACCAGGGACGGCTCGACGAAGCAACGTCGCAGTACCGCAAGGCGCTCGAAATTTGGCCCGACTATCCCTCGGCGCACTTCAACCTTGGCGTCGCCGCGGGCAGCCGTGGCCGGCGGAACGAAGCGATAGCGCATTATCGAAGGGCGATAAAAGCCAACCCGTACTACGCGGCCGCCCATAACAACCTGGCCGACGCCTTGCTTGCCGTCGGCAGTTTGGACGAGGCGATCGGACATTCTCGGGCAGCGATAACGATCGCCCCCACGTTCCCGGAGTACCATTATACTCTCGGCAACGCCTGGTTGCTTAGCGGAAAATTCAACGGGGCGGTGGAGGAGTACCTGAAGGCGTTGGACGTCCGGCCCGACAACGCGGAGACCCACTACTACCTTGCCATCGCCTTGATTGGTTTGGGGCGGCGCGAAGAGGCGGCGGAGCATTATCGCAGGGCCTTGGAAATCAACCCCGACGTTCTGAATAACCGCATTGACCTCGACGAGTTATTGTCCGACCAGGGCGAGTAGGACAAACCATTCACATTTTTGTCGGGGCGGCCTTGGTTGAGACTTGGGGTCAGGGTTGAGACTTGGGGTCAGAGCGCATTTAGTCAATAGTAGAAATTACTTAATGACTAAGTGCGCTCTGACCCCAAATTACAACTACCCTCGTTTGGATTCGGCTTTGCAGAGTGCCCGATCCAGCTTGTCAACCGTGGCGACGCTGGGGGAATGTTTGCCTTGCTCCAGACGATTGAGCGTTTCCGGGCGGATGCCGGCGCGTTGCGCCAACTCAACTTGCGATAGTCCAATTGCGCGCCGTCGATGGATAATCTTGCGCGCCAACATTGCCCGCATCGTTTCCACGGCGGGATAGTATCCTTCGTCGTCGGCCAATGGCAGCATCGGCCCCCGTTTTTTCCCGGTCAAACGTCTATATTCGGCTTCCGGAATGACGACAAATCGGTTTCCGGCCAAGGTGATAGTCTGTAAGGTTTCCATAGCTCAATCCTCATAAAACCGATCCCGATGCCCAATTTTCTCAACGATTACTTTTTCACCTTCCACATGAAATTGGAGGCGATAATCGCCGGTCCGCAAACGGAATCGCCCCGCCAGTCGACCTGTGAGAGGCCTTGCTCCACTCACCTCCGGCCAGCGGCGAAGCCGTTCCACCAACTTTGACACTCGGACAAAGATGGGTACAGGAAGACTTTCCGCCTGCTGTCGTGCCACGGATGTCATAACAACCACTGCCATTAATCCAGTATCTTCGGCTATGATTAAATTGTCAAGGGATATGACAATTATTCAGAATCGAGTTGCACCGTCTCTCGATACTCCGGTACGTGGACGTCCCAGCCGAATTGATTGCGGACCGCCTCGGCCAGCGACTCGGACGCCTCCGGCTCGCCGTGGGTGATGAACACCCGGCGGGGCGGACGCTGGAAATGACCGAGCCATTTCAGCAGGCCAGCCCGGTCGGCGTGGCCGGATATGCCCTGTATCTGGCGGACACGGGCGCGGACCTTGCGAGAGACGCCGTGGATGCGGACCTGCCGTGGGCCGTCAAGTATCTGCCGGCCAAGGGTTCCCCGCGGCTGATAGCCGACGAAGAGCACCGTGCAGGCCGGATTGCCGATATGATGAACAAGATGGTGTTTGATGCGTCCCGCCGTGCACATGCCCGAGGTGGACATGATGACGGCCGGTCCCTTCAAGGCGTTGATCGCCATCGACTCTTTCACCGTCCGGCAGACGTGCAGCGAAGGGAACTTCAACAGCGACTCTCCGGCGGCGACGATCTCTTCCGCCTCGGCGTCGAAGCACTCGCGGTGGCGGCGGAAGATCTCGTTCACGTCGGCCGCCATCGGACTATCGAGAAACACCGGAATCTCGGGAATCCGGCCGGCGTGGAGCAGGCGGTTCAGGTAGTAGATCAACTCCTGGGCACGCTCGATGGCGAAGATCGGAACGACCACCTTGCCGCCGTCGCCGACGGTCTCCAACACAACCTTCTCCAGTTGCGACTCGACCGAGTCGTGGTTCTCGTGCAGTCGGTCGCCGTAGGTCGATTCCATCACTATGTAGTCGGCTTCGGCCAGTATGGTCGGATCGCGGACGATCGGCCGGTCCCATTGCCCGAGGTCGCCGGTGAAGACGATCCGCGCGGGAAAAGGGGACAGGTCCAATTTGTGCGAAGCACCCGAAGGGCCGTTCCGGCAAATTGGACCTGTCCCCTTTTTCCGCACGCGCAGCTCGACCATCGCCGAGCCGAGTATGTGTCCGGCGTCGTGAAAGACCGCGTGCAGATGGTCGTTGATTCGGGTGGGCCGGTCGTAAGGGGCCGCTTGCAGCAGCGGCAGCGTTCGTTCCACGTCCCGTGGCGTGTAGAGCGGCTTGACCGGATATCTTCCCCGGCGGCCTTCCTTGCGATGGCGCTTCCGCTTGAAGGCGGCGTCTTCGGCCTGGATATGGGCGGAATCGCGAAGCACCAACTCCACCAGATCGGCCGAGGCCGAGGTGGTAATGATCGGTCCCCGAAAGCCCTCGCCGACCAGCTTCGGCGCCAGACCACAATGGTCCACGTGGGCGTGGGTCAGCAACAGGGCATCGACGTCGCGAAGTTGCAGCGGGCTTTTGTCCCAGTTTCGGGCCAGATGTTCCCGCTCCTGATGCATTCCGCAATCGACCAGCACCCGCGCTCCGTCCGCCTCGAGGTAGTACTGCGATCCGGTAACTTGACGCGCGCCCCCCAGAAATTGCAGCTTCACGATGCGGTCCTCGTCGGGTGCGATATAGTCGAGATCGGCGCTCCGTCGCCGGACGCGCTAAAATTCAGTTTACAGCATTGGTACCCTACGTGCCACTGCTGACAGACCGCGAAATGGGACGTTTATTGAGTATTAATACAATGTAGTGAACAATAGCCGGGGGCTAACAGCCCCCGGAGGGAAATCCCGCAATTCGCGCACATTCCGGGGGCTGTTAGCCCCCGGCTATTTGCGCGAGCCGCGCTGCAGCTCGTCGGCCAGCCGATCGGCGTCGTACACTTTCCGCAGCGCCTCGATGATCGCGCCGGCGTGGACGGATACCGCTCGACCCTCTTCCTGCGTGAACACGAAGTCCCAAACCAGCGAGGGCAAATTGCCGTCGAAGACGACACCGACCAACTCGCCGTTGCGGTTCACGACCGGGCTGCCCGAGTTGCCGCCGATGCTGTCGTTGGTGGATACGAAGTTCAGCGGCGCGTCCATCTCCAGTCGGTCTTTCCGCTCAACCCAAATCGACGGCATGGAATACGGCGCAGCAAACCGGTTGTCCTCGGCGCGGCGATACAGCCCGGCGAACGTCGTCCAGGCGGGAATCGGCTCGCCATCCAAACGATAGCTCTTAACCTGTCCGAATGACAGCCGGAGCGTATGAGTGGCGTCGGGGTAAATCGACTCGCCGAACAGCGCGAATCGGACCTGCGCCAACATGCCGTAGGCCCGCGTCTGCGGCTCGCTTACCCGACGTTCGTAAATCTTGCGGATATCGCCGGCTGGATCATCGACCAGGCGAGCCAACTGAATCATCGGATCGTCGCAGGCATCGATGGCTTCGGCCCCACCCTCGACCAATCGGCATCGGAAGGACGGGTCGGCGAGTTTCGAGCCGCGGACCAGTTCGTCGGCCCGTTGCGGCGGCGAGCGGCCGGCCAGCACCGCGCGGACCAAAGGATCGTCGTATCCCTTCCGCTCCAGGTACATGCTCAGCGAATCGGCCAAGAGCACGGCCTCAAGATCGGGATAGACCAGCACGTCGGGTAACAACCGCGATTTGAGCGAATCGAGATTCGAGTCGCGATACCCCCAGGATCGTTCGGCCTCGGGCTTGGCGATCTCTTCGGCCATGCCGATCAGGGTGCGAGCGAACGAGAACAAGATGCTCTGAAACGCCTCTCCCTCTCCGATCATCTCGTAGTCGTCGCGTATTTCCGCAAAGGCGGTTAACGATTGATCCATCATTTCCAGCGCGGTCTCCAACTCGGCGGCCAACTCTGGTCTTTCGGCGGCCGCGCGGCGGAGCGCCTCTTCCTCGGCGCGTTTGATTTTCATCACGGCGGGGTCTTGCAGTCCGGCCAACATTCCCAAACGAGCCTTGCGGCTGTTCTGGCACTTGCGCAGCTCCATGGAAGCCCGACGGGAACTCTCGACGCTGCGTTGGCTGAATGCCGTCAACGAAACCTCGCGCCGCCGCCGCTGATCGAGCACGGCCGGCATTGTCGCGTCGCGGATGAACTCCAGGTGACGAACGGTTTTCAGCCGTTCGGTGCGGGCGGGATGCCCGGCCATGAACACCAACTCGCCCTCTTTCGATCCGGCGGAGTTCCACTTCAGGTGGTGCGGCGTCTTGGCCGGCCGGCCGTCCTCGTAGACGCGGAAGAAACAGACGTCCAGGGCGAATCGCGGATACTCGAAATTGTCCGGGTCGCCGCCGAACGCGGCGACCGATTCCGCGGGCGAGAACACCAACCGCACGTCGTCGTGGACTTTATAGCGGTAGAGATGGTACAGACCGCCGTAATACAACGAGACTACGTCGCCGTGAAGTCCGGTCTTCTCCTTCGATTCTCTATTTATCGAGTTGATCTCCTCACTGCGTCGCTCGGCGGCCTCGGCCGGATCGGAAATAGAAGCCACCGCCGACCGAATCCGCTCGGTAACGTCCTCGATGCTGATTAGCACTTTCAGCTTGCAGTTGGGGCATTTTAGTTCCTCGTCGAGAGATCGGGCGTGGAAGCCCGTAATCAGCAGGTCGCGATCCGGCGTGCTGATCTTGTAAATGCTGGACAGACCGACGTGGTGATTGGTCATCACTAATCCATCGCCCGAGACAAACGAGCCTGAGGCTTCGTCGAATCGGACGGCCGACAGCCGCAAGTGGTCGAGCCAGGCGTCGCTCGGATCGAAGTCGTATCGCTGCCGGAGCAGTTGCCGCGGCGGATCGCTGAACAGCCACATCCCTTCGTCGGCCCGCGCGGAGAGCGAGAGAAACATCAACGCGACAACGAAAAATGCGACGAGAGAGAATGATCGACGACGATTCATGCTTCGGTCTCCAGGAAAAAACTTAGGGCCTGTAAAAGAATAAGTGGGTGATTTACACGTAGGACGGATTTCCTAATCCGTCCAGTTTTCGGGGACGGATTGGGAAATCCGTCCTACGAAATTGCACACGTTATTCATTTTCAGATCCTTAGGCGGGCGACAAAGGAGGAATGTATTAGAAGTATAAGTGATGGTAAGCGATCGGCGGCCGCTTGGCAAGTGCCGGCATTGCTTGACACCCCCGAGTTTGCCGTGATATGATGACCGGCGGTGGTGATAGTAATGCAATGACCGTTTAGCGGTCGCCGGCACGGCGGCCTTGCTTGGCTCTTTTGGCCGACGTACCGTCGGCCGCTAAACAATTCCATGCCTCCCACGCGCGACGAACTTGTTGGACTTTACCTCGACCAGATTCCATACGAGCCGTATCCCGTGCAGGAGGAGGCGCTGCTGGCGTGGTTCGCGGCCGAACAGGGCGTGCTGGTCTGCACGCCGACCGGCACCGGCAAGACGATGATCGCCGAGGCCGCGCTGTTCGAGGCGCTGCACAACGGAACCACCGCCTACTACACAACCCCGCTGATCGCGCTGTGCGAGCAGAAGTTCCGCGAGATGCAGGCGGCGGCCGTTAAATGGGGATTCCAGCCGGACGACGTGGGACTGGTAACCGGCAACCGCCGCGAAAACCCCGACGCCCGGGTGTTGGTCGTAGTGGCCGAAATCCTCTTGAACCGCCTATTGCACAGCGGCGGAAAAGGGGACAGGTACAATTTGTGCGAAGCACCCGAAGGGCCGTTCCGGCAAATTGTACCTGTCCCCTTTTCTGCCGCCAATCCGGTCGAAACCGCCTTCGACTTCGAGCGGGTCAGCGCCGTGGTGATGGACGAGTTCCATAGTTTCAACGATCTGGAACGGGGTATCGTCTGGGAACTCTCGCTGGGGCTGCTGCCGAAACACGTCCGAACGCTCTTGCTCTCGGCCACGGTCGGAAACGCGATCGAGTTTCTCGGCTGGCTGCGACAATGCCACGACCGGCGGCTTGAACTCGTGACCGGCGACGAGCGCAAGGTGCCGCTCGGTTTCCATTGGGTCGGAGACATGCTGTTGACTGAACATTTGGAAGCGATGGCCCAGGGCGGAAAAGGGGACAGGTCCAATTTGCCGGAACGGCCCGAAGGGTGCTGCGCACAAATTGGACCTGTCCCCTTTTCCGCCGAGGACGACGAGACCCGCATGACGCCCGCGTTGGTCTTCTGTTTCAATCGCGAGGAATGTTGGGCGGTGGCCGAACAACTCAAGGGGAAGCGCATTTTGGGCGACGGTCGGAAAAAACGGCTCGCCGCCGAGTTGGAGCGATACGACTGGTCGGCCGGGGCGGGGCCGAAGCTCAAACAATTGTTGATGCGCGGCGTCGGCGTACATCATGCCGGCGTGTTGCCCAAGTATCGCCGCATTGTCGAAGACCTATTTCAGCACAAACTCCTCTCGGTGGCGGTCTGCACGGAGACGCTTGCGGCGGGGATCAACCTGCCGGCCCGATCGGTCGTCGTGCCGAAATTGATGAAAGGTCCCGCGGAGAAGCAAAAGCTGCTCGATCCGAGCACGGCGCACCAGATATTCGGCCGCGCGGGACGTCCGCAGTTCGATACCAAGGGGCACGTCTACGCCCTGGCCCACGAGGACGACGTGAAGATCGCCCGCTGGCGGGAAAAGTTCGACCAGATACCCGAGAACACGAAAGACCCCGGGCTGTTGAAGGCGAAAAAGGCGTTGAAGAAGAAGATGCCCACCCGCCGGGCAAACGTGCAATACTGGAACGAGGCCCAGTATCGCAAGCTCTGCGCGGCGCCGTCTGGAAATCTGCACAGTCGCGGGCAGGTGCCCTGGCGATTGCTCGCCTACATGCTCGACGCCTCGCCGGATATCGAGCCGATCCGACGCCTGGTCGGCAAGCGGCTGATGGACCCCGGCCGGATTGAAGCCGGACAGAAGGAACTTGACCGGATGCTGATGACCCTTTGGCGGGCGGGCTACGTCACGCTCGAACCTTCGCCGCCGAAAGAGGAGGAGTTAGCCGAGTTGCAAGCGGCCGCGGCCGAGCAAAAGGCCAAGGAAGCGAAGCGGCTGGTGTTCACTTTCGGTTTCTCCGAGAAGCCCGCCGTGGCGGAGCCGCCCCAGTATCGGCCGATGTTCGCCCATCCGACCGATAGCATGTCCAAGTTGCTGATGTTCCGCGGCATCAACCCGCTGTACGCCGTTTTCCTGGTCAATCAGTTGGGCATCGCCGACCGCGACGAACGTGTGCAGGCGATGGAGAGCGTACTGGAGTTGCCCCGATCGGTGGGTCGATTCGTCCGCGTTCCGCGACACGACGAGCTTCCGCCCGGCCCGTTGGCCACCTTGCGGCTCGATCCGCGCCTGCTGCAACTCGGCCTGGCCACGCCGGAGGAAATTTCACGGCAGGCCGGCGACGACGAGCCGCGCCACCGCCGCACTTACGACGACGATGAGCGGGTTTGGGTGCTGACGCTGGCCGATAAACTCCGTCGCTTGTTCGATTACGATTTCGACGGCGTCCACGACCTGCGCACCTCGCCGGTTTGGGCGGCGGGCGAGCTGCTCCAGTTCGGCGGCGACTTCAATAAGTATGTAACCAGCCGGTCCCTGCAAAAGCAAGAGGGAGTGATCTTCCGCCACGTATTACGGTTGATCCTCCTAGTGAACGAGTTCGCGCAGCTTTGCCCGCCGGACGTGGCCGAGGACCAGTGGCGCGAGGACTTGGGCGGGATCGCCGCGCTGCTCACGGAAAGCTGCCGCCGCGTCGACACGGCTAGCACCGACAAGGCCCTCGAGGAGGCGGAGCAGGAAGTCGATTAGGAACTGAAAAAGAATAACTTGTGCAATTCTGTAGGACGGATTTCCCAATCCGTCCTACAGAATTGCACAAGTTATTCTTTTTCAGATCCTTAGCGGCCGCCGGTACGGCGGCCCGCAAACTTGCGCAAGCCGCCGTACCGGCGGCTGCTAAACATTTATGCTACAATTGATCGAAGCGGTCGAACACCCACCGGGAGCGGATTATGCGGACAATTCCATTTCACGGCCTATTGCTTGCGTTGCTTCTCGCGGCCCCCGCGTCGGGACGGGAGATTTTTGTCGATAACATGGCCGGCGACGACCGGTCCACCGGCCTCCAGCCACACAACACGCCCGAGCAGACCGGCCCGGTGCGAACGCTGGCCAAGGCCCTGCGGCTGGCGCACCAAGGCGACACGATCGTGATGGCCGACAACGACGTTCCATATCGGGAAAGCGTCAGCCTGGTCGGCAGCCGTCACAGCGGCGATCACCGGCGGCCGTTCACGATCCGCGGCAACGGCGCAATTCTCGACGGCTCGATGCCGATCGATCCAAAGGTTTGGGAGCCATACGAGGGCGCGGTCTTATGGTTCCGACCCAAGCGGATGTCATACCAGCAATTGTTCCTCGACGGCCGTCCCGCCGTGCAGGTCGTCGCCTCGGCGTCGGCGATTCGCCCGCCGAAACTCGAAGCTCTCCAGTGGTGCTCGCTGAACGGCAAAATCTTCTTCTGCGTCGAAAAGACCAAGTTGCCGAGCGACTACAATCTGTCTTGCGCCGACGAGCAAACGGGGATCACCCTGTTTCACGTCGATAACGTGACGATCTCCGATCTTACCGTGCAGGGCTTTCAATTGGATGGGATCAGCCTGGGCAACAGCGCCCGGAACGTGACGCTCTCCGGCGTGACGTGCCGCGGCAACGGCCGCAGCGGCGTGGCCGTGGGCGGCGCCTCCTCGGTCGAAATCGACGGCTCGTCGCTGGGCAACAACGGATTGGCCCAATTGTTGACGCTCCCCTATTCGAGAACGCAATTGCACGGCTCGCTCTTGCTCGGAAACACCGCCCCCGGCTGGGTTGACCAAGGCGGGCGAGTTTCGATCGACGGAAAAACACTGAAAGGCGGAATTGAACAGTTCCCGGCAAACACCGAACGGAAACCGAAACCATGATCCGCGACGCCGTGGGACGCCCCATGGAAATCCTCCTGATCGAAGACGATCTGGAGGACGCCGGAATGACGATCGAGGCCCTGCGGCAGGGAGACGTACCCTGCCGGGTGAGCCTGGTCCGCGACGGCGAGGAGGCAATGGAGTTCCTCCTGCGCCGGCAGAGATACCGCCGCGCCCCGCGCCCCGACTTGATCCTCTTGGACCTCAATCTGCCGAAAAAGAGCGGGCGCGAAGTTCTTGCCGACGTAAAGGCCGATCCGCAACTCGACTTCATACCCGTGGTGGTGCTGACCGCTTCCCGCACGCACCAGGAAATATTGCGGGCCGAAAACCTCCACGTGGAAGACTATTTGACCAAACCGGTTGACCTGCAACAATTCATCGACGTGGTCAAGTCGCTGCGTAGGTACATGCTCTCCGACGTAATCATGCCGCGGTGAGAAAATGACGCGGAGTTTGACCATCGACGTTACCGGCTCGTCCGGCCTGGTCGGCTCGTCGCTAATGCCGTGCCTGGAGAACGCCGGACATCGGGCCGTGCGGCCGGCACGGCCAGGCGCTGGGTCGGGGCTTGCGCCGTAGGTTGGAAATGCGGATTTGAAGCGTCTACTGTCCGGATCCCGAATTGCCATAGTATCCGCCGTAGTTCATGTAGTACTGCGGCGTACCTATGCCCTGCAAGGTGCGATCGGTTTGCTCCATTCGCTGGATCGAGTGTTGCTGGATGCGCGCCCTGCGTTCCAGGCCGAAGATGTCCATGTTGAAGCGCTGATTGGCCGCACGCTGTTCTAGCGCCGGCCGAACGAGCGTTGTGTAGTTGTCCACGGTTCCCATGTCGGTGTCTCGGCGGAATAGGTTCATGTACGGACTGACGCCGGAACTGAACGGATTGTAGGTCGAGAACGCCTTTTGGGTCGGCCCTGCGGAACCTCCGAACGACGGCTGGGGAGTCGAGCGGGAACTCGGCCGCTGCATCGCGCCGGAAGAACCACGGCCCGATGAATAAGATGGAGAGGGACGACCTTGAGACGTGGGGGCGACGGGCATCTGCGGTCCCCCCGAACCGAACGGCTGATCCATCGCGTCCTGTCCCTGCCCCGGCCCCTCCGTCAACGTCGGATCGGAGGTCGGCGACAGAGGCAACCCCGCCGCGCCTTGAGCGGGATTCGTCGGCGAAGTCGGCATACCCGTGCCCGACGCTTGCCGTTGCATGCGCGAAGGGGATTGATCAACGCGCCGTTCATGCCGCATTCCGCGTTCTTCCTCCAGCATCCTCCTATAACCCTGTTTGTCCATCGCCCGAGTGTCGTATTGATTCGCACTCTGGCCGGCGCCAGGCCGAGGCGCGGCTACGGCGGGTTGCGGCGCCGGCTGAACCGGTCTTAAGTTGTCCTGATCGACCGGCGACGTCAACACCCAGCCGCCCAACAACATTGCCCCGATTCCCATGGTGATATGCATGATAGGTCGCCTCTCTGAAGTCCAATTTATGAGTCGAAACCAACGCCGATTTTGAGAGCTAACCTCCCTTTAAGATTTTACCGCTTTTTATTGATTTAATCAATAGTTGACGCGTCCCTGACGTTCCGGAAAAGCCCCCTCCCGAGAGTTGTTTTGCCCAATAGATATATTGATTCCCAATGGGTGGGGTGGCAGTTTCGTAGGGCCGGGTCGTGTCCCGGCACGTTTCTAACCCACTAATATCGGGTTCGGTTGTAATTTCGGCCGAGGGTCTGCATACCGCGAATGGACGAGGTGCCCAAAGACGCGATGCCCAACAAACGCTCGATCGGCGCCGTCACCTTCGAGATGAACGTGTTCGCCGCAATCAGGTTGTCCTCGGCGATGAACACCCGGTCGCCCGGCATGAGCTGATAGTTCGTCGCCGACGACCCGCCCCGGGCGATCGCGTCGTAATCGACCGGCATTATCTGCTCGCAGCCGAACCCGCCGGGCGCGGGCCGCGCCACCCATATATCCGCGCTCGAGACCTGCGATAGTCCGTCCACCGCGCTCAGCGCGTCGAGCACCGTGTCGTTGCCCGTGACCGGGATGCGGCGGACGTTGTCGCCCAGGCCGGCCCCCTCGGTGATTACATAAAACACCTTGCTGTTGAATTGCCGCACGTCGACCGAGACCTCCGGCGAGTCGAAGTATTGCGAGAGCAGCTCCTGCATCTCCAGCCGGATTTCCGTCACCGTCTTGCCGGCCACGTGCAGCGTGCCGTACTGACGCAGGTTGATCGTGCCGTCCGGGCCGACCATGTACTCGCCGGTCACCGGCGCGGTGCCGGCGGTGCGGGCCAACTGGACCGAGACTTCCGGCTTGGACAACATCTCGCGGAGCTTGACGGTGATCGCCTCGCCGGCCTGCTCGACGGTCATGCCGGCCACTCGCACCCGGCCGTACGCCGGGCCGAGCGTGACGATCCCCTCGCCCTCGACCAGGAAGAAACCGTCGATCGGCTGATCGAGCAACGTGCCCAGCACGCGGATTTGCAGCACGTCGAAGATGTCGATCCGATAGGGCGGCAGCGGGACCATTTTCAGCATCTCGACCATCAGGATGTCGGGCGGCTCGATACGGTACGCCGGCAGCGAGGTCATGTTCTTTTCCCGCGGCGGCTCCATAGTGGGCGGGGCCGGCTGCTGTAACGACGAGTCGTAGAAATCGACGGCGTGACAGCCCGACAGGCAGAGCATCCCGCAGATCGTCAACAGTATCGGCCGGAGCGATCGAACTTGTGAGCGAGTGGTGGTCATGGATAATTCCGATTAGCGGCCTGTTGAAAAAGGGTGCCACTGCTGGCTTGTCCAGCAGTGTTTTTCCGGGAGTTTCTCCCATGCACTGCTGGACAAGCCAGCAGTGGCACCCAAATTCCCAAAGGCCGTGTTAATCTACGTGTTCTCCGGGCTCTGCGCAATCCATCCGCAAACCCTTCCTAGATAACGCTGTCGGAATAATCGGCAAAGTTGAGCGTGGACTTTGCCCCGATTCGGGGAAAAAGGGAAGAAACAGCCGCCGAGAGGTGGCACGGGCATCTTGCCCGTGCTCCGGCCAGCACTGGCGAGACGCCAGTGCCACCCCGCCACCGCG
>JAHIKV010000095.1 GCA_018897395.1 Planctomycetota bacterium | reverse complement strand
TAACCTGTTGCAGGTAAAAGCCCTGCAACACTAATTTCCGTTCGCTAATGGCAAACCGCCGTGCGACGGAAAATTGCACTGACCATTGATTTCTCCAGTGGAAAGATACACAAGCTGGGCATTTTCTCAGAAAGTGCAGTAACGGCATTACACGCATTTTACAGATGATTGCAAAAGACATTAAACGAGGCCACATCGTAAACTTCAACGGGGCGCCTTGCATTATCGAGACGATCAACGTGCAAAGCCCCTCGGCCCGCGGCGCGGCCACCTTCTACAAATATCGGGCAAGGAACCTGATCACCAAACAGAAGGTGGACATCTCGCTCCGCGGCGGCGAGTCGATCGACGAGGCCGATTTCCAGCGGCGGCCGGTGAAGTTCATGTACTCCGATCCAGACGCGACGCACTTCCTCGACGACGGGAACTACGAACAATACTCGCTCCCCCGCGACGAACTGGCCGAAGAGATGAAATACCTCACCGAGGACCTCGAAGGCGTGCAGGCGCTGATCTACAACGACCAGTGCGTGGGCATCCAGTTGCCGCTTACCGTGGAGTTGACGGTGGTCGAGTGCGATCCGAGCATCAAGGGCGCGTCGGCCACCGCGCGGACCAAGCCCGCCACGCTGCAAACCGGCCTGGTCGTGCAAGTGCCCGAGTATCTCGGCGAGGGCGAACGGATAAAAGTCGATACCCGCACCGGCGAGTATCTGTCGAGAGCGTAAAATAGGGATTAGGGATTGGGGATTAGGGATTGGAAAAGCCGTTTGCGGTTCTCTAATCCCCGGTCGCCGATTTCTAATCCCCAATCCCCAATCCCCAATCCCTAATCCCTAATCCCTATTATGCCGCAAGCCATCGTCGATCCCGAGGAATTGAGGCGCTTCGCCCAAAGCCTCAAGAAGTTCAGTTCCGACGTTCAGGAGCGCGTCAAGTCGCTGAGCGGACAGCTCGCCGTGTTGGAGCGCACCTGGCGCGACCAGGAGCAAAAGAAGTTTACCGAGGAGTTCGAGCGGCAGATACAGTCGCTCGGCCGGTTCGTCGAGGTCATCGACCGGCACGTTCCATACCTGGCGCGGAAAGCGGAGATCATCGAGGAGTATTTGCAGCAGAGGTAGATAAGTAGGGTGCGTCCGCGACGCACCATAAGAAATCGATTCAGATGGTGCGTCGCGGACGCACCCTACTTAGAACATATGCCATGACTCGATCCGCGAAGGTAACGTCGATCGACACGCTGCCGCTGGTGGCCGCGGCGTTGCAGAAGTTCCGCGGCGAGTCGGCCGTCGCGTTGGACGATCTGGAGATCGAGCTGCGCCGCATCGTCGAGTGGATCCACCACGACCGCAAACAGTATTGGTCGAAGGAGCGCGACCGGGCCTACGAGAACTTGACTCAGGCCCGGCTCCAGCTCCAGCAGGCCAGGGTCTCTCGACGGATCGGCGACCACGAGCCGGCCTGCGTCGACGAAAAACGGGCCGTTGCCCGGGCGAAACGCCGCCTGGAGACCGCATACCAGAAGGTCGATGAGGTCCGCCGCTGGACGGTGCTGATCGACCGCGCGGTGGACGATTTTCAGCGGAGCCGCACGCAATTCGCCTCTTGGCTGGATACCGATCTGCAGCGTGCGGTCGCCGCCTTGAACCAGATGAGCGAGTCGTTGGTAAGCTATATTTCCCTGGAGACTCCGGCCGACCCCGCCGCGCCGACCAGCGCGGCCGGCAACGACGAGAAGGAAGACCCCGGACCGTGAAGAACTGGGACCTGAAAACCGCCGTCGGAAAAATCGAGATGTCGCTGAAATCGCTGCGCACGACGCTGGCGGCGGTCGATCGCCGGTGGAACGACGAGGCGTACCGCAAGTTTCAGGAGAACCACCTCTCGGCCGTCGAGCCGAACTCGCGGAGCATGATCGACGCCATTGCGAAATTGAACGAAGTGTTGGTCGCCGCCGAGCGCCAGTGCGGCTCGGATTAGAGGATCTTTCGATGAGTGAATCTTTTTCGCCCGACGGACCGCAACGGCTGCTTAGCGATCTATGCCGCCTGGTGGCCGAGCGGCGGACGGCCGAGCAGGAGTCGCAAGCCGACCTCGTCTCCGAGAAGAAAGCCGCGGAGAAAGAATTCCAAGAATCCCAGCGGTCGTCGGCCGAGCGTTACCGCGCGGAGAAAGCGGCGGTCGAGGCGGAATACGCGTCGGCACGCGAGGCGGTCGAAAAGAAGCACCACGCCGAGCACGACTCGCTGGAAAAAGAGTATGAATCGGTCCGCGCCGAGATCGAGTCCCAATTCGCCGCCGACGGTCAGGCGGCGCAACAGGCGTTGCAGGACTCGCACTGGGAGGCGATCGAGACCTCCGACGCCGCACGCGGCGGATTGAATATGCCCCTGAAGGAGCTTTTGGAAGGTCTGGAATCGCGCTGGCGGGAGTTGGAAGCCGTCCATCAGCAGGCGGCCGCCTTGCTCCAACACCGCGGGCACTGGGGCGACCTGCCCCCCGCGCCCTCGACGGCCGTGGTCCTCGAGAAACACCCCGGGCGGCGGTTTCGCCACGCCCTGGAGAAGTCCCAATCGCAGTACCGCGACCTGGCCGGACAGCGCTTGCCCGGCTGGTTTCATGGGCTATGGCCCCTGGGAATGTTTTTCCTGCTGTGGATTCTGGCGGCCATTCCAACCGGATTCCTCTTGGGATGGCTCGACTGGCGTTGGGCCCCGATCAGTTGCGCGGCGGCCGCGGTGGTCGGGGTCGTCTTCGGGGGATGGACGTATCGCGTCGCCAAGCGGCGGTCGGTCGACGGATACCTCGCCTTGCGGCAGACTTTGCTCGAGGCCGGCTTGGGACATCCGGCCGTGCTGGAAACTTCCCAGGCCGATTGCCGAAAACTGGATGCCAAGATCATCGCCCGACACAAGGAACAAACCCAACAAGCCGACGGGGAGTTCGCCGCCGCCAACGGAAAAATCGAACGACGCCGCGCCGACGACCTGCAGCGGGCGGAGAACACCTATCCAAAAAAACTGGCCGAACTGACCGCTTGGCGCGACAACACGCTCCGCGAGATCGAGGAAAAGTACCCTCCTCTGCTCCGCCGGATAGAGGAAGAGTTCTTGGCCGATTCCCAGCGGCTCCGCGAGAACCACGCCCGTGCGCTGGAAGAAAGTGGGCGGCGCTTCGATCGCCGCTGGAGCGAGATGTCCGAGCGGTGGCGCGAGGGCATGGAACGGTTCCGCCGGTCGGCCGAGGAGTCTGACCGCGAGTCTCGCGAGGCGTTCCCCGACTGGAACGGCGAGGATTGGGACCGCTGGGCGCCGTCGGAGGGCATCCCGTCGGCGATTCCGCTGGGACGCGCCGCGGTGAAGCTGTCCGATCTGGAAGGCGGCGTGCCCGAGGACCAGCGGCTTCGGCCCGAACGCACCGAATACAGATTGCCGATCGCCCTGCCCTTCCCCCGGCGTTCGCTCTTGCTGTTGAAGGCCGACGGCGCCGGGCGCGCCGGCGCGGTCGAGCTGATGCAGAGCGCGATGTTGCGGATGCTCGGCGCGATGCCTCCGAGCAAGGTCCGCTTCACGATCGTCGACCCGGTCGGGCTGGGTGAGAATTTCTCCGCCTTCATGCACCTGGCCGACTTCGACGAGCAATTGGTGGCCAGCCGAATCTGGACCGACGCGGCGCACATCGAACAGCGCTTGGCCGACCTGACCAAGCACATGGAAAACGTCATCCAGGTGTACCTTCGCAAGGAGTTCCACTCGATCGAGGAGTACAACGCCTTTGCCGGCGAGATGGCCGAGCCGTATCGGGTGTTGGCGATTGCGAACTTCCCGGCCAATTTCTCGGAAGCGGCGTCGCAGCGGTTGAAGAGCATCGTCGCCAGCGGCGCCCGATGCGGCGTGTTCGTGATCCTCAGCGTCGACACGAAGGCCCCCCTGCCGCGCAACTTCCAGTTGCCGGACCTCGAATCCGAGGCGCTCGTGCTGTCTTGGAAAGACGGACGTTTCACCTGGAAGCACCCCGAGTTCGGACCGCTGGCGGTGGACTTCTCGGCGCCGCCGCCGGTCGAGCGGTTCAAGCAGATCGTCCGCGCCGTGGGCGGCGCGGCGCGCGACAGCGGCCGGGTCGAGGTGCCCTTCTCGTGCATCGTTCCCGAGGAAAACGACTGGTGGACCGCCGACGGCCGCTTAGGGATCGACGTGCCGCTGGGCCGCGCCGGGGCGATGAAACTACAGCACCTCAGACTCGGCGGCGGGACCTCGCAACACGTGTTGATCTCCGGCAAGACCGGCTCGGGCAAGTCCACCCTGCTGCACGTGCTGATCACCAACATGGCCCTGCGCTACGCGCCGGACGAAGTCGAGCTATACCTGATCGACTTCAAGAAGGGCGTCGAGTTCAAGGCCTACGCCCAATCCGCGCTGCCGCACGCGCGGGTCGTGGCGATCGAGAGCGAGCGGGAGTTCGGCCTCAGCGTCTTGCAGCGGCTGGACGCCGAGCTGCGCGCCCGCGGCGACATGTTCCGCCGCCGCGGGCTGCAAGACCTGAAGGGCTACCGCGCGGCCGAACCCGACGTCCGGCTGCCGCGCATCCTGCTGGTAATCGACGAGTTTCAGGAGCTTTTCACCGAGGACGACCGGATCGCCCAAGAGTCGGCGCTGCTGCTGGACCGGCTGGTGCGTCAGGGCCGCGCGTTCGGCATCCACGTGATGCTCGGCTCGCAGACGCTCGGCGGGGCTTACACGCTCGCCCGCAGCACCATCGGCCAGATGGCGGTGCGGATCGCCTTGCAGTGCAGCGAGTCGGACGCCCACCTGATTCTCAGCGAGGACAACACGGCCGCACGGCTGCTGACCCGCCCCGGCGAGGCGATCTACAACGACGCCAACGGGCTGTACGAGGGGAACCATCCGTTCCAGGTCGTCTGGCTGCCCGACAACGAGCGCGACGATTATCTCGATCGCATCGGCCGACTGCAAAAGCGACGGCAAATCAAGTCGCCGCCGCAGATCGTCTTCGAGGGGAACGTGTTGGCCGACCTGGCCGACAACGAGAACTTGAAGGAACTGTTGACGGCCCGCTCCCGGCCGGCGGAGACCACGGCCGCTCGCGCCTGGCTCGGCTCGGCCGTGGCCATCAAGGAACCGACCTCGGCGTCGTTTCTCCGCCAAAACGGCAGCAACTTGCTCATGGTGGGCCACCGCGAGGAGGCCGCGCTGGGCGTGCTGGCGGGCTGCTTCGTCAGCCTGATCGCACAACATCCGCCGGGAACTAGTGGTCAGTGGCCAGTGGTCAGTGGTCAGTGGACGGAGGACGGAGGGCAGAGGGCGGAAAGTTTAGCCGCCGCGTCCACGCGGCGTCAAACTGAATCGGAAGTCGGAAATTTGGGAATCCCGAATCCCGAATCCCCAAATCCCCAAATCCCAAATCCCGAATCTCCACCTTCCCCCCTCCGCCTTTCGCCCTCTTCCAATCCCCAATCCCTAATCCCTAATCCCTCTGATGGGACCGGAGCGAAATTCTACATCCTCGACGGCATGAGGGCCGACGCGCCGGAGGTCGGATTCTGGAAACGCCTGGCCGCCGCGGCGCCGCACGAGGTGAAAATCGGCGGAGTAAAGGACGCCTCGCGGCTGATCGGCGAAATCGCCGCCGAATTGGCTTCCCGCCGGCAAGAAGGACGCGAATACGCGCCGCCGATCTACCTGTTCCTCTACAACCTGGGCCGCTTCCGCGATCTGCGGAAGGAGGACGATTACGGATTCTCCAGCGGAGAGGACGATCAGCCGGCCAGCCCGCCGAAGCAGCTCGCCGCGCTGCTCGACGAAGGCCCCCCGCTGGGTATCCACACGCTGATCTGGTGCGACACCTACGCCAACGTTTCCCGGATGCTCGATCGCCGCGTGATGCAGGATTTCGAGATGCGCGTGCTGTTCCAGATGAACGCCAACGATTCGAGCAGCTTGATGGACTCGCCGGAGGCCACGAAGTTGGGCGTACATCGGGCGATCCTCTACGACGAGGGCCAAGGACTGGCCGAGAAGTTTCGCCCCTACGGCCTGCCCCTCGCCGAGTTTCTCGCTTGGGTCAAAAAGCAATTGTCTGGGCGGGAAAATTAATTGAGACGTTCCGGGAATTAGTCCATTATTCCATTTAGTTAGCCCGCCGTGAATACACGGCGGGGAGTAATGGTTTCATTTCACGCACATTGCCCCGGGTGTATTCACCCGGGGCTAAATAGGAAGTAGGCCGGGTCGTGACCCGGCACGGGTTCGGGCAGAATGAACGCCGGGTTGCAACCCGGCCGACGCCCCCTACTCCAACTTCACCGACGCCAACTTCAGCGGCGCGCCGCAGCGGGGACAGTAGACGAACGAGAACGACGCCTCGTGAAAACACTCCGGGCAAATCTTCTTGCGCCGCATGATCGCGGAGCCGGAAGAATGCTTCTCGGCGTCATTTTTTTCGGTGACGACTCCTCCGCCCGTCTGCGGTGAAGACATGATGGCCAGTACGTCGTCGTCGGAGATCGGCGGGCCATCGTGCGTCTCGATGGCGCACTTTGGGCACCCGCCGCCCGTTAGCTCAGGCTCGTACCAGTGACCTCTGGGGCATTTAACTGCCATGAAAAGGACTCCCAGCCGGCGAAATGGTCCATCCAACGATGCACGTCATTCGGGGGGGATCATCACCTTAATCATACCAGGTTTCGCCGATAGGTCAAGCACTATGCTTGAAAAGGGCACTTGAGAATCATGCCTTATCCTGCCAAATCGGCTCAAATGTCTGAATTGCCCTCATGGTTTGTTGCAGACTGGGCGAATTTTCACCAGCCCTCTCAATAGACCAATAATCCTGTACGAATTTTGAAAGCCTACCGTTGTAATCAGGACCTTGTTTGCGGGTGCTTCCGGTGGGCGGCACTATGTCATTTCGCAGTTCCCGGTTGCGGGATTTCCTTGCCAGTTCAATCAATGCTTCTTTTGCGTTAGCGATTTCGTCAGGCTTGCGCGGAAGGAGGGTTCGGCGGATGCCAAAGAAGCGTGCAAGAGCCTCTTGATCCGCAAGGAGCCAGGATTCAACTTCATGCACGGCAACCCGAAACAATAAATTGGCGTGTTTAGGAACCGGCAACCACTCGGCAATCAGAGCGGGAGGACAGGTATACTGATCCAAGTCGGCGAGCACCAGAAAGGGGATGCCCTTGGCCGCTCGATTAAATCCACGTATGGTCTTCTTGAGATAACCAAATCCGCTTCTTTGATAACACGTACCGACGGCGAAATCACGGCCCGACCGGCGCAGCAGTGTTCTCAACACCGTCTCGCTCAAGGTGTCTTCAACGGCGAGTTGAAGGGGCACGATTTCGGTCATTCAAACAACTCCAATTGCCTGATTTCTGGAGGCGCTGTATGAGCGAGAGCAGCTTCTGCCACGCTCAAGCCGCTATCCAACAATGCTCGAATTTCGGCTTTGGAGGCGGCCGATTCAAGACCCGTCCCTTCCAAACCAGGCGTCAACAACAGCGTCTCTTCACCACCGATGCCTTTGTCCGAAAGCAACTCGAAACTGTGAGTGCTGATGATGACTTGTCGCTTTCGCTTGCGCTGCAAGCGGTAAATGAGAGCCGGCAATCTGGTCACGATGTACGTGTGTAGAGAAAGCTCCGGCTCCTCGAGCAAAAGGAGGGAGTCGCTCTCCAAGAGCGACCAGAGAAGACCAATCAAACGCAACGTACCGTCGGAAAAATCTCGCTCCCGTTGCTTGGCGCCGTGCGGGCGCCAATGCTCATAAACGGCTTCAAGGTGCGGCACTCCTCCCTCTTGAGTGTCGATAACGTGGGTCAACTCCTTCAGTTGGGGCACCGCATCATGCAAAGCCTTTTCGATCCTCCGGAGCCTGGATCTTCGAGTATTCTCAGGTGTCTTGGCAATCCGCTCCAAAAAGTTTCGACCAAAAGGATCGCCTGGTATTCCCGGCCCGGAAAATTCTCGGGGATGCCGCACCAATTGCGGGACTAGGTGCAAATACAGAATGGTCTCAAGAAACTGTGCGATCTCTCGGAACTCTGCGTTGGCGCTGATCTGCTCCAAATGCGTTTCCGTTAGGCGCAGCGGATCTTTTTTGTCTTCCTCGTCAGGGCGATCGAGAATCATTTTCTCACCTTGCCATACTCTTTCAAAAGTCAGCAAGGGCTTGCGATCTCCACGGGGTTGCTGCTTGAACCCGATGGAATATCGCCAAGTCGGCGGTCCATCCATTTCGTCGGCGAGATGGACTTCGATTTCGATATTGGGGTGCCTTCGTGCGGCAAGGCAGCGAATCTTCGTCACGCCTTCTCGATCACCGATAGCCTTTTGCAGGCCCCCTCCCGACTTGGCGATGTCGCGCAAAAAACGGAACGCATCCAGAAGATTGGACTTTCCCGAAGCGTTCGGACCAATCAGAAACACCCGTTCGCCAAGTGTTACGTCCACTTTCTGAAAATTCCGCCAATTGAGCAATTTCAAGCGGGTAACGATCATGAAACCATCCTCCACGATCCGCAGGCTATCAATTCCACAATCATCAATTATGGCTCAACCTCTTCGACGCGGCTAGTGGCCTGTCCGCGGGCAAAACGGGTAGTGATCTGCTGACCCGTGGAAAGCTCGTCGGCGGAGCGGATCAGACGGCCGTCGGCCGCGCGCTGCGTCAGACTGTATCCACGACCCAAAACCGCCAAGGGGCTGAGAGATTCGAGCCGCGCGGTCGCGGTGTCGGTTCGCTGACGGGCAAGTCGGACCAGGCCGCGTACCGCTCGGGCCGCTCGGCCGCCGAGATCGTCCAACCGCCGGCTCAGCTCGAATACCCGCTGGAAGGGACGGCGAAAGACTACACTCCTGGCAATCCCGTCGAGACGCGACCTTGCCGCCTCGGCCCGCGACCGCAACGCCGCCGCCAACCGCCGCTCGACCTGCCGCAGATCGGCTACCAACTCCTCGGCCGCCGGAGCGACCAGCTCGGCCGCCTCGCTGGGTGTCAGCGCCCGGAGGTCGGCCGCCAGGTCGGAAAGCGTCACGTCGATTTCGTGTCCAATCGCCGAGACGACCGGAATTTTCGAGGCGGCGATTGCCCGGACCACCGGCTCCTCGTTGAACGCCCAGAGGTCTTCCATGCTCCCGCCGCCGCGAGTAACCACCAGGCAGTCGATGGGCGCCGCCATATTCTCGTTGAGTCGGCTCACCGTCTGGATGGCGGCGGCGATTTCGGCGGCCGCCCCCTCGCCCTGCACGCGGACGGGCACAACCAGCACGTCCGCGCCCCGCCAACGACGGCCAAGCACTTGAAGAAAATCGCGGATCGCCGCGCCGGTCGGGCTTGTGACCACCGCGATCCGACGTACGAACTGCGGCAGCGGCCGCTTGCGCGCGGGATCGAACAGTCCCTCTCGGGCCAATTTCTCGCGCAGTTGTCTCAGCGCCAACTCCAACGTCCCGACGCCTTGCGGCACGATGTCGGCGATGACCAATTGGTAGCTGCCGCGGGCGGTGTACAGATCGACGTGCCCCCGGCAGACAACTTCCATGCCGTCTTGCGGCTCGAACCGGAGCCTCGCGGCCACGCCCCGCCACATCACCGCGCGAATCTGCGACCGGTCGTCCTTGAGCGTCAGGTAACAGTGGCCCGACTGCGGCCGGGCGAAGTTCGAGATTTCTCCGGCCACCCAAACCTCGGGGAACGCCGCCTCCAGCAGGTCCTTGATCTGCGCGGTAAGTTCCGAGACGGAAAGCGGTCGCTGCGGCGAAGGAGCGGCGGAAAGCATCGCGGTGGGTTGTGGTTAGCGGCTATTTAGCCCCGGGTGAATACACCCGGGGCATTGTGTGTAATATGAAACCAACATTCCCCGCCGTGAATACACGGCGGGCAGCGGTAGTTGGACGCGGCAGACCGTCCCCCGGGTGTATTCACCCGGGGCTAAATAGTTTTTGTTGCGGAAAGTAGGGTGGGTCAAGCGAAGCGCAGCCCCACCATGATTTTTCCGCTGTTGGTGGGGCTGCGCTTCGCTTGACCCACCCTACGCAGGCTTTTCCGCAACAGCAACTAAATAGCTGTTTTGCGGCAACCTCCTACAGTCCGTACTCCTTGATCTTCCGATACAGCGTCCTCTCGCCGATTCCCAACATCTTGGCCGCTTCCTCGCGGTTGTCGCCGGCCAGGCGGAGCGTTTCGGCCACGAACAGCCGCTCGATCTCCCCCAGCGGCTTGCCGACCAGCGCGGTCAACGAGGCGGTCGATGGCGCGCCGTGCGGCTCCGGCGGACCGGCCAACTCCTCGGGCAGATCGTCCAGGTCCAACAGCCCGTCGTAATCGACCACCACCATGCTCTCGATCACGTTGCGGAGCTGGCGGACGTTGCCCGGCCAGTCGAACCCCAGCAGCTTCCGCCGCGCGGCCAGCGACATCCCGCGTATCTGCTTGTCGTGTCGGCTGGAAAACTGGCGCAGAAAATAGTCGATCAGGATGGGAATGTCCTGGCTCCGCTGGCGGAGCGTGGGCAGCCGGATCGTGACCACCTTCAGCCGGTGGTAGAGATCGTTGCGGAACGTGCCCGCCGCTATCGAATCCTCCAGATCGCGGTTGGTGGCCGAAAGGATGCGGACGCTCGCCTTGACCGGCGTGTTCGATCCGACGCGGGTGATCTCGCCGTTTTCGAGCACCCGCAACAGCTTGATCTGCGTGGCCGGGGGCATGTCGCCAACCTCGTCGAGGAACATCGTCCCGCCGTTGGCGTACTCGAACTTGCCGACCCGATCGGCCGAGGCGTCGGTGAAGGCCCCTTTTACGTGGCCGAACAACTCGCTCTCCAAAATGTTCTCGCTCAAGGCGGCGCAGTTGAGGGCCACGAATGGTTTGTTCTTCCGCGGGCTGTTCTGGTGGATCGCCTGGGCGACCAGCTCCTTGCCGGTCCCGGTCTCGCCCTGGATCAATACGCCGGCGTTGGTCGGGGCTATGCGCTTAAGCCGCTCGATCACCTCGCGCATCTGAGGGCTGTCGCCGATCACCCCTTCAAAGCCGAACCGCTCGTCCAGACGGCGCTTCAACTCGAGGTTGGTCTGTTTCAGCCGGGCACTTTCCACGGCCTTCTCCGCGCTGGCCCGAAGCTGGGCTATGTCCAGCGGTTTCAGCAGATAGTTGAACGCGCCGCGGCGCATCGCCTCGACCGCCGAGGGGACGGTGCCGTGGCCGGTCATCAGGATCACCTCGGCGTCGGGCTGGTCGGCCTTCGACCGTTCGAGGATGCCCAGGCCGTCGATGTCGTTCATCACCAGGTCGGTGATTACCAGGTCAAAGGGGGATTCCTCGATCATCCGCGCCCCCACCCCGCCCGAATCGGCCACGCGGCAGTGAAAACCGACCCGGCGAAGGCTTTCGGCCACCGTCTCGGCGTGTGGCTGGTCGTTGTCGATAATTAGGACTTCGGCGGGCGGATCGAACGGATGGGTCGGCGATTTCGGCGATGTAGATTCGGCTCTGCTCATGCGACTGATGATACCCAATCGCGGGAGAGCCGACCAGAACCGCCGCAACGTTTAGCCGCCGCGAGCGGGCGGCGTCTTTGGGTGGCACGCCCTGAGCAGCGAAGGGTGTGGTGGGTAGCGATCCACGCCCTTCGCTGCTCAGGGCGTGCCACCCATGACGATTGCCCCATCGCCCCCCCTGATTGACGCCGCAACGGCGGTTCGATAGACTTCCGCCATGAAAAACTCGTCAAAACGAATCTGTAGCATCATTACAGGGGATCATGCTGCCTTTCGGCTCCGAGCGGTGTGCAGCGTTTGAGTCGTCAGGTCGCGTTGTGTCGCGCGCTCTTCGCGTTCCATGTCCAAGGCAATGCGAGAGGAAATGTGAGGTTTGGTGCGAACACGATACACGGTCTTTTGCATCTTGCGATGACGGCGGTTTCCTCGTTCCACGGCGTTGGACGTGGAAGGAAGGAGTTTATCGTCCAGAAAGGTCAGCGCTTTCTCCAGGTTGGAGGAAGACGGCTTTTGCAGCGTTTTGCCGATCCACTTGAATCGCCGTACTCGACGCCGTAGCCCGGCCAACTTCTCCAACGCGGTGTCACTGCGGCAGCGACGATCGAAAAGGCGATAGACTTCATCCATGATGTCTCGAAGCGTTCGCAATTCGGGCCGTCCGCGGGTGATACGCACCAGCGTACGCCGCTGAGAAGGAGTGAGAGCGTGCTGCACGAACAAGTAACGATGCTGAAACAAATCCCCGACCTTCCGTTCGATCCGCTTGCGGTGCCGCGCTGCCTTGCGGGCAGCGATCGAAGACGGACGCCCGCGACCGAGTTGGGGTTTCGTGGCGGCCAACTCCCTGCGGATTTTGGCGCCCGCACGCAGAACCGCTTTAGTCGGCTCCTTGATGACATGAAATTCGCAGAGTTGGTGGGGAACATCGCCAAAGACCTTGGAAATCGGCTCGGGATACAGGGCCGAGCCGTCGGTCGTGATGCCTCGCAACACCAGTTCGTGCCTTTGGAGTGCCGCTTGGAACGTGCGGAAGAATCGCTCGATGTCCGCGTGGGTCGGATCGTGATCCAACACTTCGTAAATCAGGCGGCGGAACGTCCGGTTGTCGACAATCGAGAGGACGCAGAATGGCCCATCGTACAACTCGTCCGCCGCGATATATCCAGAGAAGTTAGCCGGCGCGGCGTCCAGGTACTCGCCGCCGATTCGTTGCTCGGCCTTTTTTCCCCCCGCCCTCCACCCAATTCTGAATCGTGGCAAAAGGCGCAAACACGCGGTGATCTCGCCAAAGATGCCAACTGGCCGCGCGGTAAGGCAAGCCGTCCTCCACCACCAATCGTACTGCCATCGCGATGACACGGTGTGTGTAATGGCTCTTGGGCGGAGCCAAGTCCGACATGTCCACGTTGAAGTAGCTCTTGCATTGACAACAATAATGTTGCGAGTAGGTGAGTTGAATATCGCGTGGTCGCTCTGCAACCAGATCGCCGAGATCATGCAGCGTCCGCTCGACGGTGCGATTTCGATAGCAACTCCGGTCGCACCGTGGGCACGGGCGGCTGGAAAAATTGCGGCTGCGCTGCACGACCTTGGCTCTCGGCAGGTCTTCAACACGAGTGATTCCTTCGGTACGATCGGCTCGGTATTCTCCCGGTCCCAGCATGGTCACCCTCCTTGGTGAAATTGGGACCGGAAAAATACCACAAATCGCTCAGCGTGTCACTATCAATCCCCTGTAATGATGCTACAGACTCTTTTTTAATGCGTTTTCGGCTGGTAGAATGACCTTGTCGCCTACACCCCATCGGCGGGGCGAGTGCAAAAGTCCGGGATCGTCTCAAAAGGCCATTCTGAAGGCGAAAGCAAGCTTACACTCCTGGAGTCCGGCGGGTTTTGGGAAAGATGCGGATTTGCCCATGCTTCCGTGCTGGGAGCGACGTTCTCCAACACACCACCCCACCAGATTCGACGTAAAAAGTGTCAAGTTCAAGAGTTGCGATCCGAGACGATCCCAAAAGTCCTCGCGCTCCGTCGCCGCAAGCCGATGGTGTGAAAGATTATAAGGTCGAATTTCCGGCTTGAATTTAAGGGGAAACCGGACCCGAATCCGTCAAACAATTCTTACGTCGAGTCTCCGAGTACCGCCGATGTTCTCAAACCGCTTTAAACAAGGTATTTTCATCGCCGTTCCGCGCTCAGTCAAAAACGCAACCCAGATCAGCGCCAGGTTGATCAACCATAAATTTACGGTTGATCAACCTATCAGCGCGGGGTTGATTTGGCCCCAAAAACCAATTTCGCGCTCGAAAACCGGTTTTGAGATTTCGCACAGCAATTAGCGCAAAATTGAGTCGGGCACCCCCGCCCGCCACACTATCGTGAGAATTGCCCGAATATCCAATAGCTCTTGGCCCGTGTTTTGAAATCATTCATTTAGCCCGCCGTGAATACACGGCGGGGTGGGGGGAACCGTGAATTACCGCTTGCCCCGGGTGTATTCACCCGGGGCTAAATACGGGTTTTTCAAGTTCAAAACACGTTCTTGGCCCGAACACAGGTTCGTAGGCCGGCGTTCCTAATCCATCCCACTGACCAAATCGTGAGGCGACCCCGCAAAAACTGCTCGTTTTCGGCTTGAACCGCCCCCCCGCCTTGCCAATCTCGGGAACGGATATTAGTATAGAAATACCATTCCCCGATAGCTCAGTTGGTAGAGCGAGCGGCTGTTAACCGCTAAGTCCAAGGTTCGAGTCCTTGTCGGGGAGCCTGAACGCTCGTACAGTATCGCAAAGGCTCGCAAACCCCGGAAAAACCGGGGTTTTGCGTTTCTTGCTGCCGCCCCTTGCAAGCCGTTTCTTGCGCTTGCTGCACCGGATTCTGCACCGCCTTTGCACCGCCCGTTGCCGCCCGCTGAAAATGCTCGTCGGTTACTTGTAGATAGTGCTTCGCCGCCACGGTCGCCGTGTTGCCAAGCCAAGACGTTACGACGTGCATGGGGTAGGTTTCGGCAAGTTCGGTTTCTCGGGTGGACCGTAGGTTCTGCCACAGCTTAGGCCACGGCTCTAACCCGGCCTTGACGATGATGCGTTCAAGCTGGGTGCGAAGATTGGTCTTGCTGTCCCGGTAGCGGGTGATGACGTACTCGGTCCCCGCCGCTGCTTCGTCAAACGCCGCTTCCAGGTGCGGCCGTAGCTCGGGGAAAAAGGGTATCTGCCGGGTAGCTTTACCTTGGTGTGCCGTCTTGGGTGAATGAATGGTAATCCGGCTTGCCGCCCAGTCCACGTCGCCCCAGCGCAAGCCCAACGGCTCGGAAGGCACTCTAAGCCCGCCGAAGCGTGCCAGGGCAAACAGCAACCGCCATTGGCTATCGGGGCAGGCTTCCAACACCTTCCCGGCTTCCGCCCGTGTAATGAAGCGGTAGCGGCTCGTATTGGCCTGGACGCCGCAGCCCTTCATATCGGCAAAGGGGTTCTCGGCAATCAGCCGCTTGCGGTGTGCCGCCCGGAAAAACTGTTTTGCCCGCCCGCAGATTCGCCGTAGCGTGTTTTCGGCAAGCCGCTCGGCAAGGTAGACGCGGAAGCCGTCGCAATCGCCGGGTGTAATCTCGCACAACAGCTTATCGGGGCCGAAAAAAGCCAACAGGTCGCGCCGCGCCCGTTGCAGGTGTTCGCGGGTGCTTTGTTTGATATCGGTTCTGCCGCCGATGTATTGGTCGATAAAATCGGCCAGTCCCAGGCCGTCGCCCGCCCGTTGCCGCTTTGGGACAAGCCCGACCTTTGCCAACTTGTCGGCCAAGGGTCCGTCCAGGGTCGCCACCCAACGGCTTACTTCGTCGGTCAGGGGGCAACCCGTCAGCGTAGCCGAGACAAGGGCTTCCACCCGCCACTTAACGGCTTCCGCTTCCCGTTGCGACACCTTGCCCAACCGTATCGACCGCCGCTTGCCGTCGCCGCCGACGAATTGAACTGTCCGCCGGCCGTTCGGTTCCCGCGATATGCTCGCCATTGCTCACCCGCCTTTCACTTGTAGGTTTGCGCGTTCGGCGTCACTCTTTAATTCGCTGTCAGAGCGCGCTTTGGTTTACCATCAAAGTCGAAAACTGCCACCGATCCACAATTACGCTTGTTGGCCTGAATTGTTGCCACCATTATCCCCGAGGAATTGAATACTTCCACAATTCCGCCGCCGCCGTCCTCGGGCGCGCCGATTGCCACAATGAGCTTCCCCTTCTCGTTGTACAGCTCCAGCGCCGGCCCTTTATCGGTAACGGTCAACTGGGCGCGCGTTTTGCCATTCTCGTCGGCCAGCGCCAGCCCAGGCATATCGCCGATAACGGCCAACTCGGCGCGAGACTCGCCCTTCTCGTCCACAAGTACAAACTGCCGTGCCGTTACGCTTTCCTGTGGCGCGTTCCCGGCTGGGGTCATGCCAGTGCATGAGGTCAGCACGGCCAACAAGGCAACCGTGCCGCCCGCGACGGTCAACATCCAGGTCAGCCTTCGGTTCTTCCGCTCCAATTCGGCTACTCGTTCTTCGATGGTCATTGCAAAGTTCCTTTAGGAAAAGGGTGTCCGCCGAGTTACTTGTTTTTCCGCCCCTTGCGGGGCTTGTCCATTACGATCCGCAGGCCGAGATATTCCGTCAACTTGTCGAGGGTATCCGTGGTAAGGCCCATTTTGCCTTGTACAAAACGGCAGAGTGCCGCCGCGTCGATACCCGTTTCCTTGGCAATTTGGTAGCGGG
>JAHIKV010000094.1 GCA_018897395.1 Planctomycetota bacterium | reverse complement strand
CCAGTCATTCACCTCCAGTTGCTCTCCACCCCCTCTCACGAGGACGCAGTTACTATTGGTTACAAAGTTCAGACCCAACTTCGACAGGGACTTCCACCCTGCTGATTCGATACACTTACAAGCGCACTAGGGTGCGTCCGCGACGCACCGAAATTTTGGGAAGCCTGAACTACTTGTTTGCGGTGCGTCGAGGACGCACCCTACTGAATACTGAAATCTGACAACTGAAAACTATTCACGGGATTTCGCCATGCCCAAGGCCGCTTCCGAAATTGCCCGGCTCCGCGAGGAGATCGGTTGTCACGACAGGAAGTACTACGTCGAGGCGGCGCCGGAGATTTCCGACACCGAGTACGACCGGCTGATCGAGCGGCTGAAGGAGCTAGAGGCCGAGCATCCCGAGCTGGTCACGCCCGACAGTCCGACCCAACGCATCGGCGACCGGCCCGTCGAAGGGCTTGAGCCGTTCGAGCATCTTGTGCCGATGCTGTCGATCGAAAACACCTACAGTCTCGACGAATTGAAGAAGTACGGCGACCGGGTGGCGAAGCTGTTGCCCGGTGAGCAGATCGAATGGGTCGTCGAGCTGAAGGTAGACGGCGTGGCGGTCTCGTTGATCTACGAGGACGGACGGCTCGCCCACGGCGTCACCCGCGGCAACGGCCGGGTGGGCGACGACATTACACACAACGTGCGGACGATCAAGGACGTTCCGCTGCGGCTGCTAAGTAGTAGGCACACTCCGTGTGCCGTTCCCGCACACGGAGTGTGCGGACTACCAGGCGTTCCTCCCCTGTTGGAGGTCCGCGGCGAAATCTACATGACCAACTCCGACCTGGTGCTGCTGAACCAGTCGCAACAGCGGAAGGGAGAGCCGCCCTTCGCCAACACGCGGAACGTCACCGCCGGCAGCGTCCGGCAGCTCGACCCGCGCGTCTGCGCCGAGCGGCGGCTGCGGCTGTTCTGCCACGGCGCCGGCGACACCCGCGGGCTGAAGGCCATGACGCATATCGAGTTCCTCGACGAGCTGCGCGGCTACGGCCTGGCGGCCACGCCCTACGTCGAGTGCTTTCCGTCGTTCGATGCGGCCGTCGAGCATTGCGAGCATTTGATCGAGCGGCTGCACGAGTTGGACTTCGAGATCGACGGGCTGGTGCTTAAGGTCAACCGCTTCGACCAGCGCGAGCGGCTCGGCAGCACGTCGAAGAGTCCCCGCTGGCTGATCGCCTACAAGTTCGAGAAGTACGAGGCCGTCACGCGGCTGCTGGACATCCGCGTGCAGGTGGGCAAGACCGGCGCGATCACCCCGGTCGCCGATCTGGAGCCGGTCGAACTGGCCGGCACGACCGTCAGCCGCGCCAGTCTGCACAACGCCGACGAGATCGAGCGGAAGGACACGCGGCCCGGCGACGTGGTGGTGGTGGAGAAGGCGGGCAAGATCATCCCGCATATCGTTCGCGTCGAGAAACACCTTCGCAAAGGCTCGCCGCGGAAGTTCGTTTTCCCGACCGAGTGTCCCGAGTGCGGGCGAAAGCTGGTCAAGGACGAGGGGGGCGTCTACATCCGCTGCCCGAACCTCCAGTGTCCCGCCCAGGTGAAGGAACGCATCCGCTACTTTGCCGGCCGAAACGCAATGGACATCGAAGGACTGGGCGACAAGCTGGTCGATCAACTGGTCGGCGAGAAGCTGGTCCAAGGCTACGGCGATTTGTACCGGCTGGAACAGCGGCAGGACCGGTTGCTCGGCCTGGAACGGATGGGCCGCAAGTCGGTCGATAATCTACTGGACGGCATCGAGGCCGGCAAGAATCGCGGCCTGGCCCGGCTGTTGAACGGGTTGTCGATCCGCCACGTCGGCGCGCGAGTGGCCGCCGTGTTGGCCGAGCGGTTCGGTTCGATCGACGCCTTAATGGCCGCCACTGTCGAGCAACTCAGCGAGACGAACGAGATCGGCCCGATCATTGCCCAAAGCGTCTACGATTTTTTGCACAGTAAGTTCGGCTCGGAGACCATCGACGACCTGAGGAGCGTCGGCGTGAGCATGGAGTCATCTCGCTCGGCGGGCGGCACTCGGGCGTTGGAAGGAAAGACGTTGGTCGTCACCGGCATGCTGGCGAAATACACCCGCGACGAGATACAGGAGCTAATCGTCCGACACGGCGGCCGCGTGGCCTCCAGCGTATCGAAGAACACCGATTACGTCGTGGCCGGCGAGAAGGCCGGCAGCAAGTTGGCCAAGGCCGAGCAGTTGGGCGTGAAGGTGATTTCAGAGGAAGAATTCGAGCGGCTGTTGAAAACTTAGGCTACTTGGTTACATGCGCTTACGCTTATGGTATAATGAATATTGGTGGGGCGCGCAAACCTGTTATCCAGCGGAGAGCCATCATGACCGCGAGGGAAATGCTGGAACAAGTCCTTGAGGATCTTCCCGAGGATCGTCTAAGTGAGGTGCTTGATTTCGCCAAGTTCGTAAGCGCGCGCGAAGAGCGTGAAGCATGGCGGGACTTCGGCCGTGCGCAACTTGCGCGGGCCTACGGAAACGATGAGCCGGACTACACGGAAGCGGATATTAAACCGGAGCTTAATCGATGAAGCCCGGAGACGTGGTGTTGATCCGTTTGCCGCAGTCTTCGGGCGGACCGCCCAAGTTGCGACCGGCCTTAGTTCTCGCTCATTTGCCCGGTCCGTTCCAAAGTATCTTGATTTGCGGCATCAGCACTCGATTGCGCGATCTCCAGCCCGACTGGGATGAATTGATCGGAACAAATGACGGCGACTTTGCCGCGTCGGGGCTGCACGAGCGGTCGGCGATCCGCCTCAGCTATCTCTATGCCGCCGATCAGCGAGAGATATCCGGCGTGATCGGGCGGATCGAGGCATCACGCCTCCAAAGATTGCTCCAACGACTGTCTCATCGGCTGACGGCGTGATCGCTCGGCACGGCGGCCGTGCCTTACAACTTCACACGGTCTGGAATTGCAAGCAGGACAGTTCTCCCTCGGTTGCCCGGGCGGAGATTCCGAGAAATTCCACGCCCACCACTTGATCGTTTTCGTCGAAATCGAGAATCACGCCGGGGCGGACTTCCTCGGATTCGACGATCCGCTTCTCGTCGAGACGGAAGTAGAGGGCGTCGTTTTCTTTGTCAACTTTAATTCTCATGTTTCCCTCTTTATCCCTGAATGCTAGCACAGGCTACGGCGGAATGTCAATCTCATTGGGCGTAAACTGTTACCCGCTGAAGTGTTGTCTAATCCGAATGGCAACACTCGGCCGGCCGGCAATCAACGCCCGAATATGCCCCTGGCGGGTACGATTCAAGCCGATTATAATATGAAATAGTGAGCAAGCGGCCGCTACTCCCCAGACACGGTCGCTTACTCCTGGTTGCACACCCACCACCCACCCAACGATGGCCCAATCCGTTCGGAAGGTTTTAGTATTTAGTTTTGGCCGCGGAAGGCAAAGGAGGTTCCCCTGAGCAATCGTCAGTTCCAAATCGGCACTCTGGCAGTGGTCACGTTGGTGGCGCTGCGGTTGGCGCTCGGATGTCACTTCCTCTACGAGGGAATCTGGAAGATCGAGCACCGCGACGAGTTTTCTGCCAAGCCGTTTCTCACCCAGGCGAAAGGTCCGTTGGCCGGCTTGTTTTACGCAATGGTGCCCGACATCGACGGCCGCCACCGGCTGCGGATCGAAACCGACGCCGACGGCAAAATGAAGATCCCGAGCGACGAGATTTACACTCGATGGCTTCGCATCCGCGACGACTTCGTCGAGTTTTATCGTCCGGCCGATACGGACGACGAGAAGGCCGTGGCCGCGCACGATGAGCTGAAACGCGAAGCGGAGCGGACGTGCAATTTGTTCCGCAACCGGCTCAAAAAGTTTCTGGAGGTGAACGTCGAGAAGATCAAGGCCTACTTCGACGCGCTCGACCGTTTCGAGAACGACGAGGAGCGGCTGCAAGACGCCCCCTTCCAGAAGCAGCGGCGTTGGAACCGGATGATGGAACTCCGCCAAGAGGCCGACGTTTGGATCAAGGACATCGAGGATCAAGAGCGGGCATTGGAGAACACGCTCTACAGTCTGCTTGACGACGGGCAGAAGAAACTCGGCAGCCCATCGGCCGGTTGGAACCCGTTCACTTGGAACCGGATGGGACAGATCGACTTCGCCGTCACCTACGGACTGACGGCCATCGGGCTGTGCCTGATGTTGGGCCTCTGCACGCCGCCGGCGGCGTTGGGCGGAGCGGGGTTCATGTGCTTCGTGGTCATGACGCAGCCGGCGTTTCCGGGCATTTACCCGCCCGACAGCTTCATCGTCGGCCACGCCCTGTTGGTCAACAAGGATTTTATCGAGATGCTTGCCTTGCTGGTAATCGCCTGCACGTCGGCGGGCCGCTGGGGAGGATTGGATTTCTTCCTCTACCGATGGTTCGCCGCCCGTTGCCGCCGCAAGGAGCGAAAAATATGCAAGTAGTGATAGGGGTAGGGAAGGCCGATTGAGTTCGGCCTCCCCTCCCTCCGAACCGGACTGGCGGATTTCCCGCATCCGGCTCTCCGGTTGATAGTTTTACCTCCGAGAGGATTGACTGACCAAGACATGGGCCGCTGTCAAGT
>JAHIKV010000340.1 GCA_018897395.1 Planctomycetota bacterium | reverse complement strand
TTTAAAATTGTCGATACGCTTGTCTTCTATATTCCGTTCCTGACCAATTTTATCGGTAATCTTCCGCGTGGGCTCGTTCACAATTGGCTGGCCATTGATATCATAATCTTTATTGATATCATCCTGGTAACTGCGCTTATCATATTGGTCGAACTTGCTTGTTTTCTCGTTGTCCACGGAATGCTCATCGTCGTAGTTCCATATCACATCCCTAAGCCCCGCCTGCGCGCCAAAGCTGTCCAGCATCCCCCAGTCGACCCCTAATTTTTTAATGTCACCGGAGGTCACGTTAATGATGCGGGCCTCAATGAACACCTGCGGCTCACGTTTATCCAGCACCCTAATCAGCGCCTCGACCTTATCCACATATTCCTTGATATCCGTGATGACAATGGCCGTCGTGATACTCGGGTTTTGAATGGTCAAGGCGTCTATGGTTGGCGCAGATTTCAGACTGATCTTATCCTGTTGCGCACTCTGGCTGGTGGTAATGCAACCCCGCGGCGACAGGACTTTGAACAATTTGATCTGTTCCACCAGGTCCACGGCGTTCAGGTATCTCGGGACGATGGTCCGGGTCACCAACGGTTTGGTGGCCTCGATTTCCTGGAGCTTTTTGGGATACATTTCAGAGGTGACGACCATGAGAATGCCGGACGGGTCTTCGATCATGGAGAGGTTCACTGAGCCCAGGGCCAGGTTCAGCGCCGATTTCCACTCCACGTTCTTCAGGTTGGCGGTAATAAACATGTTGGTGAACGAGCCGGCCATGATGATATTGGCGCCTGAAATCTGAGCGAACATGTTCACCACGTCCTGCACGGGCACATTATCAAACGCCACGGTTATCAGGCTCGTGCCGGCGGCGGCACCGGCGCCGGTGCTGTCACCATTTGTTTCCACGGATTCCGGCACCGCGCCGGTTTTAGAGGTAATCGAAATTTCCACCACGCCAGCGGCGCTTCCATTTTTCCCGTTGGCAGGCGGCGCTTCCGGGACAGCGGGCACTGATAATCGTTCTTCGTTCGCCGTTCCTTGTTCTTCGTTCTCCGTTTCCACCGCGGCCGATTCTTCGTTTTCCGCGTTACGCTCGACGCTCGACGCTTCACGCTCAACGCGCCTTCCCGTCGTCTGGTCCTCCTGAGCCAACAAAAAGATGGCGACAAACGAAAAAACAACGCCGGCGATAAGCACGGGCATAACCGCTGAAACTTTTCTCATGATGGTCCCTTGAATTAGGCCGCCAAAGGCGGCAACTGTTTCATGTGGGAGGCGCACTACCTGCCCGCAGTGCTACGCACAGCGTTGCAGGCGGGTGTGCGGCGACGGTCGCGGCGCGTAGCGCCCCTCCTACCAAATTTGAAATTCCTATACATCAAGGCGGCTGTTGGCCGCAACTAATACATATTACCCGCGAATCTTTATGGCGCCTGGGTAATCGTGGCGGAGGCCGTCCGGCCTTCGGCATCAATCACCGTTATGACATTCTGGCCATAGGCGCCGGACACGGCCGTATACGCCGCCACGTAACTGGAGCTTGCGGAATAAGAAACGGTACCCAGCGCAGTATTTCCGGAAGTCCAGGAATAAGGGGGCGCACCGCCGGCCACGGCAAGCGACACATTCAACGCTCCGTCTTCAAGCAACGCTGAAGCCGGGTAAATGGTCATGTCATCCGTCACCGGAGAAATATGCGCTACCGCGTAATGGCCACTGTCATCCTGAACAATCACGTCGTTGTTGCCCACCTGCAGGCAGGTGTACAGGGCTTGATTAGCGCCATTGGACTCGATCTTCCCATCGGCAGAATCGGATACCCCCCAGTGATAAGCGCCATTCCCGCCGCCGGCTGTGAAGGCGATCGTCTGGCCGATAATACTGGCGGTAGCTTGGGCAGGGGTGATTGTTAGGACGGGAGGCAGGGGCGTATCCCGGGACGCTGACGTATATGGATGGGCTGCTATATAAGCATCCACCCCACTGCTGTCCTCTTCGGTTGTGCCCTCACACCCGCTAAAAACCAGAAGCACAGCCAGGCAGACAACCGATAGACTGCCCAACAATCCCGATCGCCATATCTTCATAGTCCCCTCCTGCTATACGATTGCTTGCTTAAAGTTAATGAATTCCGGCTATTATATCAAGGATAAAAAGATAAATATTCGGGTTATCAGGTTCACAGTTCACGGTTCACGGTTGGTCGCCTTGCGCCCCGCCTCGTTAGAGGTCAGAAAACGCTCCACGCTCTACGTGTAGCTTCTACTCCCTCGGCTCAATCTCAATCCGTTTCAGCGAAATGGCACGGATAACAAACATAACCGTCTGCCCATCCACCGTGACGCCAACCTCATCGCCGGCACGAACGATGGCTCCGTTAATATTAGCTACATACGTATTCCCGCGCTTAACAATCCCTCTAACTCGTAACAGGGATTTGGCTTTAGCCTTTAGATCAATACTGGGCGGCGGAACATTGGAAACTACCGACCCAACGTCCGCAGGCGCCTGCCATTCCGACATGGGCGGACGATACCCAATAGGACTGAAGGGGTCCCTTAACGTAAGAGCATAATCCGCCTCGTTCTCAACGACCCGGGTAAGCTCGGTAGGCGCCGCAACACCTGCTCCGGGTTGCGGGGCGGCTTCGGCGGCATGCGGGGCGGCTTCGGCGGCATGCGGGGCGGCTTCGG
>JAHIKV010000015.1 GCA_018897395.1 Planctomycetota bacterium | reverse complement strand
TCAGACGTTGAATCCCGCGCAGGCCGCGGCGGCCCGGACCCGCCTGTCCCTGTTCCGCTGCCCCAGCGACGCCGGAGAAGACATGTACGAGGAGAAGCCGGGCGAAGTGCTCGCCGGAGGCAACTACGTGGTTTGCGGCGGCTCGGGCGCCGGAACGAACTACGACTTGCGCTACCCGACCGACGGCCTGTTCTACTACGGTTCGGCTTGCGGATTCAGGGACATCGCGGATGGTTCGAGCCACACCGTCGTCTTTTCGGAAAGCATTCTCGGATTGCGGTCCAACGTCTCAAAGCCGGATGCCACGCCGACGGGTTTCGACCGCCTGATGGGATTCTCGGGCCACGCTCCGAACAGCGACGCGCCCGGCCTTCACGGCCTCGTCAATCCTGACTTGGCCTTGGTGGCGCCTCGTTGTCAACTTTGGTTCGGAAACCGTTGCTTCGGCTGGATCGTAGGCAAGCCGCTGGCCACGACGTTCATCACCTATATGTTGCCGAACGATCCGGTGCCCGACGTGCATTCGATGGGCATCGGCTTTTACGCCGCCCGTTCGTTCCACCCCGGCGGCGTCAACATCGTACTTGGCGACGGGAGCGTGCGCTTCGTCAGTGATAGTGTCGAGTTGGAGGTATGGCGGGCGTTGGGCACCTGCGCCGGTGGTGAAATACCCGGAGATTATTAGACGCCATGACAACAAACAACATCCAAAAATGTTACGGCTGGTATCTTTTCGCGGCCCGCGGGCCGCCGCGCGAATCGACGACTCCGACTCTCGTTCCCGCCCTCCGCGTGGGAACCAGAACAGTTCCCACCGGGAAAACAATGTTACTTAGTTGGTGTTAAGAAATAACTTATCCATTGCTATAATCTGCCTTTTCCGCTTCCAAGGAGGGGGAGAGGGTCATGGCAGACACAGGGCGAAAGCGAATCCATCGGTGTCGTTGTCGAGTATGCCGGTCGCGCAGCGATTCCGAGTCGGTCGCGTACCACCGGGCCATCAACCGCGTGATGGCAGAATTGGACGAACGGAGCCGGCGGTTGTTTGCCGGCGTGTTGGCACGGCAGGGTGGGTACGGCGGCATCCAGCAAGTAGCGGAAATCACCGGCCTGAGCCGCATCACGATCCGTCGCGGATTGCGTGAGAGCGAGCGAGGACAAGCGGAGTCTTCAAGCCGCGTGCGTCGGCGCGGCGGCGGACGAAAGTGTGTGGAAAAAAAACTCCTCGTGTGCGGGAGTTGTTGAAGGAATTGTTGCGGGATGCAACGGCCGGCAGTCCGATGGGAGGTCTGCGATGGACCCACAAGACCACACGCAAGTTGGCCGCTGCATTGAAACGACGTGGCGTGCAGGCGAGCCATGTGACGGTGGCCCGTCTGCTGCGGGCGCAGAGGTACTCGTTGCGATCGAACCGCAAGCGGCTGGGTGGGAAGAAAGACCCGTACCGCGACCAGCAGTTCCGCTTGTTGGGGCGTCGGCGTCGGCGATGTCAGCGGCACGATTGGCCCATAATCAGCGTGGACACGAAGAAAAAGGAACTGGTGGGCAACTTCAAGAATGGCGGGCGTGCTTGGCGATGTGAGGACCGCGACGTGTTGGACCACGATTTTCCCACGCTGGCCCAAGGCCGCGCCTTCCCTTATGGCATTTATGACGAGAATCGCAACACAGGCTACGTCGTGATCGGCACCACGCATCAGACGGCAGCTTTTGCAGTATGTGCCATCCGTTCGTGGTGGCTGCGGGTCGGCTGCCGCGAGTATCCGGGGGCCTCGCGGCTGGCCATCGAAGCCGACGGCGGAGGTGCCAACGGCAACCGTTGTTGGGCCTGGAAGGTGGGGCTGCAAGACCTGGCTGATGAATTCGGATTGACGATCACTGTCGGACATTATCCCGCCGGTACCTCCAAGTGGAACCCGATCGAGCACCGCATGTTCAATCTGATCAGCGC
The DNA here is from genome assembly GCA_018897395.1 of Planctomycetota bacterium. GTDB lineage: Bacteria > Planctomycetota > Planctomycetia > Pirellulales > Thermoguttaceae > JAHIKV01. The sequence continues at coordinate 5,095 of JAHIKV010000015.1, read as the reverse complement.
CAATTGGGCCGGCGAACCATTGACCAGCTACGAAGTCATGCTGAAGCACATCCGCACTACCCAGTCGAGCACTGGCTTTCGTTGCCGCGCATCGTTGGACACAAAGTTCTACCCGACCAAGGTCAAGACATCCGAGGAAGCCAAGGCAACAGTGCGGTTGTCTCGCCATAACGTCCTACCCAAATGGAACTACACCATCCGTCCGCGAAAACGAAACGGATAAGTTATTTCTTAACAACTCCTTAGCGACAATAGTGTTTGCAGTTTGTACCGTCCGGGACAATTTCTCAGAATGTTTCTGAGGCCCGTGAACGGCTACATTTCAAGAAAGGACAGCAATCATGTTACGGCACAGAATTGTATCTTGCGTGGCCGCAGCGATCATCGGCGGCTTGGCGCTCGCCCAAACTGGCGCGGCGGAAACCTTTGACTGCTCGTTGACCGGATACACTTTCATGGGCGGCGGCAGCGCCTACGTCAGCACACCCGACGGCCCCACCGGTCAGAAAACCTACTTTCTCGCACAGCCGTTGAATTACCATATGGGTGACCCCCCAGCCAACATGTGGGGTTACGGCTGGATCAAATTCAACGACATCGGGGATTCGACGCTTGAATCCGCGCGTCTGTATTTCGATTTGTTGGGCGTGGGAGCCATGGGTACCACTCCTGCGTCCGAGGACAATCCCGCTGTTTTGTCCATATACGGCGCCGGCAGCATCGACGTGAGCGATCTGGGCGGCAGTGACGGTGCAAGTTGGGATCTTCGTGAAACGCTTCGGGACAACCTCGATGCGTCATCGCCGCTTTGCACCATCACCATGACCGCAAACGGCCGCTACAGCGTGGATATCACGGACCTCTACAACAGTTGGGTCACCGGCGGCGAGGCCGTCAATAACGGGCTTGTCTTCGCCGCTCCAGACGAGGGCGTCGGCAGCAAATATGCCAGCTTCGGCAACGCGGATGGCGATCCTCCATATATCGTTCCAGAGCCGGGAACGATCGTCCTGGTCGCGGGCGCTTTCCTGGGTTTGGGCCTTGCCCGAATCCTTCGACGCCGGCGAATTGCTGACGTAATGGCCTGAAAGTCGATGCGCATCACCGATTCGGCCTGCCGTGACAGGCAGGCCGAATCGCGTGAACGCTTTCCGTGCAGTATTCGATTCACCCAATTTTTACCAACGAGACCAATGAGAATAATCATGCAAAAGGTATTCAAGTTATGTGTTACTTTCGTGTTCTTGTCGATGGTGGTTGGAATCGCCGCATCTCGGGCGTCGGCCGAGCCGGGGTTGCTGCTCGTCGCCCACGGCTCGCCGAGCGCCAAGTGGAACGAGCCGGTATTTGAGTTCGGCCGGCGGGTGGCGAAGGAGGTCGAGAAACGGGGGCGTTTCAAGGCGGTCCGTACCGCTATGCTCGAGTTCGCCAAGCCCGACGTTCCGACGGCCGTCGCCGAGTTGGAGGCCGCCGGCTGCGACCGGATCATTGCCGTTCCGTTGTTCATCACCCCCAGCGGCCACTCGCACTTCGACGTGCCGGCCGTGCTCGGCATCTATTGGTCGCCGCGGATCGCCGCCGTTCTGGCCGAGGAAGGCGGCCGGGCCGCGCGGCCGAACGTGCCCATCATGCTGACGCAAACTCTCGCGGAAGGCGACGTGCTCCAGCAGTACGCATTGGACCAGGTCAAGAAACTCTCGAAAACGCCCGAGGACGAGGCCATCGTGCTGCTGGCCCACGGCGATGCCGAGCACGCCCTGATGATCGAGCGCCTGCTGCGACGGATCGTTACGCATTGTTGCGGCAAGACCGGAATCAGTTTTGGAAACTGGGCCGGCGTCGGCGTGGGCCAGGAATATCCATCGGCCGGATTGACCGCCATCAATGAAGCCCTGGGCCGCAAAAAGCGGGTGCTGGTCGTCGGCCTCTACCTTTCCACGACGGCCGCCAATATCCATCGTCGCGGCATGAGAACGGCGAATCCGAGGGGACATATCGTTCCCGGCGGGGCACCGTTCGACAAGGAGCAAGTGGTGATGTCGGAAGAGGCGCTGATCGCTCATCCGCGGCTCGTTCAATGGGCCGTGGAAACGGCCGTCGCGGCCTTGGGCGCGGATGAACCGGCCGACGGCGGCCGGCGCAAGGTCACCTCGAAAGTACGACCCGCAAATCGCAGACGTTAGTGCCGGTCGGACCGGTGCGGATCAGGGCGTCGAGCGGGGCAAAGAAGTTGTAGGCGTCGTTGCGGCTGAGATATTCTGCCGGATCGAGTTTCGCTCGGCGCGACGCCGCTATGACATCGGCGTCGAGGAACGCGCCGGCGGCGTCGGTCGGTCCGTCTTCGCCGTCGGTTCCGCCCGAGAGCAGGGCGATGTTCGCCGCGCCGTCGTCGGCCAGTCGCAGCAGCGCGGCGAGGGTCAGTTGCTGGTTCCGCCCGCCCAGCCCGCGCCGCGAGGGTTCGACCAGCTTAACAACCGGCTCGCCGCCGGAGATCAGGCACTTTTTATTGATGGCGTCTTGATCGTTTAGCAGCCGACGGCACGTTTGCCCGGCGGCGTCGCGCATTTTCAACGCCGATTCGGCCAGTTGGCGGCCGATCTCCTCGGCCGGCCCTTCGGACTGCGTCGCGCTTGCGGCGTCCACGGAGTAGCCGAGCCGTTGCGCCTCCTCGGCCGCGGCGGCGACGGCCGTGGCGTTGTTGCCGATGACGAGATTTATGGTATCGAATTCTCGTTTAGCCCCGGCGTCCACGCCGGGAAATTGCGCCGCGTGGACGCGGCGGCTAAACTCGGCATGTTTCAAGAAGTCGAACACCGCCGGCGAAATCCCGGCTTCCCGCGCGCCGAAACGCTCCAAAACCTCCAACGCTTCGCCGGGCGTCGAGCGATCCGGCACGGTCGGCCCGGAGGCGATCAGATCGAGCCGGTCGCCGAGCACGTCGGAGATCACCAGGGAGACCAATCGCCCCGCGCGGCAGGCCCGCAACAGGCCGCCCCCTTTGATCCGGCTGAGTTGCTTCCGCACGGTGTTTAGCTGCTCGATGTTGGCCCCAGCGGCGCTGAGATGCCGGGTGACGGCCAGCTTGTCGGCCAGCGAAATCCCTTCCGCCGGGGCGGGCATCAGCGCCGACCCGCCGCCGGAAATCAGACACAGACATAAATCATCCGGGCCGAGCGATTCGACCAGCCGCAGGATTTCGTCCGATCCGGCCACGCCCTCGGTCGTCGGTTCGTTCACTCCCGCCGGACGTGCGGTGTGCAGGTGGATGCGTCGCACGTTTAGCGGCCGTTTCAGAACTCCCCTCTCCCTTTGGGAGAGGGGCCGGGGGTGAGGGCACTCGGCCGGCACGTTGACCCAACCGGCGAGTTGTTTTTCGGCCATCAGTTCCGGGCCGAGCACCGCTTCGACCGCTTCGGCCATCCCCGCGGCCGCCTTACCCCCGCCGACCACCACGATGCGTCGGATGGAATCGAGCGGCACGGCCGCCCCCGGCTGTGGATACTGACCGGCACAGCCGAGGGCGGCCGTGCCACACAGGAGTGCCCGTCCCTCCACCACGCGTAGCCACTGCGGCACCAACCGCTCGGGCCGAACCGCTTCGACTCCGGCATGCCATATTCGCAGGGCATCTCGGCGGAGTCGGGCGGAGTGCGGCATGGAAAAGTCGAATGTCGAAATCAAAATGTCGAAGGAATGCCAAAATTGAAATGTCGAACTATAGAGCCACTCGGCGTTGATTGCGGCAGGACTCGCGCCGGACGATTACAGCCCCCAGGCCGCAAGCAGCAATGGCGCCATCCGTCCCGCGACAAAAAGTAATACGACCACATAGAGAATATACATGGATCCGGCGGAGGCGAACAAGCCGAAGATGCCCGCTAAAACGGCCGTGGTCAACAGGAGTCCTCGCAATGTAAATTTGTCGGGACGATACGGCGTTTGGTGTCGCTTGGCCCAGGCGCGATGGAGGACCGTGGCGACGATCGCCAAGACGACTGACACAATGGCATGCCCCAGAATCCACTTGTCGTCGCCTATATCCGTACAAGAGTGGGAGTCGGATATGGCTTCATTGTAAAGAAATGATATTGGCAGATGGTATGCGGGAGCTTTGCCGGGATCATAGGGCACCACGGGCACATTGGCCAAGATGCCCGCGATCACGACGATCCACAACCAATATACGGAGACGATGGGATTTGTCCGAGATGAATTCATCGTGTTGAAGTGACCAACTCGTACACCGTGCCGTGCTCTTGTATCCAATTGCGGTCGCCTTGCTCCGCGTGTTCGGCTACTTCACGGAGTAGTTGAACGGTCTCAGCTTCGTAGCACGGCTCGCTTGGATCGTCGGGGGGGATCACCATTTCCACCTCGACGGCCACAACGTATCTTCCGCCTTGGATCAAACGAGTTCGTTTCAGTCTTTTTCCTGAAATTAGCATGGATGCAAAACCGCAAGCGGTTTATGAAAATTTATTGCGAAGCCGCAAGCGGCAATTTCTCCCGCGACCGCAGTCGCGGGGCGTTTTTCACTATCCACTAGCCACTAGCCACTATCCACTAACCCCACTTCACCCGCAAACACCCCAGCCACTGATGCTCCGCGTCGATGACCGTCTGACCGAGGCTGTTCGGGGCGGCGGCGCGAAGGACCAGACCGGCCATCACAGGTTGTTTCCCTACCTTGACCACTCCGGCCACGGAGGACCAGACGGTACCCTTGCCGCCGACGCCGGGCAATCGGGCGTGGTTGAAAAACAGATGGGCGAAGCCCCGCGCGCTGACCTGATTCGGCCAGCGGCGGACCAACGGCCGATGCAACGCCGATACCTTGTCCAGGCCCGGGATGAGCGCGTCGAGCAGCGGCGAGAGCTGATCGTCCGGCGGTAGCTCCCGACTCACGCCCACCGGCGCCAGGACGACGGCCGCCAGCCGGACCGGGAGGTTGTAGAACTCGAACACGGGCGGACCCTCGGGCGGGCCGCGGTCTTCAAGGGCCGCCACTTCGACCTTTAGATCAGCCCTGAGCGGAGACTCGACTTTACGCCGCCGCCGCAACAGCCGCCACGCGATCAACAACAACACCACGGCG
>JAHIKV010000093.1 GCA_018897395.1 Planctomycetota bacterium | reverse complement strand
TACCGATAGCATATCAGTTAGCTCCCCGTGAACACACGGGGGGCGGGGGTGGAAATTGAGACCAATGCGACAACAGATGACAAAAGTCCCCATACCCGACCCTTCGCGTCATCCCCGCTGGCTGCTGCGTCGGGCCGATCAGACCGCCGTGGCGGCGCTGGTCGTACTCGCGCTGGCGACGATGATCGGCTGGTGGGTCTCTCAGGGCGGATGGCGGGGCCGGCTGATCGAGATCGACCGGGCCGAGCCGCTCGTGGCCCGGTTCGAGGTGGATATCAACGCCGCCGACTGGCCGGAGCTAATACTACTGCCGGGCATCGGCGAGACGCTGGCGCAGCGGATCGTCGCCTCGCGCGAGTCGGACGGACCGTTCGCCGACCACGACGACCTGCGCCGTGTACAAGGAATCGGGCCGAAAACGCTCGAACGCATCCGCCCCTATCTGCGTCCCATGCCCAACGCCGAAAACGTTGCCGGAAAATGATTGACAACGCCCCCGGTGCGTTGTAATATATTACAATAGATGGCGTGGCGAGTTGCGGATCGAGGAGTGTAACGAATGCGGCGAAAAATCGAGCGGACACCCGAACAACAGCGGCAACTGAAGGAAATTCGCGATCGCTTTCAACGCGAACGCCCCGGACTGGAAGACCTGCTTGCCGCCGGCGACGCCAAGGAAATCGTACCCCAAGGCGAATACATGGAGCTGCGGGCGATGTTGGGCACCTTGAAAAAACACCGCGAGCGGCAAGGTCTGAGCCTAACGGATGTGGCCGCTCGCAGCGGCATGGATCGCGCGGCCGTCAGCCGGCTCGAAAACGGCGTCTACCTGAACCCGACGGTCGATACGCTCTACCGCTATGCCCAGGCGGTCGGAGCGGACATCGGATTCTGCGTGCATGTGTCGTGAAGATTGAGCGGCTATTGTCTGTTTTTATCTTCTCCATCCGCATGGAACGTTTCTTGAACGGCAGATTCCGCGTCGTCTCGCTTCGGTGGTTCGTCCCGCTTCTCAGCTTGTTTCCCATCTGTGACAACAGGGTTGTCCTTGTGGCACTTTGCGATTTTCTTGTATATCTTGTTGATCCGTGCTTGTGCTGCCGCAGCTTCATCTCCCTCAACAAGCTCTCGCTTGAGCACTTCACTTCTGACAATTTGTTCGATGTCGGCAATATCGACCTTCATTCCCTGTGCAAGTCTCTTTAGCTCGCGCCGAATGACGGCAAGAATAGGCTTGGCAAGGATCAGGTTGCCAATCACGTACCGATTTACGCTCTGAACCCTCTCGTAGAAATCCTCACGGGCGTTCTTGCCAAGCCCCTCCCTGGCGAGAATAAACAAGCATTCCTGGTCTTTATTTTGTCGGGGTTTGAGACCGAGAAAATCGAAGTCGCAGACCAGATCAAAGCTGATGGGTTGCTTAAACCTGATTCGGTAGACTTTCCACTCAATGCCGTTGGTCAATACGATCCACGGTAGACCCTCGCGTGTGCCGTAATCGACAGCCTGTCTGATGTGGGGATCCTTTAGCCCGATTCCAATGGCCTTGGCTTCGACCAGAAATTGCACTTTGTCGTCAACCTTGAGCGCAAGGTCGCAGTACGTGCCCCTGATCGCATACTCACCGGTAACTTCAATAAATTTGTCGTAGCCGAAAACATCGCGGAAAATGTCATTCAGTATCGAGACCGTATCGGATTCCTTTACATCGTGATCCTTCGCAGTCCGCAGGATTTTCTGGTACTTTGGCACGGCCTTGATAAATCGATCCGACACTTTTTTCGGAATGCTTGCCATAAGTATCTCCTTTTTCTTGTAAGAGCCAACACGCCGTCTAACGGGTCACCGGTGCCGCCCGCCGCGAAAATGAATCTATCTCGCTAATAGGGATCGCCTCTTTTCCATCTCAATTCTGTGGTACCCCAGCGCGAATGCCTTCCTGATACTCTATAGCCTTCCATTTCCGATAGTTGACTTCGTCCTTTGCCTGTATGTATGCCGCTGCGACAAGTCCTGCATGGATGTAGGCGTCCATTGCGGCTCCACTCCGTTTCGCAATATCGTACTGCCGCACTGCGTCTTCGGCGACTTCGCGTTCAATACGCCGTAGCTCTTCCTGGGCCTGTTGATGAATACGTTCCATTGGCCTCTCGGGCTCCATGACGCCGATGACCTGAAATCCCCAGTAAATAAGACCGACTATTACCGAGAGTGGAATAATGATGAACCAAACAGAACGTGAGCCGGCCTGCGACGCTACGGGAAAGGATTGGAAAGAAGTGAAAGATCGGCCACATGTGGGACATTGCAAAGCGCGTTTGGAAACCATATTTCCACAGTCCGGGCACTTTCGCCATTTTGAACTCTGCCCCGCTGTCGCCACATCGGATTTAACGGATCCTTCTTCCTCTTTTACTTTGGGAGAACTAACGCTCACAGCTTCCAATGCTATTGCGTCGAGATCATCGGCTGATAAGGGACCGCAACGAGAGGCATGTTCGTCTGCGTGTGAAGATGAGATTCCGTCTTGAAGCTTTGGCGGCTCAATCAGGTTTTCAACCGACATTGCCGATATCCAGTCGCTGGTCGTACCTTTCCGAATAAAAGTACCAGGGCAGACTATTCCAGCACGCGCAGCGGCTCGAAGTTCCGCGGAAGATACTGGTCCGATGATTTCCCCCATCACTTGGTAATACCAGCCTTTGCTCACTGCCTGAACCTCCCGGCACAAATTCTGCCGTTTTCGGCCTTGACACCCAGTCATAGATCCTACCCCTTCCTTTACGGGGTGTCAATCATACTGACTTGAGGCGGTTCAGAGGAGGCTTCGGAACCCCATCTGCTCGAAGTGGTGATCCGATGTAAGGGCATCGGTCAAGCCGCGCTCCTGCATTACCACGCAAGAGATACAATCGGTCAGAGACCATTCCGTATCGGTAAATACTTCCTTCACTTCTTCGGCGCTCCGTGCGAGTAGTGATCGTGATTGCGGGCCAGATCGGACGGCAGCCCTTCGAGTTTCCCGGCAAACTTCATCAATCGCGCCCCCAATGTGGACTCCTTCGTATCCGGCGGCACCACGGCCACTTGCACTTCGGCGCCTTCTGGAAGGCTAGGCGTCTCATCCAGCACTACAATGCCGTTTTTTACATGACCACGATAAACCATGAGAACCTCCTTACTTGAAGCATTGCTACCTTGTATTATACGATAAGTGCTCATGGGAGAGGGCCGGTGGTGGACAAATACGTATCCCCACAATCCCACTTTAACGGGTGGTTGGCTTTCAGACAAGATGCACCGACCACTGCAAAGCGATATTTTCCCGGCGTGGACGCCGGGGCTAAACGGAGTAAGTCATGCGCTGTATTTAGACGTGCGTATTTCACTCCGTAAGAGCCATAACCATCATGTTCCAACTCGTCGCACCATTCCAGCCCGCCGGAGATCAACCGCAGGCCATCAAGGCCCTGATCGACGGGCTGCGCGACGCGAAAAAACAACAGGTGCTGATGGGCGTGACCGGCTCGGGCAAGACCTTCACGATGGCCAACGTGATCCAAGCGGCGCAGCGGCCCGTGCTGGTCATGTCGCACAACAAGACGCTGGCCGCACAGTTGTATTCCGAGTTCAAGGAGTTCTTTCCCCACAACGCCGTCCACTACTTCGTCAGCTACTACGACTATTACCAGCCAGAGGCCTACATTCCGCAGCGCGACATCTATATCGAGAAGGACGCCGCGATCAACCAGCAGATCGAGCGGCTTCGACTGGCCGCCACCAGCGCGTTGGTCAGCCGCCGCGACGTGATTATCGTCGCCAGCGTATCCTGCATTTACGGCCTCGGTTCGCCGGAGGACTATCGGGCGATGATGGTCGGATTGGAGACCGGCCAAGCGTTCGACCGCGACGAGGTGTTGGCCAAACTGGTCGATATTCAATACGAGCGGAACGACATCGAGTTTCAGCCCGGAAAATTCCGCGTCCGCGGCGATTGCGTCGAGATTTGGCCGGCCTACGAAGAGACCGCCTTCCGAGTGGAGTTCTGGGGCGACGAAGTCGAGCAGCTTTCGGTCATCAATCCCACCAGCGGCGAGGTGATCGAACGGTCCGAGCGGCTGTTCGTCTATCCATCGAAGCATTTCGTGCTGCCCGAGGAACGGATCGCCGGCGCGGTGGCCGAGATCAAGCAGGAGTTGAAAGATCGGCTCGAACAGTTCAAGGATCAGGGGAAAATGATCGAGGCCCATCGGCTCAGCGCGCGGACCCGCTACGACATCGAGATGCTCCAGGAGATGGGGTATTGTTCGGGGATCGAGAACTACAGCCGGCCGTTGAGCGGTCGGCCGGCCGGCTCGCCCCCCGACACGCTGTTCAGCTTTTATCCCGACGATTTCCTGCTCTTCGTCGACGAATCGCACGTCACCGCGCCGCAAGTACGCGGCATGTACGCCGGCGACCACAACCGCAAAGTGACGCTGGTCGAGCATGGGTTCCGTCTGCCGAGCGCGTTGGACAACCGGCCGCTGCGGTTCGAGGAATGGGAGGGGAAGATCGACCAGGCGATTTTCGTCTCGGCCACCCCCGGCCCCTATGAACTGGCGAAGACCGGCGGGCAATACGTCGAGCAGGTGATCCGGCCGACCGGCCTGTTGGACCCGGAGATCGAGGTGGCCCCGGCGCGCTCGCAGGTGCCGCACCTGCTTCAGCATATACGCGAGCGAGCGGCCGTCGGCGAACGGGTGCTGGTCACTACGCTAACCAAGCGTTTGGCCGAAGACCTGGCCGCTTACTTCAGCAAGAAGGACGTCCGCTGCAAGTGGCTGCACAGCGATCTGGACGCCTTCGAGCGGGTCGAGCTGCTCCGCGACCTGCGCCTGGGGGAGTTCGACGTGCTGGTGGGCGTGAACCTGTTGCGCGAGGGGCTGGACTTGCCGGAGGTCTCGCTGGTGGCCATCCTCGACGCCGACAAGGAGGGATTCCTGCGGAGCGAGACCTCGCTGATGCAGACGATCGGCCGCTCGGCCCGAAACGTCAACGCCAAGGTGCTCCTCTACGCCGACAAGGTGACCAACTCGATGCAGCGTGCGATCGAGGAGACCCGTCGCCGCCGTCGGATGCAGGAGGAGTACAACGCGGCCCACGGGATCACGCCGGAGACGATCCGCAAAAGCATCCGTGTGGGTATCGAGTCGGAGGCGGCCGCCCACGCCCGATCGAACGCCGCGGTGGGCCGGGGCGATGAGACGCAATACATCACCGAGGAGTTTTTGGCCGAGTTGGAGGGAGAGATGCTCACGGCGGCGGAGGAATTGGAGTTCGAGCGCGCCGCCGCCCTGCGCGACCGCATCGACCAGATGCGCGAGCAGTTGGGCACCCCGTTGGCCAAGGCCGAAATCCATCACGCCACCCGCGCCCAGCGCCGCCGTCAGCATCAACAGCAGCGGATGGATGAGAGGAAAAAGCCAAAGTGACAGTAGGCCGGAATGCAATCCGGCCTACTATGACCCGATGACGGAAATCATTGATCGAGCTTTGGCGAGGGCGAGGAACATGCTTTGATTTGCCGGCGGAGACACAGACGAGTTTCTTCGTCGAGTGGGGGGAGTCCCTCGATCACACTATCGGTTTCAGTGACCGTAAGAATCCGCTCAATACGCAACGCTTCATCCGAAGAAATGAAGACGCTTCTCTGAGAACGGGGGCTTTGCCGAAGTTCACCATATCTCTAATATACCATAATGAAGCCGCTCGGGCCACAATTATGATTCCACTATCCGTTAAAAGATCCGTTAAAAGGTGTCAGGAACCATTTCTGCACTTTCTGAGAAAATGCCCAGCTTGTGTATCTTTCCACTGGAGAAATCAATGGTCAGTGCAATTTTCCGTCGCACGGCGGTTTGCCATTAGCGAACGGAAATTAGTGTTGCAGGGCTTTTACCTGCAACAGGT
>JAHIKV010000092.1 GCA_018897395.1 Planctomycetota bacterium | reverse complement strand
GCCAATCCGCCTGGAAGAGGCGTGGACGCCCTCGCGGCCAAGTTCCAACTGGTATTTCCGGCCTTCGACCAGCAGCCCTAGATCGAGGGGGCGCGGCAGGCAGGCCCCGACGGCGCGGCGGTCGAACTCGCCGCGCAACCGCCGCAACAACCCCAATGGGTTGAGCAACCGCATCATGTATGTCTCGCCGTGTTCGGACGTCGCCGGATGACCAATGCCATCCGCATCGTCAAAGACCCGGAGCAACGGACTCGACGGCGGCGCGTGGAGCAGGACGCAATGCCGGCCGTGTTCGATGGCTTCGCCGCAACAGCGGGCCAACAACTCGACGGCCGCCCGCGGGCGGTCCGGCGCGACCATCAGCTCCAATATCTGTTCGCCGCGAGTCGCCGCATAGCCCACCACGCGCGTGCTGGTCTCGTCCATGTCCAGCAGTTCCGGTCCCTCCAAAGCCACGTAGAGCTGATCATACGCGCGCCGGTCGAGCAGCCATTTCCAATAGGCCTCGGTCCGCTCCAACGGACCGTGGGCGGTGCAACCGTCGATCGGCCCCCGGCTGTGTTTAGGCCAATGCTCCGGCTCGGATGAATCCACGTTGGATGTCGGAGGAAGCTGCGAATGTAGTACGTTTTGGGCGTAAATGCGCGCCAACGTCGGATATTCCCAACGAAGCAACGGTCGGACGTGAAAGCGGCGGCGGCGAGGAATCATGCGGCGGTCCAAGAGCCGGGCAAGCAGTGCGCAGGCGTCGACGCGGCGATAACTGGCCGCTGCGCATACTGCCCAGCCGGCACGGCGGAAAAAGCGGGGTATCGAGGTCCGAAGCAACCCCAGCAACGCGCCGTCGGTCTCCATTCGGACCTCGGCGGCGCGGAGCAAATGGGCACCCAATCCTTGGCCGCGGTACTCCGCCGCGACGCCCAGCCAACCCAAACCCGCGATTGGAATCGTCGTCGGGCCGAAGTGCATTGTGCGATGGGAAACGTGAACGTGGGCCACGATCCGCCGCCACTGCCGCAAAAGCAGCCGATCGTGCGGCTCATAAAACGGATCGTCCAGCGAGGCTTGGAACTCGGCCGCCGACGGGCCTTGAAACACCGATTGCAGAAAGAAATAAACCGTCGCGTGGTCGGCCGCGTTAGCCCCGACCGCCGGCAATCGCACACGGCGGCGTGTCGCCCCCGACGATCGCAGATTGGTAGACGATGATGAATCGGCTTGTCGTTCCATCGGTGCGAATCCCTTCCGCCAGCACCGATCACATCAGAGCATCTTTCAGCGGTTTTGTGAAGTAGCCAGGGAAGGGATTAGGGATTGGGGATTAGGGATTAGGGATTGGAAGCTCACGTCTCACGAAAAGCTGAACCACAGTGTTCTAATCCCCAATCCCTAATCCCTAATCCCTAATCCCTTTTCACCCCCACCGCAACGGGTCGCGTTCGCTGCGGCTGGCCCAAACCTCCACCTCCGGGAACCGGCCGCCAATCGATTCCGCCAGTCGCTCGACCGCGAACCGCTCGCTGGCAAAGTGGCCGGGCAACAACAGACCGACGCCCGCGGCTTCCGCTTCGAGACAGGTGTGAAACCGGGCCTCGCCAAGGACCATCGCGTCGCAGCCGTTTTCGCGGGCGGCGCCGAGCAACTCGTCGGCCGCGCCGCAACCGATCGCCACCGTGCGGACCGGCTGGTCCGGCCGGCCGGCCATCTGCAACCGCTCGATCCCAAGGAACCGCTTCAATCGCCCGGCAAGCTCTTCGAGCGGAATCGGCTCGCCGAGCCAACCCCATCGGCCCGTCCCTTGGCCTTCCGGATGCGGCGTCAAGGGGACAATCCCATGCAGGCCGAGCCCTTCGGCCAGACGTTGATTTATTCCCTCGCCGGATGAATCGAACGCCGTATGCGCGCTATACACCGCGACCCGCGCGGCGATCAGCTCCAGCAGCAACCGGCCGGAGGTGCTCTCGGCGGTCAGCCGCTTCGTGGCGATGAAGGGAATCGGATGATGGCTGACGACCAGGTCGGCGCCGGCTTCGACGGCCTCGGCCGCGCTGACCGGCGTGACCGTCAGGCAGGTCATCAATTTTTTGACCTCCCGGTTGCCGTTGCCGACCAACAACCCGACGTTGTCCCACTCCTCGGCCAAACGTGGGGGGGCAAGTTGTTCGAGCAGCGCGGCGATTTGAGCGACCGTGGGCATATTCGGGACCGAAGAAAAACAGGTTGTCCGCAGAGCGACAATTATATACGGTGAACGGCCGGAAGTGTAACTATCTTCTCCATCCGAGAAGAATGTTTCACTTCTTTCCGTGTGCAACGTATAAATGCGGAGACGAAAAGGGCAATGCGTCCGAGCGATAAGGGGTCGGTCCTTAAATTATAGTCCCCCGAGCGGAAAAGTCGCGGCATCTCCCCTATAATCGCAATAACACTATAATCCAAGGACCGACCCCCTTTTTGCTCTTCGGACGTTATTTCTGTCCTATCTTTGAGGGTAGGGCAATTTGCCCTTTTGTAGCCGAACCCGGCTGCCCGTTGAAAAAGTCGGATTTGGGAGTTTGGGCGCCACTGCCGGCTTGCCCAGCAGTGCATGGGAGAAACTCCCGGAAAAACACTGCTGGGCAAGCCGGCAGTGGCGCCCTTTTTCAACGGGCTGCTAACCGTCGTTTTTCGTATCCTCGAATGAAAGAATGTAAGGAAAGGACAAGTCTCATGAACGCTGAAGGCAAAAGCGTCGCCGGCCGTGCATTACTGGAGCAAGAGTTCCACCATCTGCGGTCGGATTGGTTGTGGCTGTTGTTGTACGGCATTCTGTTGGTGGTCTGCGGGGTGGCCGCGATAATCTTCCCGGCGCTGACTTCCGTGGCCGCGATGGTGGTGTTGGGAGTGGTGTTGATGATCGCCGGCGTGGCCACGATCATCCAAGCGTTTTGGGCGGGAAAGTGGAGCGGACTGATGCTCCAATTGCTCGTGGGCATACTCTACACGGCGGTAGGGTTCATGATTATCGACACGCCGTTGTTAAAAACCGTCGAGGCGTTGACGCTGTTCATCGCAGCGTTCTTCATCGTGGTGGGCGGATTCCGCATCGTTTCCTCGCTGGTGATCCGCTTCCCATATTGGGGATGGTCGCTGTTGAACGGCATCATCACGTTCCTGTTGGGCGTGATAATCTATCGTCTATACGACCGTTTCCCCGAGTCGTCGCTCTGGATTCTGGGCTTGTTGATTGGCATCGAGATGCTCTTCCACGGTTGGACGTGGATCGTGCTCTCGCTGGCGATTAAGAAGCTGCCCGAAAAGGCGGCATGAGCGAATTTTTCAGTTAGCCCGCCGTGAATACACGGCGGGCAGTATTGACTGCGAAACGTCCGTTACCCCGGGTGTATTCACCCGGGGCTAAATGTGGCCGACAGTCGCCTTGTTGGAAATCAAGCCCACCCGTCGCAACGGGTGGGCTTTTTCGTTTTCAAGCATCGTAGGATACATGCAAGTACGCAACCTACGGGGTCACGTACCCGAAGAAGCCCGGAGGTCGTCGCCGATCGCCTTGATCCGTTCGGCCTGTGCGGCCTTGGTCGATTCGAGATCGCCGACGGCCGACGGCGGGTCGCAGGCGAACAGATAAATCTTCACTTTCGGTTCCGTGCCCGAGGGTCGCACCGCCACGTAGTTCCCTCGCGCCTCGAGGTCGAAGATCACCAGATCGCCCTTCGGTTCGAGTTTCAGATAGTCGCGGACGCCGGCCACCTTCATTCCCCCGAGGCAGCAGGGCGGTCGGGCGCGGAGGCCGCTCATCAGCGACCGCATCTCCTCCATCCCCTTCTCGCCCGGCATCCGAAGGTTGATCTGACCTTCGCTGAAACAGCCGTGCTGGAGGAACAACTCGTCGAGTCGTTGGTAGAGCGTTTTGCCTTCCGACTTCAGCCGGGCGGCCAGCTCCGCAGTCAGCAGAGAAGCGACGGCCGCGTCCTTGTCCCGCACGTGATCGCCGGCCAGGAACCCATAAGATTCCTCCGTGCCGAAGACGAACCGCTCGGGACCGCGGGCGTCCATCTCCGCGCCGATCCACTTGAAGCCCACGTGCAGATCGCCGAAGGTTTGCACGCCGTAATGGTCGGCCACGCGGCGGATCAGTTCCGTGGTGACCAGCGTTTTTACGACGTAGTGTTCCGGCGTGAGCGTGCCGGCCGTGCGTCGGGCGTCGAGCAGGAAATCGGCCAACAGCGCGCCGAGTTGGTTGCCGGTCAGCGTGACCCAGGGCGCCTCGGGTTCGAGCGACCGCCGCACGGCGCAACCCAGCCGGTCGCAATCCGGGTCGGTGGCCAGGATCAGTTCGGCGCCGTTCTGCAGGGCGTGTTCGATCATCGAGTCGAAGACGGCCGGGTTTTCCGGGTTGGCGACGTGGTTGGGCACGTTGGGAAAATCGCCGTCGGGCGCGGCGTGGGGGGCGAAAATCTCCACCTCCCGGAATCCCGCCTCCGAAAGGACCGGCATGACGGCCGACGCCCCAACCCCGTGCAGCGGCGAGTAGAGGATTTTTATATCGCGTGGGCCTGGAACGCTCTGCGCCAATACTGCCCGGATAAACGCCGCATCCACCTCTTCCTGGCAGTAGGAAACGCGGCCGTCGGCCAACGCATCGGCCAGCGGCGTGCGTTTTACGAACGTTACCTGCCGCATCCGCTCGATCGAGGCGGCGTCGTGCGGCGGGATGAATTGGCCGCCGCTGGGACCGTACACCTTTGCCGCGTTGTCGCTGGGCGGATTGTGGCTGGCGGTGATGATTATGCCGCAGTCGCATTGATAATAACGCACGGTAAAAGAGAGTTCCGGCGTGCTGCGGAATCCGTCGAGGAAATGGACCTGGAACCCGGCCTCGACCATGATCTCGGCACAAATCTCGGCGAACTGTCGGGAGCGGCGCCGCGTATCGTAAGCAATGGCGCAAGAGTGTGGGGCAGCCGCCCCCGGCTGTCCTTGGTTGCCCGGCACAGCCGAGGGCGGCCGTGCTACATCTTTAACGTAGTCGGCCAAACCCTGGGCGGTCTCGCCGATGGTCCGTTGGTTGATGGCGTTGCAGCCGATCGGATACATCCGTCCGCGGCGACCGCCGGTTCCGAAGGGGACGGTTGTCCAGAAGGCCTCTTCGAGTTCGGCCCATTTTCCGGCCGCGAGGTGTTCGGCCACTTGGGGGGCGTACTCGCCGAGATACGGCTCTTCGAGCCACTTGCGGATGTTTGCCGCGGCCGCGGCCGAGAGTTTTCCGGCCGCGGCCGCGGATTCCATTTGGGCCAAAGGGGATGTGTTCGTGTTCATGCGGCTAATTGTGGCCGGAGACCGAGAAGGAAAAAAGGGGGGCGCTTCCACTTTCCGGTCCCGAATCCTACAATTGAGGTGTTGTTATTAGTTGTCAGTTTTCAGTTATCAGTTGTCAGTTTCCTGGTTCCCATGCTCCGCGTGGGAACCCACTTGCTCCGACGCTCCGCGTCGGTGGCGGGGTAACGACGCAGAGCGTCGCCGGCGGTGCGTTCCCACGGAGGACCGTGGGAACGAGGAGTAAATGCCGGGTTGCAACCCGGCCTACTGACTGAAAACTGACAACTGAAAACATATTCATACTCGGAGTCCTCATAATGGGTCTGATTATCCTGCGCTGCGTATTTATTTTGGTGGCGGCCGGGCTGGGCGTGTCGTTTCTTCAGCTCGGCGTCGTACAGCAAGACTCAACCGCGTTGGCCTGGGGGGTTTTTTTCGGGTTGATATTGCTGGCCCTGGGGGTGATCGTTGCCGACGTCTCCGTCCGTCGAAAACGCCTGGACACGATAACGGCCGTCTATTTCGGCATGTTGGTCGGCCTGTTCATGACCTACATCCTCGGTCTGGCGATGGTCCCCTTGCTCAACGACGCGTTGCGGATACCAGTTCAATCGGTGCTGGGGTTGGTCGTCTGCTACACGTGCATCAGCCTGCTGATGCAGACCAGGAACGACTTCCGCTTCCTCATTCCCTACGTCGAGTTTGCAAGGGAAGTGAAGGGACTGAAGCCTTGCATTCTCGACACCAGCGTGGTGATCGACGGGCGGATCGCCGACGTGGTGGAAACGCAAGTCTTCGACGGGCAATTGATCATGCCCAAGTTCGTCATCGGCGAGTTGCAGGCGGTGGCCGACAGCCCCGACCGGCTCCGCCGCGGCCGCGGTCGGCGCGGGCTGGACATCCTCAACCGGCTCCGCAACAACGAAGACATCGAGCTGGTGATCCACGACCACGATCTGCCGGAATATGCCGGGCTGTCGGTCGATCTGAAACTGGTGGCGCTGGCCAAGCACCTCCAGGGCAAGCTGATAACCAACGACTACAATCTGAACAAGGTTGCCCGATTGCAGGGCGTCATCGTGATCAATCTGAACGACCTGGCCAACGCTCTGAAACCGGTTTTCCTACCCGGCGAGCAAATCGAGGTCCGCGTCGTCAAGGCCGGCGAGGAGCAGGGCCAAGGCGTGGCCTATCTCGAAGACGGAACGATGGTCGTCATCGAAGGCGGCCGGGACAAAATCAACCAAATCGTCTCCGTCGCCGTCACCAGCGTGCTCCAGACCAGCGCCGGGCGGATGGTCTTCGGAAAGGTGGAGAACCAGCGGTAGCAGTCGTTCCTGCGCATGACAGGTTGAATTGACAACCCGTCCTACTTTTCCACCAGCGAACGAGCTTGCCGGGCCAGTGCGGTGATGGACCGCCAATCCCCGGCGGCGATCGACTCGCGCTGGGCGATCCAGGAACCGCCGACGGCAAGGATCATGGGGTCGTCGAGATAGCGACCCGCGTTTTCCGCGTTCAATCCGCCCAACGGGATGAAGCGGACGTTCAGGTGCGCGTATGGAGCGGCCATGCTTTTCAGATACGTCAGCCCTCCGGCCGGCTCGGCGGGAAAGAATTTTAATACCCGGCACTCGCACTCCAACGCCCGCTCGATGTCCGAGGGAGTTACCACGCCGGGCACGAAGGGGAGACCGGCCGATTGGGCGGCGCGGACCACCGCGCGGTTCATGCCGGGGGCGAGCGCGAAGTCGGCCCCCGCCGCGGCCGCCTGATGCACCTGATTGACCGTCAACACCGTTCCCGCGCCGACGATCATTTGCGGCGACTCGGTTTTGATCGCCCGGATTGCGTCGATCGCCGCTTCGGTCCGCAGCGTAAGTTCCAGCACGTCGACACGGCCGTCCAGCAGCGCGTGGGCCAATGGAACGGCGTCTTCGGCCCGATCGACGACCAGGACGGCGACAACGCCGGTCCGCTGAATCCGCTCGAACATCTCCGCCGGCAACTGCGACATTCGATGGTTCCCAAGAAAATCGCTATTTAGCCCCGGGTGAATACACCCGGGGCACGGCGTGGTGCGTCCAACCACCTCTCCCCGTCGTGTATTCACGGCGGGCTAAATGGAAATATTCCCGGACAGCCTCAATAAACTGTTACATCTTTTTCCGCATTGTTCGCCACACTCCGGGGGCTGTTAGCCCCCGGCTATTTCAAATACGAAACATTATCCCGAACTCTGTTCCTTACAATCGCGGCGTGGTCATTCCGCCGTCGACCATGATGATTTGGCCCGTGGAATAGGTCAGATCGCCTCGGGCGAGCGCGGCCACGGCCTTGCCCACGTCCTCGGGCGTTCCCCAACGCCGCTGGATCGCCAGCCCTTCGGCCAGCAGTTTATCGTATTTCTCGCGCACGCCGGCGGTCATGTCGGTCTGGATGATGCCGGGCCGGACCTCGAAGACGGGGATGTCGAACTCGCCGAGCCGGGCGGCCCAGAGCCGGGTGGCCATG